>NZ_JBHTYI010000012.1:0-111156 GCF_043656335.1 Peribacillus sp. NPDC056705 | reverse complement strand
GCCTTTCATTTATTTCCATGATTGTACCCTCCATATGATGATGAATTATTAAATTGTAATTTAATTATAAAATATATAAGTTCAACAAATATATTAATTATGTAAAGATTTGATGTATTGCAGAAGGTTGGATGAAATTAGGGTATATTTCCTGTTAATATGGTAAAATATCGATGGTGAATAGGGGGAGATTATAATAGATACAACTAAATACTCAGATAATTTTTCTGAAGATTCATTTTGGAAGAAGATTAAAAAATTCGGCAAAAAAGCAGGGGTTAAAGTTGTTTATGTAGCTTTGCTATTGTTTTACACACTTCAAAAGCCAACTACTCCTGTTTGGGCAAAAACAGTAATTGTTGGTGCATTGGGATATTTCATACTTCCGATTGATTTAATTCCTGACCTAGTGCCAGGTGGATATACTGATGATTTTTCAGGGTTATTTGGAGCATTGATTACTGTTTCAATGTTTATCGATGAGGAAGTTAAGCTAAATGCAAAAGAAAGAATTGGGATTTGGTTCGGTGAAAGTGCAATTTCTGATACAGAATCAGTTGATGATAAATTAAATAAGAAAACTGATAGTGATGAGCAAGATAAAGATGAAGATCAGGATAAATAAAAGATGCAATCGCAAATATCCAGATACGGTAAAGCGATAAATATCCAAGCTACTTGTCATAAATTCAGACATACTTTTGCTCGATTACTGTAGAAGTATCTGCTGGTATCTTTGAACTTCAAGCAATTTTAGGACATACATCAATGGAAATGGTAAAGCACTATGTAAATTTGTTTTCTGATGACGTTATCAAAAAGCACAAAGAGTTTTCACTGATTGAAAATATAAATAAAAAAAGGGTACGAAGTTAATTCGAATGAAAAAAAAGAGACAAGGTACTCGCAATACCCTGCCTCCAAACATTTTAAATCAATAATCCTATAAAACTAAATATGGAATTTCCTTACCCTTATAGTATGGAAAAAAATTCGATGTTGCAAGGTGCCTTTAGTATTGCCTTTTTTAGGGTATTCCCTAGTGAGCTGCCGTTAAGCACAAGTTAATAGACAAAACAAAGGAAAAAACAGCTGATTTTAAGCAGGAGAAAACTGATCTACAATTCGATTTTTCTAGCTTTATCGACAGTGAAAGTTTAGAAAAATTTACTGTAGAACTGCCAAAATAATGCACTAGCATCTATTATATCCACATGCACTTAGTGTTGCAACAAAATATAGTTAGGATCACGAGGACAGCGTACATTTTGGTTAGCTGTCTTTTTTTATGGCAAAAGAGAACATTAAATCTAAATACAGTCTATATTATCCTTATTCAAGGGAACAATATAACCAATTAACTTAATGATGTCAGGAGCAGGGGGATTAATAATGAAAGTACTGTCGATGATCCAGCCTTGGGCAAGCTTATTTGTCCTTAGGGAAGCCGAATATGAAACAAGGACTTGGAGAACGCATTATCGGGGTCCTCTTGCTATTCATACGAGCAAAAAGGTAGATAAGCCCGCCTGTAGACTGGATGGAGTCGCCGAGCTGCTGGCTAAGCATGGGTATACAGAAGATAATCTGCCGACCGGAATGATAATTGGAGTCTGCAAGCTGAAAAACTGTTTGAAAATAGAAGAAAACAATGGTAACTGGGCGGTCTTAGAAGATAGTCGGGTTATTTCAGGGAACGACTTGTTTTTAGGGGATTACAGAGTTGGCGGCTATGCCTGGGAAATTGAGGACATGCGGATGCTCGATGAATATATTCCTGCAAAAGGGCAGCTTGGGCTGTGGGAGTTTAGCGGAAAGATATAAGTATCAAACCATAGTGGCACTGAATCTGGAAATTCTATGCTTGTGGTTCTCTTTGGGGTTGCCATTTGATTAGGAATTTACTTTTTTTGGTGGTTTTTCATGGTTCTGAGACTAATCTTTGCTTGTTTCCCCATTGCGCGGTTCAAAAAGAGGGAGAAATATGATGGTTTTAAAGGGATATCTCCGCAAATGGGGAATTTAACATTATTTAGCACGACTCAAAATCGTGTTCCTTGATAAATATTAAAAGGAAACGCTTTTATACAAGTGTTTCCTTTTTTGTTAATTGTATTTTATATGGAGAGTTAATCTTGATTTCAAATTAAAGATATTGTACTTCTTTACCAAAAAATTATTCAAAAACCAAGATGGAGAATAATCAACATAATGAAAATATATATATTTAAGACCAAGCCAGTGATTTTCAATGTCACTGACTTTTTTTTTACGTGGTAAAATTTGTTGAATATAGGAAACCTACACAAACTAAAGAGTATAATTTTTTGGTCACTAATGCGGTCACTAAAAGGTAATAAACCCTCTATTATCAGTATCTTTTTACACTTTCGAGCGGTCACAATATTGGTCACTAATTAGCAAATTACCTCTTACTCCCCAACATTTTTCTTATTAATCCGCTCCACAATCTCCATCAAATCATCCGGCCTATGAAATTCAATCGGCGAAACGCCTTTATCGAACTCTATTGTATTCGATTCAATCATCAATACATACTTCCCGTTAATCTTGCCTAAATGGATGCTTTCGCCGAAATCGGCCAGCAGTCCTTTGATGGATGTACTGCCAAGCTTCATTCGCAGTTCGGCTTCAGGTGTATGCTCGACAATCTGAGCTGTGGCTTCGACGACCTGATGGGTTTCAAGACGTTCCTGAATTTCACGCTTTTCACTCGTTTCCCAGATTTCCAGGTCCTGTTCGAATTTCTGCAGTTCGTCACTGTTTTCTTCGAATTGGGCGGATACATGTTCGTGGACCATGTGGATGACCTGGTTTTTCATGATTTCCGGCATCGATTCACCATATTCGACGAATTTCAAGAAGTCCTCGAAGTAGCGGGCATGTGAGGCCTGGTGGATTTTCAGTTCGCCTTCTTCGACCATTCCTTCTTCGGGCATGTAGGGGTATTGAATGGATTTCATATTTTTAGTGGTGATTGCCATTTCAACGTGCCTAATCAAGGTCCGTTCATCCGAAATGGAAGCAACTTTAGGCTCGAAATCACATTTTAATAAGAATACGAATGGTTCATCAAGATATTTCGATAATTTAGCCGAAGCAATTATGAAGACACCGCCACGGACGGCACTTGTATCAATATAAGACCGCGTGAATTGTTCATTTTCCTCTTGGAATTCCTCTTTCGTTTTGGCATAGCGAACACGGTTAAATACATTGTAATTAGGGTTGGAATCAAGTGAATGCCCTTCTTCGACAATAAAAGAACCGATTTTCGTCGGTATTTGTTCAGTTTTAGGATGACGGTCCACTTTTCGCTTGGAAATCTTCATCAATTCCCCATCCAAAAAATCCTTTAGAGGACTTTCCTCGTATTCTTGGGTATCAAGTGTTTGGAAATGTTTAAAACGCTTATCAGCCTGATCGCCTTTTCCTTCAACTTGGATTAGATAAAAAGATAGATAGGTAATTGTAAAATCCATGAATGTCACCTTCTTCAATTAGTAAGCATAATTCCCATACTTTTTTTAAGACTTAATAAGTATAGTGATGTACTTTGATTACGTCAAACGATTGGTGAACGAATGGTCAGAATAATATTGATGAATTATTTCATAATCTTCTCTGAGACACTCCCTGGAGTGTTTTTTTGTTTGGACATAAATAGTTCATAAGTCTTGTGTGAATGAGGAAAATTTATCAAAGTGAATTAAGATTAACAGACTTTATGTCGAAATAGTATATATGGGTAGAAAAAATTGGAGGGTAATTCAATCATGAAAAGTATATGGAGAAGTAGACAAAAGATAGATTCAATAGACTATATGCAATATAAAGAACAAGTCGGTATCAATATCAGCGAATATCCGAGTGTATTGAATCAAGTGGACATGATTCATTTGACGATCGGGGATTTGTGCATAATTCGTTCTTTACAGGAAAAAGTGAAAGAACACTTGACCCAAATTGTAGGGAATTTTTATAAAAATCTAGAAAATGAACCCTCTTTAATGAAAATCATTTCGGACAATAGTTCTGTTGAGAGATTGAAAAAAACACTGCATCGCCATATGTTCGAAATGTTTAGCGGTACTATTGATGATGCGTATGTTAAACAGCGTTATATTATCGCACAAGTACATGTGCAAATTGGACTGCAGCCAAAATGGTATATGAGTGCATTTCAGGATTTATTGCAATCATTAATCATTCATGTGATTTCCGATATAAATAATATTGAGCAATATCAAGAAAACATTCTGGCTGTCACTAAAATTTTTAATTTAGAGCAGCAAATAGTTTTAGAGGCATATGAACTTGAAAATGAGAAGATTCGCCAAAAAAACTTAGCAGAAAAAGAAACGATTAAACTACAGGTCAATCATAATGCAGAGGAATTGGCAGCAATCAGCCAAGAGACTAGTTCAGCCACTCAATTAATGGCAAATAAGGTAGGCGAAATTCATGATTTCACTCAAAAAGGGTCAGAGATTGCCATACATGCAGAGGGAAAATCAAATGAGGGAGTCGAACTGTTACAAGGATTAGAGGGAAGATTGGTAAAAACGCAAGAGCAAATGACGATCATCTCCAAAGATATGGAACAGTTATCCAATACGTCAAAGGAAATTGAACGAATTGTCACGATCATCACTTCAATTGCGGAGCAAACGAATTTGTTGGCGTTGAACGCAGCGATTGAAGCGGCAAGAGCCGGTGAAAACGGGAAAGGATTTGCGGTTGTGGCTGGTGAGGTTAGGAAGCTTTCAGAAAATACCAAGGAATCAGTTTCGGAAGTAGTGAAACTGGTTAATGGAATTGCTCATTTTACCGATGTCATGAACACGTCAATTTCCATGGTTAGCGGTGAAATTACTAAAGGCACGAAACAAGGAAAAGAGACTGGCATATTTTTTACTGAAATAGCACACTCCATGCTTTCTGTTAAAGAGCAGAATATTAAGATCACAAAGGAAATGACAGAGCTGAATGGTATATTCGATGATATTAATGAAGCGTTCAATCAGGTGGCCGTTTCCTCGGATCAATTGACTCAATTAACGATGAACTTGTAATGGAGTGTAACGATTTTGTTGGATGGAACACCTTGTCGGGGTCATTCATATTTTAATAAACAACTCG
Source organism: Peribacillus sp. NPDC056705 (assembly GCF_043656335.1). NCBI lineage: Bacteria > Bacillati > Bacillota > Bacilli > Caryophanales > Bacillaceae > Peribacillus > Peribacillus sp. NPDC056705. Next base: position 105,993 of record NZ_JBHTYI010000012.1, on the reverse strand, counting down.
ATAGAATATTTATAAAAAATCCCTAAAGCGGTTTTTAGAATAGGAACAATCATGAAGGAAATAAAACAATTCCAAGATGCCGGTAACAGGCTGCTCAATAAATCACTTGATATAAAATAAGTTTAATGTTATATTAATAAAGCGATGAGCTAATTTGTGTAAGTCGTAGAACATGCTTTTAGCTAAACGTCGGGATGTGGCCTGACGGTTCTGCGCCACAAACGCATCAAAGACGCCTGCTGCGTGCAGGCGTCTTTTTCATTTGATCGATTCTTTTTTTGCAGCTTGTACATCTTCCTTGAATTCCTCTTGTATTTCTTCTGTTATTCCTTTGGTTGCATCCTTAAACTCCCTTAGTGAGGTACCCACTGCCCGACCAATTTGAGGCAGCTTGTTTGGTCCAAAAACAATTAAAGCTAAAAGAAGGATTAAAATCAAACCGGGAAAACCAATGTTTGAAAGCATAACTAGTCACTCCAATCAAGTTTGTTAGTTAATATTATAGACTCCTTCCATGTATTTGCAAATATTATTTAGGATATACTATAAAGTTCAGCATCCGATGATCTTCGCAAGACAAACACTTTCAATTCCGTCCTTATTTTATCTTGCACATTCTATCTGAAAATATTAATTACCCAAGGATGCTATTCCTTAAAAAGATATCAATGAAAGTCGGGGACAGTTTGAGAAATTAGAGTGCAGCCATTAATTTTGCCGTTTGGGCATGACTAATTTGGCTCCGCCTGCTTAATGTGTAACAAGAAATTTTTTTGTTGTCTTGGAATAATTAAACTTGCAAGATTGAAGATATTTCGGTATTATAACTATACAAGCTGCGTTGTTCGTAATGATAATTAAGTTTTAACCTTTAAGCTGTAATAGGGAGTTTTATATCGAGACAGGAATGTTATGCCTCGTCACTGACTTGGACAACAGGATTGTTTCTGCAAACACCCACTTTGAGGAGTGGTGGTTTAAAACTTTCTTACTTGAATACGGCAATTGCGGCTTACTACCTTTATAATTAGAAACCAGTTCCGATAAGGGACTGGTTTTTTGTTGTTTTTACTTATTTTCGGAACTTTGTATAAAACGATAGCATCAGAAAACATTTTAAGATATTTATGAAAAATATATGAAAATTTTTATTGAAATATCAGATAATTAGCATTTATAATAATAAATAGATAACTCAGTTCACTATTTGTATAAAGTGATGGTGAGTCGATATTTTTTTAAAGGGTTACGTAAGCGCTATCATTTGGATGGAAGTACTGGAGTCACATGGAGAGGAGAAAATTTTATGGCTAAAATTAATACGACCGAGGTAATTAGCAACAGTAAGTTCAATCGCTTTCATTTTGGATTGCTGGCATGGTGTTTTATCATTATCCTTTTTGATGGCTATGACCTCGTCGTTTACGGTACGGTTGTCCCGGTATTGACGGAGGAGTGGAACCTTACTTCCGTGGAAGCGGGGGCAATGGGGAGCTATGGACTATTTGGAATGATGTTCGGGGCCATTTTCTTTGGTACATTAGCAGATCGGATTGGCAGAAAAAATGTAATCGCTATTTCACTGATTTTATTTAGTTTATTTACACTATTATGTGGATTTGCGAACACGCCTACCATGTTTTCGACTTTCCGATTTTTAGCCGGATTAGGGCTAGGGGGAATCATGCCGAACGTCATTGCCTTATTGACGGATTATGCACCGAAAACGATGCGGAGTATGGTCGTTTCAATCGTTTTGTGCGGTTACTCATTCGGGGGAATGCTTGCCCCGATACTAGGTATCTTGCTTATGCCTTCACTAGGCTGGGAATCAATATTCTGGTTTGCAGGAATACCATTGTTATTTTTACCCTTCATGATGAAGCGTTTACCAGAGGCTTCGACGCATCTGATCAGAATTGGCAAAAAAGAAGAATTGATCAGGGTATTATCCAAGGTCAGTCCGGAGAGCAAATTCGGCATCAAGGATGAAATTGTGGAAGTGAAAAAAACAGATGCGAATATGCCGATTGTTGGATTATTCAAGGATTCCCGTGCATTAAGCACACTGATGTTCTGGATTGCCTTTTTCATGTGCCTATTGATGGTATATGGATTGAATACATGGTTACCAAAGTTAATGATCGAGGCAGGCTATGCGCTGAATTCAAGCTTAGGTTTCTTGATCGTTCTTCAAGGGGGGGCTATCGTAGGCACACTTATCATCGCTAAACTTTGTGATCGCTATGGATCCAAGAAAATGCTTGTGCCGTTGTATGCGCTTGGGGCAGTCAGTTTGACCCTATTGGGAATGGGCGGAAGCTCCTTTGTGATTTACACTTTGGTAGCGATTGCAGGAGCCTGTACCATTGGTGCCCAAAATCTTGTGCAAGCCTATGTTTCCCAGTACTATCCACCCAATATTAGATCTACGGCATTAGGGGTTGCATCTGGAATCGGAAGGATCGGCGGTATGCTCGGACCAATCCTCGGCGGATTCCTATTATCCATCTCGTTACCCATCCAACTGAATTTCATCGCCTTCGCTATTCCGGGTCTCATTGCCGCGGTTGCGTTATCATTCGTTCCAGCGAAAATGGCTTATTATAAACGTGATCATCTGGAACCAACTGAAGAAATGGTGGTAGAGTCCAATAAAATGAACGTCTTGTAAAATTAAATGCATGAAATGCAGTGCAGGGATACCTCCGCAGTCATTTCATGCATATTTGTTTTATTGTCCTATTTGGACGAAGAAATAGTTCTAAATGAAAATTAATAAGAATAAGCGGGAAGATTTCTGGATGGCTTGGCCTATTCTTGAGAAAAGTTGCTTAAATGTTCATAATTTCGCAAATCGAGTCACACTTAAGGTTAAGAATAAATGTTAGAATGATGGTACGGATAATTAATTCCTCCTTAAAATGGAGCGAACTAGAAAAAATAATCTCATCTTTTGTGAGGAGTCTTACTTTGAAAATTTTAAAACATGTAATTTTTTGGTTAAGCATTATAGGGACATTATTCTCTATGATTTATTTCTTTGTAGCGGACATTCCGTTATATGTTAAATTATTTGGCGGAGCCATCATCCTTTATCTTGGATATGATCTATTTACAGAATCAAGGAAAAGAAAGCGTAAAGAAGCCTTGGACGCTTAATCCTATACTCTAATCGTTAAAAGCCCTCATTGATAAGAGGGCTTTTTTGTTGATCAATTTGGCTAATGACTTTGATTATTGACAATATTCTAAAAAACGAGTTAATTTATAGTGAACTTAGTTCTATATATGTATAAATTTGTTGATAACAACATTATCAGTTGTCCTTAAATGAGAGTTCAACCAAAAAAGAGGGACATCCTTAAGGCTATGTCAAAAGGAAAAGCAGAAAGAGGGGAGGAAATGCGCACGATCCAAGTGCCTGAAATGATTGATGAACAAAAATTTTACCGCTTTCATTTGCAGATTTTATTAAGTTGTATCTTTATCATCATCTGTGATGGGTATGATATGTTCATGCTTGGTACGATCCTGCCATCTTTGATGGCGGAGTGGAGGATAACTGCTGTAAAGGCAGGGTTATTCAGCAGCTATGCATTGTTTGGAATGATGATAGGAGCGTTGGTCTTTGGACCGCTGGCTGATAAATTCGGCAGAAAGAAAGTCATTTTGATTTGTACGGTCATTTTTTCCGTATTTACATTTACATCAGGTTTTGCGATTGAGCCAATTTCTTTTGGATTACAACGTTTCATTGCAGGACTAGGCTTGGGAGGAGTCATGCCGAACCTAATTGCAATCATTACTGAATATGCTCCTAAAAAACTTAGAAGTACCCTGGTCGCGATCATGTTCAGCGGGCACGCTCTAGGGGGAGTTGCCGCATCAATGGGAGCGATGTATCTAATTCCGAACTTTGGTTGGCGGGCAGTGGTTTGGCTCGGAGCACTCCCATCAATCTTCATGCCCATATTATATAAATTGTTGCCAGAGTCGATAAATTATTTAATGACAAAAAGCAAATTGGTGAATGTCCTGAATCAAGTGAATCTAGGCGGGCATCTAAAAAGGGAGGACTTTAAGTACCCTCATGTTCTGGATTGCCTTTTTCATGTGTTTATTCGTAATGTATGGCTTGAGTACATGGCTTCCAAAAATCATGGGAGGAGCAGGATATGAATTAGGTTCAAGCCTGACATTTTTAGTCGTATTAAACCTTGGAGCAGTTTTTTGAGCAATTGTTGAAGGGAAGCTTGCAGACAGATATGGTTCCAAGAGGATTCTGGTAACTTTTTTGGTCATTGGATTCATTACCCTCACGATGCTGAGTTTCAAGCCAAGCATGATTATGCTTTATATACTGATTGCCATTGCAGGAGGTACGACAACAGGTACACAAATCGTAACGAATGCATATGTATCCCAGTATTATCCGAATGAAATCCGTTCTACAGGAGTCGTTTGGGCATTGGGCATCGGCAGAATTGGCGGAATACTCGCTCCTACTTTCTGCGGGATCCTGCTTGATATGAAGTTGTCATTGCAGCAGCGGCGATTTGGTTCATTTAGGATAATTTCAGCAACATGACTGCAATCAGGCAGGAAAAGAAATTGATATAACGTAACGTACACCAATGCTGAATCACTGCAAATGGAGAATTTGGTAATAGAAATTGGCTCTTTTCGTAAAGATTGTTGTTTTTAAAAACTAAACGATTTAAGGTTGATTGGAGCGCAAGTGCGAGACTCCTGCGGGAGCAGCGGGACAGGTGAGACCCTACAGGCGTTTACGCCGAGGGGCTCGATTGGATTGGCGCTGTAATCTGTTTGGTCGGGGTTTCAGTCATTATATGGGGTCCTAGACACTAAGAAATTAAAGGGCATAAGGCCCTTTAATTTCTAGGCTGTTTTCGCATACTTTGTTGCTATTTACCAAGTAAAGCGGTGTGGTTGATTTCCCCTCCAGATACTCGCTTTCCGCGGGGCGGGCGGTGGAAAACCCCGCCATATGCAGCATAGACCCGTCCAAAGGTTGGGAACGTTTGGAAAGTTGCAATGATGCCGTATAGCACCAATCCGAAACCTCCGGCTAAACCTAGGTAAATGGATTTACCTTCTCTTAACCAGAGCCAAATCAGGTAACCGCCACCAATTTCCGCCAGGCCAGCCATAATGAAAATCAAAGTAGTAACTACCATATATATACCTCGCTTCCTCGTTGAAATTTTATCATATATGAACTGTAAATGATTATACTTCAACAAAGTTCTAACTAAATGAAAGTTACTGGAGGCAACATCTTGTTTCTTCATTAATGGGACATAGGTATGAGGGTGTGTTACTTATTCAATTAGTATGTATTTGAAAAGAAAACAGAAACCTCAGACCACTTTTGAAGAACCGATCGCCTACAAAAGCATTGAAGTAGAAGAACCTTATCCAAATAACTCTGTCATTGTCGATTAATAATTATATTTTTATACATTTATAATCCTCAATATAATTTCAAGCTATATGAAATATGGGAGTATTGTTCCTCATGATAAACGGGTATCCATCTGTGTTCTTACAAATTAAAACAACAAAAAAGGCTAATAAAAATATCAACACTACATTGTTGTCTTTTTACATTTCAAATTCGTAAAATATCCCTAAAAAGACCAGGATTTTTTAACTCTAACTTGGATTGCAAAACAGATGCAAAGGGTACTATACCTAAATAGGAATATAGTAATCTAGTTGAGGAGTTGCAGCCATGAAATCCCGAACATTTGCATACATGTTAGCGCTATTTCATTCAAGTATTGTCGGCCTATCTTTCTTATTTACGAAAATGGCGATTGCAGAATCGAATCCGCTTGATACTTTGGCGTTCCGATTCACGGTTTCTTTCGTCATCATTTTACTCCTGGTCGCCGTTAAAGTCATTAAGGTGAACTATACCTGGGAGTCGGTTAAAAATCTGATCCCGCTATCCTTGTTGTTCCCAACTCTTTTCTTTGCCTTTCAAACTTTCGGACTTAAGTATTCGCAATCCACCGATGCTGGAATTCTGTCTGCCGTCACCCCAATTCTAACATTGATGATAGCTGGATATTTCCTGAAGGAGAAAACTTCTTTATTTCAAAAGCTTTCGATTCTTTTGTCGGTAGTCGGGGTCATTTATATTTTTGTGATGAAGGGGAGCACCATCGATTTTTCCGACATGCTTGGGATGCTATTGATCTTGCTATCCTGTATTGCAACTGCCTGTTACACTACGATGACCCGTTCACTTGCCAAGGACTATACGCCAGGTGAAATGTCCTTCTTCATGATGGGAACAGGCTTTGTCATATTTAACGTGGCTGCGCTCTTCACCCACTTAAAACAAGGAACGATGGCGGAATTCTTTACACCATGGTCGAGCATGGAATTCATCAGTTCCATTTTGTATTTGGGAATATTGGCTTCATTGGCCACTTCATTATTATCCAATACGATTCTAACAAAAATCAAAGCGTCCCAAATGAGTGTATTTGCTAACCTTTCCACAGTTGTCACGATAACGGCAGGAGCTCTCATTCTAAATGAAAAGATTACCATCTACGATATTTTGGGGTCGATACTAATCATTTTAGGTGTAATAGGCACGAATTATTTTGGTGTGAAGAAAGAGCATTCAATAAAAGTGAAACTGGAATATAATGAAGGGAAATTGTGAATGAAAATGGTCCGTCCCAATTAGGGATGGACCATTCAGACTGTAGACAAACTGAAAATCGGGTTGTCTACAGTTTTTTATGGCTGGGTACAATGTAGTCGTTGATTTCCGCTCCAGACATGCGCTTTTCTAAGCAGGAGTCTCGCACATCCGCTCCGATCAACTTAGGTATAACATTTAGATTTAAACGATATCTGAGGAGTTGAAGATATTGCTTTGGGTCAGTTGGTTCGGGAACAACATTTGATGAAAGAAACATTTTCCGACCCTCTTTTCTAAACAAACTAATGTTCCATTATCATTTCCACCAACTTGTTTGAGGGAAGTCTGTTGAACCAATCACTACTGGTTCGCCTATTTGTGGTGTGCAAACCTGGACACCATAATCATTGCCTGCTTTTGTTACCCGTTCTATCGGATCTGTCCAGTCATGGAAAGACAAGGTGAACCCAGCCCAATGAATGGGGATCATCCGTTTTCCTTGTACATCGATGTGTGCTTGAACGGTTTCTTCGGGAACCATATGGATGGTTGACCAACGTTCATCATATTGTCCGCATTCCATTAAAGTTATATCAAAAGGTCCGTACTTTTCGCCGATTTCTTTAAAATGACTGCCATATCCACTATCTCCGCTGAAAAATACCTTTTCTTGTTTTCCATTAATTATCCAGGAACTCCAGAGTGTGGTATTGCCATCACGTAAACTTCTACCAGAAAAATGCCTTGCAGGCGTACAAACAAATTGCAAATCCTTGAATGAAATTTCATCCCACCAATTAAGTTCCTGAATCAGTTCTTGTTTAACGCCCCATCTTTCAAGATGACCACCGACACCTAGTGGCACAATGAACTGACTGACCTTATCTTTTAATTTCTTTATTGAGTAATAATCCAAGTGATCATAGTGATTATGTGAGAGGAGGACGGCATCGATAGGAGGCAGCATATCCAAATCGATAGGGAGATCACCGCTAAAGCGCTTGTTCCCAAACCAAGGAAAGGGAGTGGGCGCTTTGCCAAACATGGGATCCACTAAAATGGTTTTCCCATCTAACTCCAACATGAATGCAGAATGCCCAAACCAGGTGATTTTATTGGACTTTACAGATGCAGGTTGTTTTGTTTCCATTACGATCGGACGGTCGGGCCTCCTTTTTGGATTAGGTGTAATGAAATCACGTAAAATGGAACCAGTATGTTTAAGACTCATCGCTTGACTGGCAGGAATCTGATTTTGGAATTTTCCCTTGACAAAATTCTCTTTTGTAGTGAAATTTCTCACTTTTTCTTTGTTTGTTCGTCTTCCAAGTGGAGGATAGAGGTTTAGGAAAAGTAACAATAATATAAAAGAAGAAATGAGAATCTTAATAATTTTCATCATGATAGCTTCCTCCCGTATTAATCAGACCTTTTATTAAAACATATCATATCACAAAATTTATAGGGTTATTTACTATGATGTCCCACTAAAAATATGATTAAGATAAACCATTCCGAGACAAGGGCAATGGACGTTGAAACATATGATTCATTAACTGTAAACCCACATTGGGAGGAGTGTTTTTTCTCAAGTCTTCTGACAAGTGTTTAAGTTTCACCCGTCTTAGGCAGGGAATAGAGGTATATATAATGAATAATATAGAGAGCGGTATAAGGAATGTAGCAGCCGAAGGGTAGGGTGATAAATCGATTGTTAATGTTTTTCAGGGTCTTTGTATGGGTAGTATTTATTGCTTTATTAGCCTATGTCATTCTTTCTTGGAAATATAAAGACAAGGTAAGTAAAAGGATTGAAGCGATTCGAAAAACCTGGTATATCATTTTTATACTGGGTGCATTGATTTATTGGAATTTCTATCCGATGAGCATTTTTAATGAGTGGAAAAATTTCTTGATTATGGCTATCGTATTCATCCTGATTGATATGTTTGTGTTCTTGAGCATGTATATATCCAAGATTGGCGATAACGAGCTATCCTATGCAACAAAAGCCGTTGCGGAAAGTGACAAACTTTTAACGGATAATAGGGAAAAGGTCAAGAATATGTTTCATCTCCTAAAAAAGGAAGGAATACCTGAGTATTATCAAACGAATAAGGAATATTTGGCTTATTTGAGCATTCTCCTGCAAGCATATGCGGCAAAGGAAGGGATGAACGTGAAAATCCTTCCTTTCAAGACGGAACAGGACAAGCAATTGGTGATAAGTGGGCATCCGAACTTGAATGGCAGTACCATCCGTGCTACATTGGAAAGAGAAGATACGTATTATAATGATGAAGAAAAAATGGCTTTGCAGCCTGTTAGTATTTTGATGGAACCTTATATCCTTGACGTTAAATCGGAAAGCTTCGTTTCAGAAGTCGATTGTTTATTAATAGCATTATTAATCATGATGTTCGATATGGTCATAAAACAAAAACCAGGTGGTGAAGGATAAATGAGCATATATGATAAAGTGGGCAATGACGTGTCAGTTGCCGTAATCAAACCACAGGTGAAAATACCCGATGTAGGTTTAAGTCCCCACACTAAAAAAGTGATGAAACAAAACAAACGCATTATCATGAAACAAAAAGAAAAAGCTGCACGCTTCAGCCGATTAAAAAATGTTTTATAAGAAGGGAAGGGGGTTTTTCCTTTCCTTATGATATTTCATGGAGAACCCGCATATACTATTCAAAATCAAAGAATAGGAAGGGTCTTTCAGATTATGAACAAAAAACCCGAGAGAGTTAACATCCCAGTCCCCTCCGCTTCACCGTCCGAGAAACGGATACATAAGGGAAATGCTGAGTTGCTCAAGCTTTTACAAAAGCTGAAAGCTAAACGTTGGATTTTTTTAAGGTAAAAGAAAACCAGTCTCTAAGGAGAACTGGTTTTTTTATTTTTCAGATGATCACTGCTGGTGGAAGTATTGAATTTTCTTACGTCCAGACTCTTTAGCCAAATACATGGAACGGTCCGCTTTTTTTAAAAGTGCCTCCATTTCCGTACCATTATGAGGATAAAAACTTATCCCAACGCTAGCTGATACAAAATGATCATTTCCATTAATGTGAATGGGCATGGTTGATAAATGCTTCAGTAATAATTCAGCGTTTTGCTGAGTGTTTATCATTAAATCTTCACAATGCGATGGATGTAATAATACAATGAATTCATCACCTCCGATTCGGGCCACATGACTGCCTTCGGGAACGGTTTGCAAAAAGCATTCCGCTGCCTTTTTGATAACGTCGTCACCAGCATCATGGCCAAAAGAATCATTGAAAAATTTAAAATGATCAAGATCGATGTAAAGAAGGGCCATTTCATCGTTTGTTTTATCTTTATGATATTCGAAATAATTATCAATGAAGTGCCGATTATATAGACCTGACAAAGGATCCCTGATAATCCCTTTTTCAAGAAGTATGGTATGACTAATCAAAGCTGCTAAAGACTTAATGAGTATCAGATCATATTCTTTAAAAACATGGGGTTTAATGTCAAATGCACATAATGTCCCAATGATTTCACCCTCATTTATTAGGGGGACTCCCATAAAACACCCATTCCCTATAAACTCCGTTGCGGGATGGCCACTAGTCAATTCATGTTCCCTCAAATTCGGGATAACGAGAGGTTCCAAACCATTCTCAACAACTAATTTGCAATAAACCATATTATAAGGAAGGATGTCACCTTCACAAATCAACTTTGCATTTCTATTGAAGGATTTGATCATATAACTCTGGATGGGATTCAATATAGAAAGGAAGAATGTATTGACCTCAATGGTTTGGGCTAATAGTGCTAATACTTCTTTAGCGATAGAATCGAAATTCTTATAATAGTTGATATCTTGCTGAATCATTCTCAGGCTCCTCTTTTATCTATAGTCTTTTTAGTTTTCCGGATGTTATTTTCATATTGAACGACAAAGACACAAAAGCGGAATCTGAATACCGTGACAGTAGTCCGGATTTCCACTAAACTCAATTAAGGGGTTGGATTCGTTTTATCGATGAATCATGTAAATGAAAAAGTTAAAAATTGACCTTTACTTTATTTTCGGCATTTTTTTACTATCATTAAATTTTCTTTCGCCGGATTATCAACCAGCTAAATTTCTATATCCGTTTCTGGATTTACGGGATGGGTATCACTTCATGATCCATAAAGCCTAAGGCAATGATCAGTCTATTTATCATGCATTATACTGTAATTGAAATGGGAAGAGTACCTTTGATGTGCGTGCTTGGTATGCTTTTCTAATTTGCCCTGGAGCGTTCAAATGTAAAGCAACTTGTGAGGGTACATGAATTTTGATAAAACGGATGTATCGCGCTCATTTATAAAAAAAATTTGGGGAGGATAAAAGCAAGCAATAAAGTACATATTGGATAATTCAAAAGGGGATCATTATGGGAAAATTAGAAAGTATATATCCTATTGCTATAGAGAATACAAAGGAAAAAATAATCCAGGATATGGATTTTTATTTAGAGAATCAAGAGACGATGCCTTCTTATTCAGCTTATATATCAGACAGGACTACTTTTATTGAGCAAATTTGGATAAATGTTTGGCTAAATAAAGCATCAAACGATGTGCCAAGAAAGGAAAAAAAGGCGTTTTTAAGCGAAAGGGGATTTGTAACGGAAGGCTCAGATCATAAACTGATCAATAGCATGTTCCGGAACGAATTAAAGAAGTATCGCCCGTTTGATGGCTTAACGTGGATTAAAAAAAACTTTGCTGATAATCAAGAAGATTGGGAGAAGAGATATAAAAATGCAAGGGAAAAATTCTTTAGGCGACAAGAAGAACAGCGGCTTGCCAAGCAGCGCTGGAAGATACGCGCAAGATTGCAAGAAGAGGCCAATGGCTTTTTTGAAAGTAACTCACTTTTTTTATATTTACATGTCAGGTATTATATTGCTGGAATTTTGGCAAAAGATCTTAAGAATAAGCCTAAATTCCAATATGTCGATCCATACTTGCTTGAAGAACAGTTGGTTGAAGAGGGAGGCTTTCAAGCTGCCGAATACCTAATGGTCACTGATTTTTTTGAAGAACTGACAGGCGATATTCACTCATTGATCGGTTGGGGAAGGAACCGTTATGAATATGAAAATTACTTCTACAGGTATGAAAGATTAGTTTCGGATTTCATAATGGAATTAGCCCCTGGCAAATACTTGCAACATCTATCTGCTGCACTGCATCATGATTTTTTTGAGTCATATGGGGAAAGGCTGACGGTTGATGCCCTTAAGGGTATACTAAGCGATGAATTGGCTGATTTGTCTCAGTCCTGTTTCGATGAACTTCATGAAGAATACCTTTCTGATTTACTGAAGCTTGAAGGAATTCCTTTTAATGAAACATTGCACGAAGAAATATACGAAAAAGACGTGGAGAACAGAGAGAGAAGAAAAGCTGAAGTATTGGCAGAGCAAGCCAAGAGGCTGGCAGAAGAGCAAAGGATGATCGATGACATCATCGGTAAGGCCTATACGCCATCATTAGGAAAAAAAGTAAGATATGTTTTGCATATCGGAGAAACCAATACCGGGAAGACGCATAAGGCCCTGGAGAAAATGAAAGAAGCGGAAAGCGGTTTGTATCTAGCTCCCCTAAGACTGTTGGCCCTTGAGGTATTTGATAAATTAAATGCGGACGGTGTACCTTGTTCATTAAAAACCGGTGAAGAAGAAAAGGCAGTTGAGGGAGCTAAACATGTCTCCAGCACCGTTGAAATGTTTCATGAGAAAGACTACCATGAAGTAATCGTCATAGATGAGGCCCAAATGATTGCCGATAAAGATCGAGGTTTTTCATGGTTCAGGGCAATCACGCAAGCAAATGCGAAAGAAGTACACATTATCGGGAGTAATAATATCAAATTGATGCTTCTAAACCTTCTGAATGAAGCTGATTTAGAACTCCACGAATACAGACGGGAAATACCGCTTGAGGTAGAACAAAGGGAGTTTGGACTGAAGTATACAAAAAAAGGGGATGCCCTCATTTGTTTTTCGAGAAGGCAGGTACTGGAAACCGCGTCCCGGTTAAAAGAGAGCGGACATAATGTCAGCATGATATACGGCAGTATGCCTCCTGAAAATAGAAAACGGCAAATAGAGTTATTCAATCGTGGTGAAACATCAGTTGTCGTTGCCACCGATGCGATTGGTATGGGATTGAACTTGCCAATACGCCGCATCGTCTTTCTTGAAAATGAAAAATTCGACGGGACACGGAGAAGAAGATTGACTTCTCAAGAAATCAAACAAATCGCAGGTCGAGCGGGTAGAAAAGGAATTTATGACACGGGAAAGGTAGCATTTACAGCAGAGATCAAAATCATGAATAAGTTGCTGGAACAAGTAGATGAACCAGTTCAAACCTTCACTATCGCCCCAACCTCTGCTGTGTTTGAACGTTTTCAAAAATATTACCGGAACCTAGGGACATTTTTCGAAATGTGGGAGAGGTTTGAGCCTCCTAAAGGCACGAAAAAGGCATCTCTATCGGAAGAAAGGGAGCTTTACGAACTTATAAGGGATACTGAAATCGAAGCGCGTTTCTCTTTAATGGATTTATATGGTTTCTTGCATATTCCTTTTTCGGCAAAAGAACCAACTTTGATCAGACAGTGGCTGGAAACGGTCGAAGCGATTGCCGAGAACAGTGACCTTCCTGAACCGATCATCAAGACTAGAAATCTGGAGGAATTGGAGCTATCTTACAAAGCGATAGGTCTTCATTTACTATTTTTATATCGGATGGGTAAGCGGACGGAAGCCGTTTATTGGGAGCGTATCCGTGAAGAAATCAGTGATGGCGTTCATGATCAGTTAAAAGACGAAATGTTGAATTATCAAAAAAAATGCAAGCGCTGTGGAAAAAGGCTTCCGGATGACTCGCGTTTTCATATATGTGATGCTTGTTATCATAAAGGACTTAGAAAGACGCACAGATACAATTAACCGAATTGTTTTGATAGTAATAACCCGAATGCCGCATTCGGGTTATTAGCAGTTGTATAAATCACTTTGTCGTTTGTTTTGATTTAGCTATGAGTGCTGCTTGCAGCTTCATTCGTTTATCAGCTTTCTTATCATGCACCACTAAGATTGCATGAATTAAACCAGGGACATAGAAAAATAGTGTGAGTACCAGATTAATCACTGCCTGGATGGGTTTACCTGCTAATAATACGGCTAATGGAGGGAAAAGAATCGCAATTAAATAAAGAATGGTGAACACTCCCCAATATATTGATTTTTATCTGACGATTACGGTTTACTTTTTTCTTTTGGCTGTTTTCGCATACTTTGTTGCTATTTACCAAGTGAAGCAGTGTGGTTGATTTTCCCTACAGATGCTCGCTATCCGCGGGGCGGGAGGTAAGCCTCCTCGGCGTAAACGCCTGTGGGGTCTCACCTGTCCCGCTGCTCCCGCAGGAGTCTCGCACTTGCGCTCCAATCAATCTTAAATCGTTTAGTTTTTAAAAACAACAAGCTTTACGAAAAGAGCCTTTCCTTTTAATGATTTTTTTATTCTAAAACAAATGCTTTACTTGAGTCGAGAAGTAATTAGGTTACTGAAGTTCAATTTTCCTGATGTTGTCTCTTGCTAGCGCCTTGATAAATATATGCTCAAGAGCCGGATTCATACCAACTGAGCATTCTGATACTAAAAAGCAGTCTTTTGACTCCCGATGATGTCAGGAGGACTATGGCTAATCATCGTTTTTGCTTATTGCGGCAGTGTAACGCCGGTTTTTTGTGTTAGAATAATCAGAATACTGTCTGTGGAAAGCGGGAGATTCATGAAAAAAAAGATAGGCTGTTTGCATGCACACCATACAAATATAGAATACATAGAAACCGCATTCTCGAATTTCGATATTGAATGGCTTCATTTTGTAGATCCGGGATTGGTGCAACGGGTGCCAACGGATAAAAATTTTAAGCATTCGGATGCTCAAAAAAGGGTTAAACAACAAGTAGAATGGATTGCCGAATGTAAAGTGGATGCCATTCTGATAACCTGTACAAATTACATCGCTATTTTAAACGAAGAGCAGCTATCCTTACCCATGCCTATCATTAAAATTGATGAACCATATTTTGAGCAAATTTGCCAATTGCAGCAACCGCGGATGATATTATTCACGAACCCTGCCACTGTTGAAGGAACAGTCAAACGTTTAAATGCCCATGCTGAAAAATATGGGGCTGTGGATTTTGAAGTTATCATCATCGACAATGCCTTTGAATTCATTATGCAGGGATTGGGAGAGAGGTATAACGAGAAAATTTTGAACTTCCTATACCAGTTTAATAACGAAAATAGACCACTGTCGGTGGCTCAACTATCAATGGTCGAAGCAGCAAAGAGATATGAACTTCAGACAGGAATGACAGTTTTAAATCCATTGAATGCATTAGTTGATTCCATGATCGTTCAACTAGAACTAAGTTTATTGAGTGGTCTTTGAATCAAATGATTTCCACATGAATGGAATGCTTTTTCTTTGTATATGGTAGAAAACAAAAAAATCCTTGCATGATCTGGTAAAATCCCAGTGCAGGGATTTTTTTATTATTCCTTTGTGCGGATTTGTTCACGGATGTTTTCAAGTTCTTCAAGGGATAGAGCTGTCAGGGAATTTTTTATTTCTTCTTCGACCCGTTTTCGATCAAGCTCCCTATATTTGCTCCACCAATCCCGCAGCCCTTCGGTGTTTTCGAGAAGATACTCTATATCAATTTCTTCTTGCTCATCATCTGATAAATATCGCATGACCGCACCTAATAATCGATTGAGTTTGGCTACTTCACTTTCCTTATCAGGTGAAGCGAGGGTATCTTTCACTTCTAAATCATCTTTAGCCGGAACATTACGAGGTGTCATAATATCCTCCTGTTTTTAATACTAGTGTGCCTGAAAATGGCGGTTTTCAATATTTGTTTTTCGTATTATTACAAATTTCATTTGTAAAGTATGTATTTATATTAATGAAATTTCAACATAAACCTCGCTAGAATATATAAATTCTATCATCATCCTTAAATAGGTTTAATAAAATAATGGGTAGGTAAGGGGGAAGTATAAATAAAAGGAATAGCTTAGTGCTATTCCTTACATCAAGCGGCTAATTTTCTGCATTCTTCTGCACACCTAAAGCATGCTTCAGCACATTTTTGACAATGTTCATGATCTTGTTTTTTACATTCGTTTCCGCAGCTTTCACAAATCTTGGCACAAACTGCAGCCAACTCTGAAATAAACGGTGTACCTCTTCCTATCGCCTGTTCTAAAGAAGAGCAAATATCCGCACATTCCCGATCCAAGCGAATACACTCCACCATCATGTTTACATGTTCTTCTTTTAAGCATGCATCATAACAATGATTACACGCGGTCATACAATCATTTAAAGTTTGGATAACAGATGAATAATTCTCATGTGACAAGAACAAATCTCCTCCTATAATATGGTCTCTCCCTTATTATTATCCTTTAAACTTCTAATAGGATAAGGTGAATGGTTCTTCTATAAAACTGATTGGACAAGCGACGGACTTTAGGGAATTAATGGAAGGGGCAGTGCATAAATTTAAATGAAAGGAGTGGATATATGAAAATGTTCATTAAATTAAGTGTGGCCAGTGTCTCCGGAGCCGTCGTGTATTTGATATATAATGTCAACCAGACGCTGCGTAAAGGAATGGGAACACTCGAAGAAACAAATAAGACACTGGAAGAGGTAAGGAACGCGGTACATGGATTGACGCAAGAGTCCAAACAATTGATCCACTCTGCCAATCAAATTACAGCGGATGTTAAAGGGAAGATGGAAAATGTCGATCCATTGCTGGAATCTGCTCAAGATGTTGGGGAAATGATTCATAATGTAACCAATTCCATGAAAGAAGCGAGTTTGGAAGGCGGACCTAAGGATTTATCCACTCCGACAGTTCCTTCAACTCGAACTGAAACTGAGGGGGTTCAAATAATAATCAAATAGTATCATCATTTATCATTAAAAAAACAGGCACCCCGGGATTCACTAACCTATTTAAAGCAATCGTTTCTACTATTTAATTTAGAGGGGGAGCTTTATCTTGATAATTCAATATAGTGTGGCAGCGATCGCTTTAGCCTTCATTTGGTTGGTGGTATTTTTAATCAGTACTCTTCAAAAGGGAATGGTCACGATAGGAGAAGCCAATCAAACATTGACTGAGGTGAGAAATGCCATCCACGATTTGTCCGGCGAATCGAAACAACTATTGCAAACTGCAAATGAAATCACCGACGATGTAAAAATTAAAATGAAAACGGTTGAACCATTATTGGATTCTGCTCAGGATGTTGGTGAAGCGATACATTCAGTTACAGACTCTGTTAAAAAAGCCACTAACGGTTTCCGTACAGAGTTTACTCCAAAAAAAATCAATGCTATCAAACCCAAAAACCAATTCAGATAAAAAGAGTATATTAAAAAATGAAAGACACTGCCGGGATTTGGAGTGTCTTTTTTGATGATATGTATAATAGCTGTAGTCTTATGCTTTATATGGATATCGTCCTTGGTTTATATCTATAAGACCATTTTCTCTCATACAGATTTCTTTACACTCTGTATGAGAATATGGAACAAACATAAATTCTGTATGGAATATGGGACAAGCAATTATTTTTCTGTCTTGTCACCTGCAGCATGACTGGATGTTTTTGAGTCATTGGAATGTTTGACGCCTTTACTTATATATGGTTTCGCGCTTTTTTTCTTGTTGGCACTTGTTTTCCAACGATTCCAGCCCTTCTTGCCCGTTCCAGTGCCCGTACCTTTACCCGTTCCACTCTTAGCCTTCGCTTTACTCATGAAATCACTCCATTACAATTCTATGGTTAGTTTAAACCATTTTACTTGATTATTACCCAAGTATGTTGAAATATACAGTAACGAAGGTGATATGTACAGGGAAAGGCTCAATATTTTTAATCTTGATCGTAATAAACCAATAACAGCAAGGATTTTTGCCTCACTTTATCGATATGGATCTTGATTTCGTCAGTAAGATGCTTATGCCGATTTTCTTGCAAATGGTCAAGTAGTGCATGAAAGTTAATAATACAGCCCCTGTATTCATTCCTAAAATGATTCCTCCCATATTAAGAGAAGCTTGAGACCCTAGGATATACATCATTAAAAAGGCAACAATATGGGACCATACGGTATGGATGAAAGCATCCTTCACTAAACCCAGGCCGATGAGATAAGCTTGCATGGGAATGACAAAAAAATGAAAAAGGAAATAAGGACATAATAATTTTAAATAGTATGCGGCAGATGTTGAAGAAAAAAAGAGGGAGGTCAAAGGTTCCGCAAAGAGGTAAATGAAAATGACAGCCGGAACTCCATATAATACGGTGAAAGACATCGATTTTTGCAATAAAACCCTCAATTTTTCCTTATCCTGCTTCTTGTATGCATTCGAAACATTCGGAATGAGCATGATCATTAAGGAATGCGCGATAAAGGCCGGAAAGAAGCCAATCGTCATCGCAACCCCAGTCAGCATCCCAAAATGCTCTGTAGCCACTACCGCACCGAATCCTGCCGAGAGAAGGGCAGTATGGATCAAAAAAGGTTGGATGGCATTCGTTATCGCATGAAAGATCCTTAACCCCATGGTGGGCAGCGAAACTTCCAATAACTTTTGTCGTGCATGTTTACCGGTTGTCCGCGAGTTCGTACCGCGCCTCATGATTCGCATTTGAAGAATCAAAAGGTTGATCAAGTATAGAAAAACGAGGAATTCACTGCCAATCAAAACAAAAAAGGCCATTAATAATGACTTTTCCTGGTTAAATTCAAATAAATTAAATATGAGGAAAAGCAAACCGAATTGAATGATATCTTTTAAAAAGTTGGATAAGGCAATCTTCCCCATTTGTTGGACACCCATGAAATAGCCCCTAGCAATCGATGAAAAGGAAACTATGGGGATCAATGTGATGAGCAGCCATTTTATATAGGGGTGGTATCTGTCCATTATGGATGAGAAGGAAAGTATGAAAGGCATGACTATACACATTACTAATACGACGACCGCAGCCATTTTAAGTGCATGAATGATAAGATTATAATGCATTGCCTGTTTATTTTCCGCAACGAATTTTGAAATGGAAATATGTAATTCAAGGCTGGCAATCACATATATCAAAAAGAAAATTGGCAATATGGACATATAAAGCCCCATGCCCTCTTCGTGTAATTCCCTGGCCAGGAGCATGTTCACTAAAAATTCGATACATTCACCAAAGAACGCTGCGACAATCAAAATGAGCGTTCCTTTATAAAAAGACTTCATGTTGGCCCACTCCTAACAAGGTGTTTGTATAAAGATATGAGACATGCCATGGAATATTCATGTGGAACTGCATATCCCGGCGATACAATATGCGGTAATGCCTAGGGGAATCCTTAATAATCGTTGTTGTAAGATAAAAAATAAAATCGGGGTTAGGTTGGGTAATTGAATGAAATCGATTGGTTACATTCATTTGTTATTGGGAAATCCACATGAAAGACTTCATGGGTGATATTCCAAACAAAGTCATGTTCCCTTTGGTCGAAAGTGTCAGATGAAAGCATGAACATAAGACCGGGACTTGAATTTCGCTTTGAAATTCATGCTTTATTTTGCTATCCTTTAGCAGAGGGGATGATTTATATGAAATTCACATCTATTAGTCAATCAAATATAGATGAATTGTGCATTGCGTTTGAAAGTTGTCTTACGA
Source organism: Peribacillus sp. NPDC056705 (assembly GCF_043656335.1). Lineage (NCBI taxonomy): Bacteria > Bacillati > Bacillota > Bacilli > Caryophanales > Bacillaceae > Peribacillus > Peribacillus sp. NPDC056705. Next base: position 86,468 of record NZ_JBHTYI010000012.1, on the reverse strand, counting down.
AACATGATATTACATTTAAATATGTAGACATGACGGAAGATAACGGAATCATATCGTTTATTTTTTGTAATGACCCGGAAAATGCGAGATCGGTCGACATGGAAAGTGAACGTTTCATTGGATTGGATACGGATTACATAGCCAAGGAAATTTTAGAGCCTATCCTGCCTAGATTAAAGGAATATGCACAAAATAAAATCATCGATTAAGATGATTTTTTTGTTTTTATACTTGTTTTTATTGTCTAAATGGAACTGGAAATTTAACTTCCTATTATATGCGTATTATCATAACAGGGAGATGATATTTCATTGATCGTATATAGTTAGGGGAATTAAAAAAGGCCGGAAGGGAAAAGGAAGAATTTATAAAACGGTTTACCATTGGATAGCTTTGCAGGAAACGGTGATTAAATAAAAGAAAAACCCTAGGTTGAATACATCCAGGGTTTTTCTTCTTTGAAAAGCAATCTTTATGAATTGTAAAGATCGCTTTTCACCATTTTCACTCAACTCCTCAGCCTTCAGGATCAAATGACCATTTTTTTACCGGCATTTAATTCAACTTCCTGCTTGGGAGTTTCTATGGTCTTGTTTTTCTTCACTCTTAAGTGATAAACCGCATAACATCCAAGGAAGAATGTTCCCCCGCAATAAAGGGCCATTCGCTGCTCAGGAACAAACGCAAGACTGATCATGACGATGCAGTTTGTTAGTAAAGCAAGAATGGGGATGAATGGATATAGCGGAACTTTGAATTTCAGATTTTCTATCTTTCCGCCTTGGCGGGTATAGGATTTTCTAAAAGCAAGAAGACTGGCCGATATGGCAATCCAGCCAATTTGTGCACCTAATCCTGCAAGGGAGAGAAGAAAGACAAATATTGTTTTGGCAGCTACTACACTTGAAAGTAAAGACAAACCGGCAATTGCAAGGGTAATAAGCAAGGCATTAAGAGGAATCCCTCTCTTATTCACCAAACCGAGCTTCGGACTTGCCATACCTTCCCTAGAGAGCGAGTAGAGCATGCGTGTCGCAGCATAAAGACCGGAGTTCGCCACTGACAATAGTGCTGTAAGAATGATGAAGTTCATGATGTCAGCTGCATACGGAACTCCGATACTATCTAGTACAACAACGAATGGACTTTCTGAGATGCTGGCTTTTTCCCTTGGAATCATCGCCGATAATACAGTGACAGAAAGAACAAAGAAGAAAAGGGTTCTCCAAACGGTTTGTTTGATGGACTTTGGTATGACCTTTTCCGGGTTTTCACTTTCTCCAGCGGCAATTCCGATTAATTCTGTGCCCTGGAAGGAAAAGTTCACTGTAATCATTGTGATTAGCAGGGCCGATATCCCATTGGGGAAAAGACCCTCAGCGATAAAGTTGGAGAAAAATGGAGCTTCTTGTCCACCTTTCATATCAATCATTCCAAACATGGCAGCACCGCCAACGATGATGAACAGAATGATGGCCAATACTTTTATGCTGGAAAAAACAAACTCCGATTCGCCAAATGCTTTTGCTGATAAGGCGTTGAGTGAAAATATGAGAAAAGCAAAGATTGCACACCACATCCAAACGGGTGATTCGGGAAACCATCTTTGCATAAGCTGTCCTGCTGCCAAAAACTCTAAAGCAACTGTAACAGCCCAACCTAACCAGTAAAGCCATCCGATGGCAAACCCGGTTCCAGGACCGATGAACTTAGTCGCATATGTCTGAAACGAACCGGAAACAGGCATGGCAACGGATAGTTCACCTAGACAAAGCATCGTTAAATACATGATGAAGCCGCCGACTATGTAAGAGAGGATAGCACCGAATGCTCCTGCTTCATGAATGGTATAGCCTGAACCAATGAAAAAGCCCGTACCAATACATCCCCCTATTGAAATCATAAATAAATGTCTTGCTTTCATGCTCCGTTTTAATTCATTTGGTTGATTTTCTGCTGTTTTCATTGAAAAACTCCTTTACCTGATGGGTGCAAACGGTTTCATTTATGTTGGGACGTTATTAGGGAATTTGTGTTTTCACAAGTCTAATAGCTTTGATTCTTAGATGGTATCGAATTCCCTCCGAAAAGAGATTACTTCTGCATTAAAGAATCATGAGTCAATGAACAAAGGTACCTATGCAGAATTAATTTCGAAAGCGCCGCTTAATAAAGAAAAGGAAGCCAAGCGTCAGGAAACTAGGGATGTAAATTGGTTCAAGTCGATTATCCGTCAACGGGGGAAGAAGCACATAAAAGAAGTATGGGCTTTTTCCTATGGATTATCACTTTAACGAACTCTCTATTTTTCTATAAAAAACATTGAGTCCGATTATTTAACATGAGCCAATAAATCAGGAGTGATATGATCTTCCGCTCCATAAAGTAATTTTTCCCCAAGCAATGAGCCCATTAATGCAACAGCAACTTCAGCCGTTTTATTATGCTCGTCCAATATTGGGTTTATCTCAACAAACTCTGCTGATGTAATGATATTAGCTTCAGCTAGCATTTCCATGGCAAGATGGCTTTCACGGTAACTAATTCCTCCCATTACAGGCGTTCCGACCCCTGGTGCATCATCTGGATCAAGACCATCTAAATCAAGTGATAAATGAACAAGATCCGTACGTTCCTTCAGATAGGCAATCGATTCTTCCATCACTTTTGTCATGCCCATTCTATCAATCTCATGCATCGTATAGACTTTAATTCCTTTTTCCCTGATTAACTCTTTCTCACCTTGGTCTAAAGAACGGGCACCAATAATGACAATATTTTCTGGTTTGACCTTTGGAGAATATCCGCCAATGTTAGTCAGTGCAGGGTGGCCAAGACCCAAACTTACTGCAAGGGACATACCATGTATGTTTCCTGATGGGGAAGTTTCGGCAGTGTTTAAATCCCCATGTGCATCATACCATATTACCCCTAAGTTTTCAGAATGCTTCGCTAAACCGGCTAATGTCCCGATTGCTATACTGTGATCTCCACCTAATACTAAAGGAAACCGATTGGATTGGATGACTTCATCCACTTTTTGACTCAATTTTTCATTACCTTCTGCTACGTCCTGCAGATTCTTTAGATTTGTGTCGATATCACTTTGTGCTCTTTCCTGTATTTCTACTTTAATATCACCTTCATCACGGACAGTATAGCCAATGTTTTCTAGTCTTTCACTCAATCCTGCATATCTTATGGCACTAGGCCCCATATCCACTCCTCTTCTAGTTTGACCAAGATCCATTGGAACACCAATAATTGAAATTTCCTTCTTCATGTGTAATTCCTCCTTCGATTTTTCTTCCCTAGTATAAGGGTAAAAGGATAGATGACTCAACTCGACATTTTTTTGAATATTTATACGATTGGGAAAAGGGTGAAAGTCTTGGGTTAAATTTCCTAGCATTAATTATTCATGAACATTAATTCATTACCGTGCAGGATATGTTCATAAATAAGAAAAGTGGTGCGAATCCCTTTAAATATGGAATATGGTGAGATTTTCATCTCACGGATGAAAGTGGAAGCGTTCCTAATCTGATTCTTACGCAAAGGATGATTCAGAAGGTAATGGGTGTATGTTACTAGTTACATTTATTCAGAAAAAGGAGCAGTTTCACTTGTAATGCATGGAAGGATTTTTCAATTTTATATGGAATATATATAAAAAGACTAAAAATATTTAGTAGCTTAAAAGAATTTTACGAATTTTTTTCATCTAACTCACTGAGTACTTTGTTTTTAGACGCAGTTTGAATTAGGAGGTATTCATGTTGAATAGCAATGACAGACATAGTGGGAAAATGGAACCGAACCTAAGGAATCGGAGCTTTGAGTATTTATCGAACCGCTGTTCAAGCAAAATAAATAATTTTTTGGTTCTTTGCATATATGAGCAAAACAATCAATTTCATGATTTCAATAATAAATTCAAAACACACAAGCTAAAAGATTCGAAAGGGTTTCTAACCTTTAAAGATGGATTGAATAATAAAAGTTTTGTTATTTGGGAACATGCATATAAAGAGAACGAAGAGCTATTTGCCAAGCTGCGGTTAACGGCGAGAAATGAAACATTATCCCATATTGCCCAACATGTCGTATTCTATCTATTAAGTGAATATGATAGGATTTCTACAGGAAATCATGCTATTTTAAAAGATAAACATTTAATGGAAGATTCAATTTACCAAATGGAAAAAAAATTAAAAAAAGATACCTTTTTAGCTGAGAAAACGGTTTGGGAGGACTTTTACAGCTGGTTTAGACTGCTGGTAAAAGAATGGGTCCTTGAGGAAATAGCCTTAACAATAGGCTTTAATGAAATGGAAAGACTTGATGATCAAGCATTAAATAAGCTATTTTACAGTCATCTCACAAAACATTTTACTGAAAACACTGAATTTTTATCGAAAGTAACAGATATCGTTAATGAGTATATTAAAAAGTGGATCGATAAGATCATGATTGAATTTAATATCGAAAATAATACGATCGAAAAGATAGAAAACCTGCTATGTTTTAAGAGGGATTTGCAAACATCGGATGTACTATTATCCACGATGAGGGATTTTGCTTTCAACTTTACAATCCAAGATCATTTGCTTGTAATGAATAGTGCTCCATATCAGTCGGTTAGAGATGCAATTTATAAAAAAAAATTCGAAATCATTGAAAACAACCCTTGGCCTGCAACTCCAATATTAAAGGGGAATACGGAAGGATACATACAAATAATCCCTTTTGGGAACGATCATACAACCCTTGAGCAGTCGAATGTAAAAGAAGCTTGGAACCGTTTCCACTCTTTATCTGATGTTGATGTCGATGTTTTTGATGCTCTTTGCAGCCTTTTCTTGTCAAAGGCTGCTCATAATGAGGAAACAGTGGAAATTTGTTTAAATGACCTCCTTTCAATAAGAGGATTGAAGCCAAAACTCGGTGGATTCGGACGTCGGGGTGGTTACGAACCTAAACAGCGTGAACAAATTTTGAAATCGCTTACAAATATACAAAGCATCTGGATTAACATTAACAAAGCTACCATCTATGAAAATGGTAAGCCTGTTCAGACAAAGCTACAAGGGAGGACATTTATTTTTAAAGATCGTGCTGGTGTGGAATATGATATATCGGAAGAAACTTGCAGGAAAAAGATAACGTTCACGATTGACAAGGTTTTCGCTAAGTATCTTAATGGCTCTGCGAGGCAAGTCGCCCTTCTTTCGATAAAGGCCCTTCAATATAATCCTTATAAGCAACTTTGGGAAAAAAGGCTTACAAGATATTTAAGCTGGCGCTGGAGGACCCAAGCAAGAAAAGGAGACTTTTTACAGCCGAATAAAACCAGTACCTTAATGGAATCGATCGGTGAAAAATTAAATGACCGTACACCGTCCCGTACTAGGGAACGTTTCGAGAAAGCTTTGGATGTTTTACTGGATGATGGTGTAATCGCATCATGGCATTATGAAAAATGGGATGAATCGATAGCCGATTATAAAGGCTGGGCCAGTATTTGGCTGAATTCGATGATATTAATAGAACCGCCTGATATCATAAAGGAGCAATATCGTTCTATTGAAAAAAAACAAAGATCTCACCCTGGCAATCGGCTTACAAAGCAAGCCCCGGCTAACCTAAAGAGCAGTGATCATATTGGTGAGCAAATAAGAAATGCAAGAAAAAGACTCAACCTCTCTTTATATCAATTAGCAGAAGAGTTGGAGATATCAGCGCCATACGTTAGTAACATTGAAAGAGGTATGAAAATTCCATCCCCTAAAATTCAAAAGAAAATGAAGAAATGGCTTGAGAAACAGGAACATATTAATGAATTTTGAACAAATTGAACCCTTTCCCCATATAAGGAAGAGGGTTTTTTGTGTTGTGAAAACAGGATTTTTAAGAATACCCCTGTATGTTTTGCCTTATACACAAAAACATTGGCGTTTATCTCGTTCCAATGTCGGGGCTATCACTGTAAAAAGTCGGGGTCATCGAGAACACAAATTTTTCATTCCATATTTTTGACCCTGCTGCAATATATGAATTTTCGTCTTTTACAAATAATTAACTGTCTAATGTTTTAAATGAATTTAACAAACTATGTTTTTTCAGAATATAACGCCCTCCATGTAAGATTAGTTCAAAGATATCTTTTTATATGTAGGGGGGAAGATCATGATAGAAAATCAACATTCAAACAATTCTCATGAAACACTTGAGCAGTTATTCAATCCAAGATCCATTGCAATCCTGGGTGCCTCCAAGAGTGAATACAAAATAGGGAATTTACAGGTGAAAGCCCTTTTGGATGGTCATTTTAATGGGGAGATTTATCCGATCAATCGCAAAGCAAAAGAGATTGAAGGGATAAAGTGCTATGAATCTTTGTCAGATGTCCCGAATGAAATTGATTTGGCCATTTTTTGCCTTGGGGCGAATCAGGTGCAGCAAGGATTGGAGGAATGTGCACAAAAGAAAGTGAAGGCAGCCATCATTTTTGCTGCCGGTTTTTCAGAAACAGGAAAAGAAGGTATTAAGCAACAGGAATTGCTAACAGATATTGCAAGAAAGAATGGAATACGGATAGTGGGTCCCAACTGTGTTGGATTAGTGAATTTGTCGAATGGTTTGATTGGCACTTTTTCCCCTGCCATTCAATCTGTGCCATTAAATGACCAAAGAGGGGTCGGTTATGTCTCCCAAAGCGGTGCATTTGGTGTTTTGACCTATATGGCAGCAGCTCAGAATGGATTGAGTTTCAATTACTTCGTGAGTGTAGGAAATGAAATGGAAACTGAATTCTCGGATGTAATTGAATATATGATTCATGATTCAAAAACAAGTGTGATTAGCGGCTACTTGGAAGGTGCTAAAAACCCAGATAAATTACGAAGCCTGGCAACAGAGGCATTGGATCGAAATAAACCCATGATTGTCATGAAAACCGGGAGGAGCAAGGCCGGAAGCAGAGCGGCTGCTTCTCATACAGGATCACTTGCGGGATCGGATCAAGTATATGATGCCTTTTTTAAACAAGCTGGCATCGTAAGGGCCGACGATTATGAGGATATCATATCTTTTTCAAAGCTATTCCTATCAAAGAAGCTTCCAAATGGACGCAATACGGTAATCATCACCAGTTCTGGCGGGAGGGGTATAAATGAAGCGGATCGCTGTGAATCATACGGACTTACCATCAATCCACTCAGCTTAAAGACAATAACAGAAATCAAACGTAATCTACCTGAATATGCGAGCGCTTCCAATCCAGTGGATTTAACAGCGGCCGCATCTGTTTCCAACCCTGAGTTATTCCTTGCACCATTGCGGGCACTTGTAGAAGATCCGGATGTCGATAATATCATTTTTACGGAGTTTCCTTTTAATTGGACTGCCGAGCATCCTTTGCTTCAAGAGTTTATTGAAATTTGCAGATGCTCAGATAAATTTGTATTCATTACCACATTTCCATTAGATGGCATGACACTCCCGCCTTGTACCGCTGAGCTCGTGAAAAATGGCATACCAGTGATTCCGGGAAGCCTTAATCCGATAAGAGGGCTGGCGAAACTAGTTGAATACAGTGAATTTTATCGAAAAAATCTTGAAATTCGAGTTTCTAATAGTACAAAGAAAATAGAGAAACAAAGCTTGCAGGACATGCTGAAGCCGGGTATTACATTAAGTGAATCCGAAGCTAGTATGGTTTTGGAACGATATCGGATTGCTACCACGAAGCGTGTTATAGCTGAAAATGAAAACGATGCCATCCAATTCGCTAACAGTATCGGTTATCCAGTCGTGTTAAAGGTCGATTCGCCGGATATACCACATAAGACGGAAGCGGATGCGATTCGATTGAATGTAAGTACTGACCTTGAGGTCAGGAATGCTTTCACGGATATTAAGCGGAATGCACTAAATTATAAACCTGAGGCTAAAATAAACGGCATTTCCGTTCAGGAAATGTTACCTGATGGTGTGGAAATCATTGTTGGCGCAAGTGATGATCCCGTATTTGGGCCGGTTATCATGTTTGGTCTAGGGGGAATATTTGTTGAGATTTACAAAGATATTTCGTTAAGGATTGCTCCACTGTCAAGACAGGATGCACTTGAAATGATTGAAGAAATTAAGGGGAAGGACATTTTAATGGGAGCACGCGGGAAAGCACCGGTCGATATCGAAGCCATCATTGATGTGTTATTAAAGGTTTCCGCTTTAGTTACAGATTATAAAGATTCCATAGACGAATTGGATATCAATCCTTTGCTGGTATATGAAAACGGAATCAAAGCCGCTGATGCCATGATTGTTGTAAAAAATAATGTGAATGATAATACCGTTATTAGGGGGTAGAAAGCAAATGGAACTGGATCATTTGAACTGTTTAACGGGAGCTGAATTTATATTTGAAGTTGAAAAGAGGCATATCCGTCAATTTGCTGAGGCGATTGGTGATTTGAACCCCTTATATGTGGATGAAGAATATGCAGCGAAAACTTCATATGGTGGCATTATAGCACCGCCGACATTCCCGATAGCCATTGGTCAGGATAGTGGCGAAAGCCTTGACTTGGGCCTCGAACAAAGGAGAATGCTGCATGGTGAGCAGGAGTTTATTTATTCCCGCCCGATTAGACCAGGTGATAGGTTGCATTGTCAGATGAAAGTAACAGATGTATACGAACGGGAAGGCAGAAAAGGAGCGATGCAATTCTTGGTACTTGATACAGAAATGAAAGATGAGTCAGGTGAAATGGTGGTCATAAGCCGAACGAATATCATTTATCGGCCCATCAGGAGTAATCATGCTCCTGTTTGAATAAACATGCTGATAGTTAAGGGGCTAAAGTATCGATGTTAATTTCCGGAAAACCGCAAGCGGGAGGAATCAGGGATGTTGAAATATGAAAGTTTACATGAAGGTCAAAGACTTGAAGCTCTCATCAAGCCAGCTGTAACCAAGGTACAACTTGTTAAATATGCCGGAGCTTCAGGAGATTTCAATCCATTACACACAGATGATGCATTCGCACAAGAGATTGGCATGCAGGGTGTGATTGCTCATGGAATGCTTGTAATGGGCTTTCTTGGTGAATATGTAATGAAACTGGCTGGTCATCATGCTGTACCGGCAACCTTTAAAATGAGATTTGGTGCCGTAACGGTACCAGGAGATCGAATCACATGTTCTGCTTTCGTTAAAAGTCTGTATGAAGAAAGAGGTCAACGCTTTGTAAGACTGGACCTTACTGCAGAAAAGGAACCAGAGCAAGTTGTGGGTTCAGGTGAAGTCGTTTTACGCATTCAATAAGGGAGGTTTTTGTATGGACAGCATTAAAAATCGCTATGCCATTGTCGGTGTAGGGGAAAGTGAGCGTTCTAAGAATTCAGGTACAACCCCGTTACATTTGGCATTGGACGCTGCTCGAGCTGCATTGAATGATGCGGGGCTAAAAGCGAAAGATATCGATGGGTTCATGAGTTATTCTGAAAACGATTCTTGTACATCTCATCAATTAGCAACATATTTAGGGGTCCGCCCCAAATATGTTAAGGATATTCTGGGCGGGGGAAGCAGTACCGAAATGTTGATAGCTGACGCTGTTGGCTTAATCGAATCAGGTCAATTGAATACGGTGTTGATTTATCGTTCCATGAATGGACGCTCAGGGGTACGGATGGGCGGAGGCGGCTGGGATGTGAATATGCTTCAAACAGCAATAGAAGGCGGAAGCTTTATCATTCCTTACGGTGCTGGCGGTCCAGCTCAGTGGTTCGGACTCTTTGCAACGCGACATATGCATGAAACCGGGCTGACCCAGGAACATCTAGGGCATGTATGTTTAGCTTTTTACGAACATGCTCAAAGGAATCCTAAAGCATATTTCCATGGTAAACCACTAACGATGGAGGAATATCTTAAAACGCCATATTTAAGCTATCCATTTAAAAAACATGATTTCTGCCTGGAATCCGATGAAGCAAATGCAATCATTGTCACTTCAGCAGAACGTGCTGAAGGATGCAAGTCCAGGCCGGTATACATCATGGGTCTATCTGCTAGGCAGTGTGTGTCCCATGCACATTATTGGAATGATTTAACGGAAGTGGCTGCAGACTATGTAGCGCCTGAAGTATATAAAATGGCTGGAGTTAGACCTGAAGATATCGACGTTGCATCCATATATGACTGTTATAGCTGGGTTGTTCTTCGGCAGTTGGAGGCTTATGGATTTGCTCCGCGTGGAGAGGTCGGTAATTTTGTAGCCGAAGGAAACCTGCGGATCGGTGGGAAATTACCTTCGAATACGGCAGGAGGAATGCTATCGGAAGGATATACACATGGAATGAATAACGTTTTGGAAATCGTCCGTCAAGTTCGCCACGAATACAAAGGAACCGATCGTCAAGTGGAAAATTGTGAAATCGGAATCTGTACTGGCTGGGCTGGACCTGATGTGGCGGGTGCCATGATTTTAAGAAATTAGGAGGGAACAAAATGGAATACCAAAAACCTATTCCGCTAAAAACACAGGATAATAGTCCATATTGGGATGGCGCAGATCGTCATGAACTGATTCTTCAAAAATGCAATTGCTGTCATCAATATTCCCATCCTCCTGGTCCGAGCTGTGCAAAATGTGGCAGTTCTGAACTTAGCTGGGAAAGCCAAGGCAGCGATATTAACGGTAAAGTCTATTCATATATCGTTTCCTACCGGCCCTTTTTACCTGGATTCCAGGATGATTTACCGCTAGTGATTGCCATAGTCGAATTAGATATGTTGCCCCAGGTCAAGTTAATCGGAAATATTCTGCATTGTTCACCAGAAGAGATTGAAATGGGTATGCCAGTAAAGATGGTTTGGAAGGATATTACGGATGATCGGTCAATACCGCAATGGATTCAGGTATAGAAGTATAATTTGCAAGCATTAAAGGAGGAAAGTAATCTATGGATTTTTCGTTTACAACCAAAGAGGAAGAATTCCGTCTTGAATTGAGAGCGTGGCTTGAAGAAAATTTACCTGAAGGTTGGCTTGAAGGAACCAGTAATGTTTCTAAAGATGAAGGTGAGTATGCCGTTTTCCTGAGGAATTGGCAAAGGAAATTATACGAAGGCGGCTGGGCAGCGATTGCTTGGCCAAAAAAATACGGCGGTCGTGAAGCGACGTTGATGGAGGAAATAGTTTATCAACAGGAAATGGTTAGAGTAAAGGCTCCGGCACTTGTGAATTATGTTGGCATCCATATGGTGGGACCCACTCTTATGCAGATTGGAACGGACGAGCAAAAAGCAAAATATATCCAAAATATTCTTACAGGAGAGGAAGTATGGTGTCAAGGATATTCCGAACCGAATGCTGGGTCTGATTTATCTGCCATCCAAACTAGCGCCGTAAAGGACGGAGATCGGTGGATCATTAATGGTCAGAAGGTTTGGACTAGCTTTGGCCACTTAGCTGATCGATGCTTTTTATTGGCCAGGACGAATCGTTTCGATAAAAAGCATAAAGGGATAACGGTATTCCTTTTGGATATGAATCAGCCGGGGGTGGAAACTAGGCCCATCATTCAAATGGATGGTCAGCATGATTTTAATGAAGTCTATTTGAATGATGCGATTGCATACGATACTGAAATAGTTGGGGAAGTGGATGAAGGCTGGAAGGTTACGATTGCATTGCTTATGCATGAAAGAACGGGAATCGGAGCGCAAGTTTTTACATTGGAGCAACAATTTAAGGAACTTGTAGCCTTAGCCAAAGAATTGAAAGAAGATGATATGCCATTGATGGACAATCCGCTTGTTCGTCATACAATGGTAGATTTATATACTCGCACGCGCGGTTCACTTTTGAACTATTATCGGAATCTGACTAAGACATTAAAAAACGGTCATCCAGGTGCAGAAGGTTCGATGGATAAATTGATGGTAAGTGAACTTACTAAAGAGCTGCTGTCCCAATCGATTTCATTACAAGGACATAAGGGTGTTCTGTGGAAAGAAGATGCCATCTCCTCCAACTCGTATTGGCAGGATAATTATCTTTATTCTTTTGGACAAACAATAGGAGGTGGAACGAGCGAGATACAAAAGAACACTATTGGGGAAAGGATTCTAGGTTTACCGAAAGATATGGGACGTTAAGATGAAAAGGGGGGAATAAAGGTGGATTTTTCTTTAAATCAAGAACAAGAAATGTTTCGTGGATATGTCCGGAAATATTTAGATGGTGCTGGGCAAACAAAAACGGCCCGCGCATACATAGAGGGTGAAAATGGATCTCTAAGGACCTTATTATCCGGGCTTGCCGAACTGGGATGTTCAAGTATTAATATATCGGAAGATCATGGGGGAATGGGCTTAGGTCCCCTTGATTTAATACCTGTACTTGAAGAAACCGGCCGTTCTTTATTGCCAGGTTTATTTTTAGAAACGAATGCACTGGCTGTGCCATTGATAGAGAAATTCGGGACGGAAGTACAAAAAGATAGGTACTTAGCAGAAATTGCGGCTGGTATAAAAACATTCTCGCTAGCTTGGTTAGAACCAGGTGGAAGTTACGGTCCTTCTGACATTAACTTGGAGGCAAAATCCCTAAACGGTCAGCTGATATTGAGCGGAGTGAAATCAATGGTTCCCGATGCAGGGTTGGCTGATCATTATATAGTATTGGTCCGTACAGGCAAAGGTAGACGAAATGATGGGATTACACTACTTATCGTCGATCGAAATGAAACGAATATTACGATGGAAAGCCAAAAAAACATTGATGAAACCCGGCATTTGGCAGCATTGTCTTTCCATGATGTTGAAATTCCCATGGGTCAGGTACTTGGATCCATGCATCAAGGTTGGGATGCCCTCCAAGAAGGGTTACTTTCTTTCAATGCAGCTCTCTCAGCAGCAATTGTCGGGTGTATGGAGAAAGTGGTAGAGATGGCAGCAGAGTATGCGAAGATCCGTGAACAGTTTGGTCAGCCCATAGGAAGATTCCAAGCGATTAAACATAGAATCGTCGATATGAAAATGGATCTCGAAACAGCTAGATCTTTAGCTTATTATGCTAACTGGGCTTTGGAAAGCGGTGAAGAAGATCGGGTTCAAGCCGTTTCCTGCGCACGAATATTTGCCACGAAAGCATTTGTACGTATTTCGTCAGACAATATTCAGATTCATGGCGGAATCGGATTTACAGAAGAAATTGATTGTCATCTTTTTGTTAAGCGTGCCAGATTCTATGAGAATTATTTAGGAAGTACTGAACAATATTACAAACAGGCAGCTACAGCATTAGGTTGGTAGAAAAGTAGAATGGGTTACATTCGTGCTTTACTAAGCCGAAGGGTGGAGATGAACGTTGGAAATTTCATATAAAGTGAAAGAGTTTCAGAATATGATTAATGGCGATCTGGTTCCCGCTTCTTCCGGGAAGCGGATTGAGAGCTACGACCCGTCAACTGGCAAGGTTTGGGCAACCATTCCTTGCAGTATGGCACAAGATGCTGAAGCGGCAGTAGAAGCAGCCCGAATTGCTTTTGCCGATTGGTCCATGAGGCCAGCTATGGACCGGGCAGCTTACCTGCGGAAAATAGGTGATTTAGTCGTAAAGCATGGTGAAGAGCTAGCTGAGTTGGAATCAAGAGACAATGGTTGGGTGATCAGGGAAACGAGCCACGGCCTCATTCCCAGCTTAGCAAGCCTTTGGTATGATGCAGCAGGTGCTACAGCTATTGGGAGTAAGGGAGATACTGTCCAATTGGGACCTGCAAGTGTAGGTTATTCATTGAGGGAACCTTTAGGGGTAGTAGCAGGAATCCTTCCATGGAACTCACCGCTTTTCACGTTTACCATTAAAGCAGCCTATGCGATTGCAGCAGGAAATGCTGTCATTATCAAACCATCAGAGTTGGCTTCTATCGCGTCATTACGATATGGAGACCTGATTAATGAAATCCTCCCGCCAGGAATCCTGAATGTCGTATCAGGAACCGGAGCGGAAGTGGGAGAAACTCTAGTAAAACATCCGGATGTGAACAAAATCAGTTTGACCGGTTCTGGGGGAACGGCAAGGGCGATAGCACAATCGACCGCACGAAATCCCAAGCCCATGATTTTGGAGCTTGGTGGGAAATCGCCAAACATAGTCTTTGCGGATGCTAACCTTGAAAAAGCAGCACAAGGGGTGACGAACTATGGGATATTTAGCGGCAATGCAGGCCAACTATGTGTAGGTGGATCGAGGATTTTGATTCAAAGGTCCATATTCGATGAAATGATCATTAGGATGAAAGAAGTGATGGAACAGCAAATTCATCTGGGTGATCCAATGAATCCTGCCACTTCAATGGGACCGATCGCTAACGCTGCTCAATATGAAAAAGTCCTTTCATATATAGAATTAGGCAAAAAGGAAGGAGGGGAAATCATCATCGGTGGCCGTCATGGAGGTGTTAGCCTATTACCTGATGAACCCGAATTAGCTGATGGCTATTGGGTTGAGCCAACACTGATCAAGGTCAATAGTAATTCTCTCCGTATCTGTCAAGAGGAAATCTTCGGTCCGGTAGCGACCGTTATCCCCTTTGATACGGAAGAGGAAGCCCTCACCATAGCTAATGACAGTGATTATGGTTTAGGAGCTGGAGTATGGACCTCGAATTTGGATCGGGCAAATCGGATGGTACGCAAACTGGAATCGGGTAATGTGTGGGTGAACTTGTTTCGCAGGGTGGGACCTGAACTCCCATTCGGAGGCCAAAAAAGCAGTGGATTCGGAACGGATACCATTCTTGAATATACCCGTGAGAAGACCATTTATATGGAAATAGGATGAGGGAATTCGCTGTAAATAGTGGACTGGGGGTTCTGTAGATGGCACAAGATTCTAATGGCATTTTTTATGGATGGTATGTGGTGTTGTGTGGCTTTTTCATAATGTTCGCCGGTTTCTCGATAATAAATTCCTTGCACAGTTTGTTCATGGTTCCGGTTACAGAAGATTTAGGAATAAGCAGAACAACTTTTTCCATTGCACTTTCCATTGCTGGCCTTGGAGTGGCTGTTGCTTCTCCAATCATGGGGAAACTACTCGCTAAAGGGAATATGAAATGGATCATGTCAATTTGCGTAGTAATGGCCGGAGCAGGATTCATGTCATACTCGCTTGCCAATTCAGCTGTATATTTTTGTATCATAGGCTTTGTAATCGGCATCTGTGTTGCAGGCTTTTCCAATATTCCCATATCAATCATGTTAACCAATTGGTTTTATGAGAAAAAAGGAAAGGCCATGGGTTTGGCATTTGCGGGTTCGGGAATTGGGGCAGCGGTCCTAAGTCCGATCATTACAAAATTAATCTCAAATTATGGTTGGAGAACGGCCTACGTAATAGCAGGGATACTGATAATTGTCTTAACATTACCCTTGGTTTTACTATTTGCAAAGAAAAGTCCCGCGGAAAAGGGGCTTGTTCCACTGGGCTCTGACAACATGGAAATGGCCGAAACGACTGTGGAATCTGAACAGAAGGGCTTAACGATGAGAGAAGCAAAAAAGACGGCAATGTTTTGGATTTTCGTCCTGGGAATCGTTTGTTTTGCATTGGTTGCAGGAGGGGTGCAAATGCATATCCCGGCATATCTGATCGACATAGGGCATCCAGCCATCTTTGCAGGAACCATTTTCGGAATACTATCTTTGGCAAATACGGTAGGGAAATTGATTCTTGGAGCTGTATTGGATAAGTTCGGTACGGCTGGCGGTGCCATTTATGTAGGGATTTGCATGACAATCGCAATGGCGGCACTATTGTTAGCGAAAACACAGGCATTCGCATTCCTATTCGCCATCGTCTTTGGCTTTAGCATAGTGATATCCACCCTAGGGCCTCCCTTCATGACAAATGATATCTTTGGAAAGAAAGACTTCGGCTCCATCTTTGGCATCGTGCAAGTTTTTTTTGTGGCAGCAGGTTCATTGGGAGTGATCGTTTCGGGTTTAATCTATGATTTGACAGAAAGCTATCGTGCAGCTTGGATCTTTTTCCTTTGTTTATTCATCTTCAGTATGGTTTGCGTACTAACGGCAAATGGCATGAAAAAAAAGACCATCAGCAAAATCAAAAATATTCCCGACCAAAAAATAGGATAGATTGCTAGAGAAAAAGCCATATTGAAGGGTTTGTCTCCCGTAATCAAAAAAGGTAAAGAGCGGCAGGCTAGAATGCTGCTCTTTACCTTACTGTTAAACTATATGATGGTTTTAAAACTTTTTACTCCATTCCTCATCTTCAAGTGGCACACCATTGGCACTAATATACTCTACAATCATATTTCCATGTTTAAGAATGCCATCTTTTATTAGGGCTTTGATAATTTTGGTGAAGCGGCCATCATCTGCGTCCTGTTTCTTACGTGAAAGGGTTATCCGAATGGTTGGGGACACTTCGTAATCTTTATAGCTGGCTGGTTTATTCGGATCAATCTTCAATTCTTTCCCGATCTCCTCATCAAAGACCAAGAGTAATTGATTATGATCGCCTATTTCTTCCTGAATCTCCTTCCACTCATCACTCTCTGCAATATCTCCCATTTCTTTGGAAATCAATACGTCACCAAGTTCTTTTTCAACATAAGGCCTTATTTCTTTTTCTGCATCATCTTGCCATTTATCTGATATGAATGTGTCCTCCATTTCCCCTGTTTCCTCATTAAAGAAAACTAGAAATTGAGTATCATATTTTTCATGTTTCACTTTAGCTGCATATTCAAAATTGCCCCGGTTTCCCATATTGTCGTATAGGACATCATATATTTCGGTTCCGTCATCAAAAGTTTTCCCTAAATATCGTTCAGCTTGATCCCGGACCTTCTTTTCTTCAGCGGGATCTGCTTTCATACTCTGCGTGAATGAAAACATAAGTATCGCCACTCCGGCGACGATGATTGAAAAAATACCTAGTAAAGTAAGTAAAATCTTTTTTGTTTTACTCAAGGAACACCCTCCTGTAATCTCTGCTACTTATCAATTATTACCATATTATTCTAACATTGTTATCGCTCATTTTACTATGGAAATTGAGCCGATCTTTTCCCGGTGCCAAATCTAAATTGCCTGCCCTCCAAAATATCGGGATACTTTGTTACAATAAATAAATCGTTAGTACCCTAAAGGGAGAGATTGACTTGGAAATCTATCAAAGAAAAATGAATCATAATCGGGATGAATACAGAAAGTTGAGGTGGCAACAGCATCGTCTACAAGTTACAGGGCTATTCGATGCCGTTTTTTCGAAAAAAGCGTTCGCAGATAAAGTGGCTATCGTTGGTGCAGGCAATTGCGATGATTTGGATTTAGAGTATCTGGCGACTAGATGCAACTCCATATATTTATTTGATATTGATATGGAAAGTATGGAAAATGGTACGGCGAAATTGCCTGAACGGACTCGGAAGAAAATTCAACTTGTTGAAATCGATGTAACAGGCCTTGATAAAGTGGATTTTGAACACGACCTATCTTCCATGCTGGATCGTGGTGAAACGGCAAAGGGAATTACTCAATATTTAAAGGAAACCGAGAATCGGTTAGGTAAGCTTTCTGAAAGTGTTTTTGCTAATTATTATAATGATTTTGATATCGTGGCAACATCAGCCATTTATACCCAACTATTTTATAATTGGGCCAAGGAACTGTTTTCTGATTACGAACACCAATATCAGAAAGAAGGCGCAGAAGAGATCAAGAATGGAATTTTAGATTTAAGGGATGAAATCGTACGTAAAATGAATCACTCTATTTCTAAATGTACCAAGCAAAATGGATTCTGTATTACATGGACTGATATCTTAAAAATCGAACCTGAGTATATGGATACAATTAATGAAGGGATGAATGCCATCTTTGCATTGGCCTCGAACGTAGGATATGGGGCAGCATTGATTGGGGTAAAAACGTTTATTGAAAATGTGGATAAAAGCGAATTAAGCCTTCGCTACTGGACATGGGATTTTAATGCAAACAAACAGTATTTGACCATTGGCATTCTTGGAAAATTGAATGGCTTGTAAAAAAATGAAAGGCGGGATAGGTAAGCATATCAGCAGCTATACCTATCCCTTTTTTTATTGGTTATAGAACCCATAGGAATATTATCAATCACTTTTGCGTGATAAAAGGGAACTGGATCAGTAAATCATAAGGAATAAGACATATTTATATAAAAGGTATAAAAAAACGATGAAATTTTTGACTATTTGTCTAATGATTTCACAATCTGGTGTGGATATAATGAATCTGTTGAAAACAGAATATTCCGATAAGTGAAGGCGAGAGAAAGAAAAGGAAGAGGACGTAGTAATGAGGGTGAAACAATAAGGAAGGGGTGTGTTGTTTGAAAGCTGATATCGTGTTCATGAATGGCGAGGTCATAACCGTAAATCAAAAAAATGAAGTAGCAGAAGCCCTGGCAATTAAAGGTAATCGCATCTCGGCAGTCGGTACGAATCATGAAATCAAGGCATTCATCGGGGAAGAAACAAATGTGGTTGATTTGCAGGGGAAGTCATTACTTCCCGGGTTTATTGATTCTCATATTCATCTTATATTGTACGGTGCCAATCAATTGGCAGTAAGTTGTAAAGCAGAACATATCAAATCTGTAGAAGATTTATTGATCGATCTCAAGAAGAAAGCTTCGACGGTCCCAAAAGGTGAGTGGATCCGCGCCTGGGGCTTTAATGAGACCGCCGTGAAAGAAAAACGTTATCCAACAATAGCCGAGCTGGATGCTATTTCAACAGACCATCCCATCATGGTAACCCGTACATGCAGCCATATAAGCGTGGTGAATAGCAGGGCGTTAGCGATTGCCCGAATTGATGAGAACTCAGAGAACCCAAATGGGGGGATCATAGAAAAGGATAGGGCTGGGAGGATTACAGGCAAACTCATTGAAACAGCAAATATGATAATGGCCGACAGAGCAAGTTATTCAGAAAGTGAACTGTTGAAAGCCGTGAAAATAGCCTCGGAACATTTCATCGCAGCAGGCATAACAAGCATTCATGAAGCTGGTGCCCATGGTCCTGAAAGTTTCCGTTTAATGCAGCAGGCCATAAAAAATAACGATATTCGTGTCCGTATCTATGCGATGGTCGGTTCATTGAATAATTCTCATGAATTTGTAAATAAAATGGTGGATTCGGGAGTCATGACCGGAACTGGGGACGAAAGATTCAAAATCGGTCCAGCAAAATTGTTTACGGATGGCAGCAGTACCGGTCCGACAATCGCTACCCGTGAGCCTTATTCGAGTGATCCTGGCAATTTTGGCATTCTTTATTATAAAGAAGAGGAAATCTATCAAATATTAGGTCAGGCACATAAAAAAGGTTATCAGATCACAGTCCATGCCCAGGGCGACAAAGCGATAGAGATGTATTTGAATTGTGTGGAAAAGGCCTTGGATGAATCGCCCAGAAAAGATCATAGACATAGAATCGAGCATGCTGGAATATCTTCGCCAGATTTACAAATGAGGATGAAAGAACTTGGAGTCATCCCAATCCCCAACCCCCCATTTCCTTATGAGTTCGGCGATATATATATTGAACACTACGGCAATAGGGTCAACCACATGTACGCCGCCCGTGATTATATTGATAATGGCATCTTGGCCGCAGGAGGTTCCGATGCTCCCGTTACTGATCACGACCCTTTATTAGGCATACACGTTGCTGTTAATAGAACAAGCAGATCTGGTACGAAAATAGGTCCGGTTCAATCTATTAGCGTATTGGAAGCCATAAAACTATACACATGGAATGGCGCGTTTGCGAGTTTCGATGAAGATATCAAAGGCAGCCTGGAGGCAGGAAAGCTGGCCGATTTAGTAGTATTGAATGATAGTATATTGAAGGTGGATTCCCAAAGTATCAAGGATTTGAAAGTTGAGTCAACGATTCTGAATGGGGAGATTCTTTATCATAGGGGAACATTAGTAGAAATATAAATCCGGCATAACCATTCTAAAACAACCATACCTTCAATTTCATTTTTTCTTAAGCGAACGCATGTAGAATTTAAAGGGGGATATTGGCTATGAAAAAGCAAAAATTATCAATTAATGGTGAGAGGCTGAGTCGTACGCTCGAGAAATTCGCTGATTTTGGAAGGACAGAAAATAATGGAGTCACACGGCTTTCCCTTTCAGAAGAAGACCGATTAGTCCGTGATTACTTTTGCGCTTGCTGTAAAGAATTGGGTATGACCATTAAGGTTGATGATATGGGGAATATTTACGCTACATTAGCGGGACTTGAAAACAAACCGCCTATTGTGATGGGATCACATATGGATACCGTAAAGAAGGGCGGGAGGTTTGATGGTATCTTGGGTGTAGCTGCAGGCTTGGAAGTGGTGCGGACTTTGGTGGAAAATAGTATCCAACCTGAAATTCCGATAATGATCGTCAATTTTACAAACGAAGAGGGAGCCAGATTCGAACCTTCCATGATGTCTTCGGGAGTCCTTTCAGGTAAATTCGAAAAATCCATCATGCTGCAAAAGACGGATAGTGACGGAACGACTTTCGAAAGTGCCCTGAATGCCATTGGATATGAAGGGGATAAAGAGAATCGTTTAAAAGAAGCGACTGCATTTCTAGAATTGCATATTGAACAAGGGCCAATTCTTGAACGTGAATCACTAACGATCGGTGTCGTTGAATGTGTCCTTGGCATGGTGTGCTATGAGATAGAAGTTACTGGAGAATCCGATCATGCCGGTACCACCCCGATGAATATGAGAAAAGATGCTTTCTTCACTGCGAATACCTTGATTATGGAGGCTCGTCAGAAGCTAAGCATGCTTGAAGACGATTTGGTTTTTACGATGGGAAGGGTAAATGTGTTTCCTAATATTCATACGGTTATTCCTAATAAAGTGGTTTTTTCGCTAGAAGCGAGACACAAGGATTCCAATGTCATCGAAAAGGTGGAGGAAATCATTGAAAGCCTTACAACTACAGGTTCAGAAGGCGGATGCGACATCCAAGTGAAAAAATTATGGGACAGGGATACCGTTTGGTTCGACAAGTCCACTTGCAATTTGCTAGAGCAATCGAGCAATACATTAGGTCTACCCTATAAGAGAATGGTAAGCGGTGCAGGACATGATGCGCAGTTTATAGCCAGTTATATACCGACTGCCATGGTTTTCGTACCAAGCATCAACGGTAAAAGCCATTGTGAAGAGGAACTTACTACTTGGGAAGATTGTGAAAAAGGCGTCAATGTTATATTGGAAACGGTCCTTGCCATCCAGTCTCCTTAAGACGCATGTACAATTGGTTGTAAGCAGCTAATGACAGTTAGCCACGGATGCTATCAAACCATCAGTTCAGTTTGAAACTAGGCTTGACTGATGGTGATCCATTTTTGGAAACCTAATTAGGGGAGGGTATAATTTGAATGCTATTAAGTTATTGCTTTTTGTTCCATTTATAGGGTTCTTAGGTTTATTGTCCTATGCAAATAAAATAGAACCGTACATATTGGGGATGCCTTTTTTGTTATTTTGGGTCGCATTTTGGATGGTCATGGCATCGATCATCTTAATGATTGTCTATAAGTTCGATCCTGATAATAAAGGGAGTGATTCTGAATGAATATATCATTACTCATCATTTCCATCTTCTTGGTTCTGGCACTTTATTTAGGGATAAAAGCAAGAAAGGGGAAGGATATGGACATGGAGCAATTTGCCGTAGGGGGCAGGGGCTTCGGTACATTCTTCATTTTTCTCTTGATAGCAGGTGAAATTTATACAACTTTTACATTCCTGGGCGGAAGTGGGTGGGCTTACTCAAAGGGTGCCGCTGCTTATTATGTTCCCGCCTATATTTTCTTAGCCTACGTCCTATCATATTGGCTCGTCCCTAAAATATGGAGATATTCAAAACGCCATTCCATCATCTCTCAGCCAGAGTATTTTGCATCTAAATATAAAAGCAGGGCAATGGGGATGATCGTTGCTGTATTGGGGAGCTTAGCCCTCGTTCCGTACATAGTCATACAGCTCAAAGGATTAGGTATCATTGTTTCCGAAGCATCTTACGGGGCTATTTCTCCAGTAGCTGCAAGTGTCATCGGTGCTGTTGTCGTAACTACCTATGTAATGATTTCAGGCATTCATGGATCAGCATGGACAGCCATACTGAAAGATTTCATGATCTTGGTAGTCGTTATCTTTTTAGGGATTTACATTCCATTTCATTACTTCGGAGGCATACAGCCAATGTTCGAGACCGTCCAAGCTGCTAAACCGGAAATGTTGGTTTTGGCAGATCAAGGATTGAGTCAGTCCTGGTTTGTGTCCACCGTTTTGCTGAATGCACTAGGATTTTATTTGCTGCCACAAACATTCATGGTCGTTTTATCGTCCAATGGGGAAAGGACCCTTCGCAAAAATGCGATTGCGTTACCCTTATACACATTGTTACTGCTATTCGTTTTTTTCATCGGATTTACAGCCATCATGGAAATCCCGGGATTGCAAGGAGCTGATGGGGATCTCTCACTTTTAAGGCTGGCGATTCAAACATTCGATCCCTGGGTGATAGGAGTTATCGGAGCTGCAGGTTTATTGACGGCCCTGGTCCCTGCTTCAGTCATGCTAATGGCTGCATCGGTAGGTCTGACAAATAGCTTTTACAAAGTTCTGGTCCCTGCTGCGACTGAAACACATCAGTTGATTGTCTCCAGGATCATCATCATCGGTATCTCAATCATTGCTTTAATTGTAACGATAACAGGCGGCGAGGCTTTGGCCATCTTGAATATCATGTCATACAGTTTGATTACACAACTGGCACCTTCCTTGTTTTGCAGTTTATCAAAAACCAATATGATCAATAAGTATGGTGCAATGGCAGGGATATTGGCAGGTGTCCTGATAGTTTTATATGCGACAATTGCAGATGTGAAGGTTGCTACATTCCTGCCGGATATCCCACATGTAATTAATGATATCAGTACAGGCGTCATAGCTCTGTTGTTTAATATTCTTGTAACATTCATTGTAAGTGCACTGACTAAACATATCTCTATGCAACAGACCGAAATGAATGATTTGGACAAGATATCCTAATTTCTTTTAACAAGGCTAATGAAATAAAAAGCATGTTATGGGGGGCTTTTGTGAAAATTAAAATAACCGCTTGTCAATTTCGAGTAGAAAAAGTGTCAAATTTCAATGAATTTCAGAAACAAGTAGAAGACTTGATCACCCAAGTTCCCGAAAACTCGGATTATATCATTTTTCCGGAACTGTTAACCATCGGGCTATCAGCGGCCTTTGGAGAACAAGATGCTTCGTCCGTTATCAGGATTGATGAATATACCAATCAATACAAAGATCTTTTCCGTTCACTTTCCAGAAAAAGAAAGCAGGTCATCATTGCGGGCACGCATCTGGAACACCGCGAAAATGAATACTTCAATATCGCATACATTTTTGATAAAGATGGATCGGTCGTTGAGCATAAAAAAACTCATATCTTTCCTGCTGAAGCGAATTGGCATACTTCTGAAGGTGATGATCTGGAAGTTTACTCCGTAGGTCCGGTTAAGATAGGAATAGCGGTATGTTATGAAGCGGAGATACCTGAAATTTCAAGGATATTATCAGTGAACGGGGCCGACATCATTTTTTGCCCATCATACACATTTACAGAGGCTGGTTTTTGGCGGGTACGCCATTGCGCACATGCACGCGCAATCGAGAATCAGGTATATTTTGTTCATTGCCCAACTGTTGGTGAACCTGGGGCGCCGCTGCCGAACGGTTACGGCCGTGCCAGTATACTTAGTCCCTGTGACAGCGCTTGGCCAGCAAATGGAGTAGTAGCCGAGGCGGTAATGAATGAACATACAGTCATTACCGGGACGGTCGATATGGACGAGCTTTATGAGAATCGAAAAAGTGGTGCGGCGACCACTTTCAAGGATCGTAATCGCCGAAAAGAGATGTATGCGAAATATGAGCCTTATGAAGGGCTGAAATAATCTTGTCTAAAAAAGGTGGTTCGGAAATTATCCCGATTATTATTTTTCACAGTTTTATATGAGATGATTCTCAATGAATGGAATGAATTTGTGTTACTCCTGCCGAATAACTGGCTAGCCGGGACTCCTCGTAGCGAGGAGGCTAGGCAGTCAGTAGGCAGTCAGTAGGCGGAAAGGGAGCCGATTTCTAAAAGCAAGCTCGAACTTTTTTAACAAAGACTGCTGGCTTTTCTCAAAATTTGTCTACAGTATGCGACAATATTAATACAAGGGTGTTTTTCCTCTTCTATCTTCCAATAAAAAAACCGAAGGAATTGTCATACTAATCTAGTTTAAGATTTGCAAAACCTTTCGTTTTATGGCTTCCATGTATGATTTTGCATTTATTCCTCACTTGGCGCGCATTAACTATAAAATGTTTCTATTCTCTTGCGCATGAAACGGGAATTGACTTAATATACAAAATATATTGTCAAATGCATGTTACATATATTAAAATGTATGTAACCATTCCATATTGTAATAATATAGATAGTCACCCTATTTATACCTGTTATGATGTCTGTAATGGCAGGAGGCATTATAAGTATGTTTCAGCAGAACACAGTATATATAGTTGGCGAATCGAAGGCGGCATCCAATAATCCAATTACACAGCAATTCAACTGCTTTTTTATCGGTTTCGTCATTGATAGTGATACGCATGATATCGTGGATGCGGAATGCTCGACTACAATATCGATTACATCACGCTTCATTCAATCCATGTTAGTAGGTAAATCAATCCTTCGGCCCGATGAATTGGAGAAGGAAATTGAGAAACGGTACTTTGGTTCATCTCAGAAAGCACTGACCGTCGCTCTAAGAAATGCGAGCATTAAATATCAGCAACTTTATAAGTCATAGCTGCTTCTTTTGTCAGTCGCAATTGAAATCCAGCTGTTAAAGAGTGTGTACGCGCTCTTTGGCAGCTGGATTTTTTTATGTAGGTCTATGCAAGACTTCATTGGCGGGTTTGAATAAAATTGAAATTTAATTTTATTATCATGAAACTCCCTAAATATAAGGAGGTATGGAATATGATTCAAGATGGTGTGATGTTTGTCTGTTTTTTATTGGCATTTACTGCCGTGATTGCGGTAGCGGAAAAAAAGATAGGAGGAAAGTTCTTCAAGTATGTTCCTGGTATTGTCCTTATTTATATTGGAGCGGCAATGATGAAAACATTCGGGGTCTTTTCAGATAGTGAGTCAGTCGAAAGTGCATATGGCACCATACGAGGACTCCTGCTACCCGCCATGTTAATGCTCATGCTTTTGCAATGCGATATGCGAAAAATAATCAGACTTGGACCAAAGATGCTTTTAACTTTTTTTGCCGCTTCCTTCAGCATCATCGGGGGGTTCACACTTACTTACGTTTTAATGAATGGTTTTTATGCTGAAGGAACATGGAAGGCGTTCTCGGCCTTGAGCGCAAGCTGGACAGGGGGATCTGCCAATATGGTGATCTTGCAAGGAATACTCGATGTACCTGAAAATATATTTGGCTATGCGTTGATCATGGATACAGTCAATTATTCCATTTGGGTCATGTTCTTGTTTTGGCTGGTGCCTCTTGCTGGAAAATTCAATATTTGGACTAAAGCGGATACATCTTTCATTGATCAAATGACTTCCGACCTTGAAGCGGGGGAAACCGCCAAGACGGAATTTGGATTCGTGGAATTGATCGGTTTCTTGGCGCTGGCTTTAATTGTATCAGCAGGGGCAACCAAAATTGGGGAGAGACTGCCAGTACTGGGTGCCGCTGTGAATGGAACCACTTGGACGATCATCATCGCTTCGACCGTAGGTTTAATTCTGGCTGTCACAAAAGTTGGACGTATTGCCGGTTCCATGGAAATTTCAAAAGTCATGCTTTATATAGTCATTGGTTTAATAGCTTCCCATGCCGATTTTTCACAGCTGTTTCAAGCACCTGTGTATATTTTGTCCGGATTTATGATTCTATTCTTTCATGGATTGATCATGGTCATTTTGGCCAAAATCTTTAAGTTGGATCTATTTACAATGGGAGTTGCCTCATTGGCCAATATAGGGGGTGTGGCATCAGCTCCTATATTGGCAGGTGCATTCAACCGGACGCTAATACCGGTCGGGATATTGATGGCTGTACTTGGCAGTCTTCTGGGCACCTATTTTGGAATTCTTACATCATATATACTCTCAAGCTTTTAGGAAGGGTTGTTAATATGAAGATTGAAAGTTTAAAAGTATCAGTGGAAACCTTGCCACTTGTCAAGCCATTCAAAACGGCATTACGCACAGCAATGGAAATTGAAAACATCATGGTTTCCGTAATGTTGGAGGATGGGACAGAAGGTTTGGGGGCCGCAGCCCCTACGGTCGCCATTACAGGTGATTCTACAAAAGGAATCATGACGGTCATTGAAGAAGTAATCACACCACATTTAATTGGCCGCGACATCGAGAATATCAATGCATTGTCTCAGCAGATCCAACAAACCTGCGTAGGTAACACAAGTGCAAAAGCTGCTGTTGAAATCGCTTTGTATGACGCAGTCAGCAAACGATGGCAGCTCCCTTTATATCAATATCT
The DNA here is from genome assembly GCF_043656335.1 of Peribacillus sp. NPDC056705. NCBI lineage: Bacteria > Bacillati > Bacillota > Bacilli > Caryophanales > Bacillaceae > Peribacillus > Peribacillus sp. NPDC056705. The sequence goes on along the minus strand of NZ_JBHTYI010000012.1, from coordinate 59,754 downwards.
TGGCGGTAAATCGAATGTTCTGAAAAATGATATGACAATCAGCGTTGATGAACCCGAAGAAATGGCTAAGGCGGCATTGTCCCTCATCGATGGCGGATTCTCAACGATGAAGATAAAATTGGGGAAAGACTGGAAGAGTGACGTGGAGCGGGTTGCCTGCATTCGTGCTGCTGTTGGCGACCAGGTTACTATCAGGATTGACGCAAATCAAGGGTGGACTACAAAACAAGCGATTTCCATTATTCATGAACTCGAGGAAAGAAAGCTGAATGTTGATTTGGTGGAACAGCCCGTTCAAGCCCATGATATCAAAGGGTTGAAAGAAATAAAGAGGTCTGTCCAAGTGCCGATCATGGCCGATGAAAGTTTGTTTTCCCCTCGTGATGCAATGAGACTCCTGAATGAACATGCTGTTGATTTACTTAATATTAAATTAATGAAAACAGGAGGAATTCGACGTGCACTTCAAATCGCAGATATGGCGGAAGCAGCAGGGGTGGAATGCATGATCGGGAGTATGATGGAATCGACCGTGAGTGTAGCAGCCGCAGCTCATCTGGCAACCGCCCATCCTAATATAACGAAGATTGATTTAGATGCACCATTATGGATTAAGAATGAACCATTTGAAGGCATTCAATTTATGAAAGATCAACTTCTCATTGCTGATAAACCTGGACTAGGAGTCAAGAGGAAATCCTCATTTACTCAATAAAAACTATTTCGAAAGGGTGATTTTTTTGAAAAAGTTAACAGTTGTGGTGCTATCTTTATTTACTCTCGGTATTTTAGTTTTCAGTCCCAATGAAGCTAGTTCAAGAGAGAAGGAGAGAATTGCCTATGTAGATGTAGCTGTGGCCACTCTTTGGACGGAGTCGGAATCATTAAGGGATATCGATGCTCCTTCTGCATCGAATCCCGTTGATTTGAATGCCTGGATCGGCTCGTTGAATTATGAAGACAAGCTATGGCTTGTAGGTAACCTGGAAACACAAGCTTTATATGGTTCAAAAGTGACGATTTTAGAAGAACGGGGTGAATGGGTGAAAGTAGCCGTTTCCAATCAACCGACGCCCCGAAATGATATTGGTTATCCAGGATGGATGCCAAAGGCACAATTAAAAGACGGAAATTCTTTTGAGAAGCAATTTAAGCGGGGATTTGCCCTTGTAAATGCTCCGAAGACTTGGCTTTATTCGAGCTCAAAACTTCGGTCAAAATTCATGGAGGTCAGCTTCGATACCCGCCTCCCGCTATTGCAGGTTAAAAAGGATAAAGTGAAGGTGATGACACCGAGTAATGGAGCAAAATGGATAGAAAAGGAGGATGTTTCAATCTACCAAAATGAAAATCAAATACCAGCTCCAACCGGTAAGGACATCGTTGAAACAGGAAAGGGATTTTTAGGGCTTCCATACCTATGGGCTGGAATGTCCGGATTTGGATTTGACTGTTCTGGATTTACCTATACAATGTACCATGCTAATGGAATAACGATTCCAAGGGACTCATCCATTCAAGCGCAATATGGTAAAAAGGTGGAGCAAGAAAACCTTCAACCAGGTGATCTACTATTTTTCGCCTATGATAAAGGGACAGGAAAGGTCCACCATGTCGGAATATATATTGGTGACGGCAAAATGATCCATTCGCCAAACAGCTCGACACATGTAAGGATAGATGAAATAAAAACATCTGGATACGGAGAGGAATATGCAGGAGCAAGAAGATATATCGATTGATGCTTAAAAAGCTTAAGAGCCCAGTGCCCTTAAGCTTTTTTCGTATTTGAACATACCAATTCCATCATTCTATCGGATGACAAAACGATGCCCCGATGACTTAATAATTAGCATGCATCGGAAGAAACGTTTATTCCCGATTAGAGGCTTAGTAAAAATAGTTATATAAGTTTTATACCAGAATAATGAACTAGAATTCTACTTCTATAAACTGAAGGTATACGTATACCGATAAGGAAAAATATGGTATAGTTAATTGCAGATTTTTCTTAATATTTTATAATGTGAGGGGCTGCCAATGATGATCACTTTTCCGAAACCTGATGTTGAGCAATTTTTACGAACCTTTTCCATTGCTGATTTTGCTGTAAGTCCAGATGAAAAACATCTGGTTTTCAGTACCAATTTGAGCGGCAAGTATAATTTATGGGGAATGGATTTGCCAAACTCCTTTCCTTATCCGCTTACAACCATTGATCAGAGCTGCCAAGAGCTGATATATGATAAGAAGAGCCGGTTTATAATTGCTGGTTTCGATCAAGACGGAAATGAAAATACCCAGTTTTACGGGATTCCTTTGAATGGCGGGACAATGAAGGAAATCGTCCATCATGAAAATACACGTAATTTCATGCCAAAATTATCGAATGACAGTAAAAAGCTCTATTACACGACATCCAGAGGAAATCCTACCTTTCTAAATTCCTATTGTTTAGATTTAGAATCAGGACAGGAGAGGCTGATACTCGAGGGAAAAGACGCAGCGACGTATTTATTTGGCTTCAGTCCGGATGAAGAAACCTTACTTTACTATAAACACTTTGCTAATACAAATACCCTTCTCTATGCAAAGAAAGGGAACGAAGATATCCTGCTCACTCCGCCCTCCGAGAAACAACATACAGTGAATGATGGTGTTTTTGTTTCGGATTCGATGATATATTTATTGACTGATTATGATTCGGACTTTACCTATTTGGCTTCATACAATCTTGAAACAAACAAATTCAGAAAAGTTAAAGAATTGGAGAATGAGAGTTTTACTGCCATTAAATATAGTAAAGAGAATCAACTTATATATATAACCAGTCAAAAGGGTGTAGAAGATCAATTATATGAATTCAATCTGCAAAATAAAGATTTGAGATATATCACCGTGCCGTGCAGCGTCATTAATAAACTTGAGGTTACTGCATCTGGAACCCTTTACTTATTTGGCATGAGCGCAACAAAGCCTCATAATATCTATAAAAAAACAGGTGATGAGTGGGTATCATTAACTAAATATACTGTTCCTGGCGTCGATTCAGATGAATTGGTTGAACCGGACATCATTACATATCCTTCCTTTGATGGCCTGGAGATCGAATCGTTATTTTTCAGGGCAAAAAAGGAAATTGACAATGGTGAAATCATTTTTTGGCCACATGGAGGTCCTCAAGCGGCAGAACGGAAGTCCTTTAGGGCATCATTTCAATTTTTCCTGAATCATGGTTACAGTATTTTTGCGCCAAACTTCCGCGGTTCTACTGGCTATGGTTTGGAATTCACGAAAATGGTGGAAGGAGATTGGGGAAATGGACCAAGACTTGATAATGTAGCCGGCCTTGATTGGCTCATTAACCAAGGGCATGCACAAAAAGGCAACATTCTATTGATGGGCGGAAGCTTCGGAGGGTATATGGCACTTCTGCTACACGGACGACATGCGGATTATTTTAAAGCGGTTGTCGATATTTTCGGACCATCCAACCTCTTCTCATTTATCAATTCCGTTCCAGAAGAATGGAAGCCAGTCATGGATCAATGGGTAGGTAATCCGGAAAAAGATAAAGAAAAACTAATCGAGTACTCTCCTATCACCTATTTAGAATATATGATAAAGCCAATGCTTGTCATTCAAGGAGCAAACGATTCCCGTGTCGTCAAAGCAGAATCAGATCAAATCGTTAAAGCGTTGAAGGATAAAGGAAGAGATGTCGATTATATGCTTCTGGAAGATGAAGGACATGGGTTTTCAAAAAAAGAAAATGAAATTGCCGTCTATCAAAAAATACTCACATTCTTAAAGCGATTCACAGCAGTAACAGAAAAAGTATAATCCGCATCAAGATATTCCGTTTATTCACATTTTAATTGGAAACCCTGCTACTCACGTTTCAGTGATGAGGCAGGGTTTTTTGTTTGAAAACTGGCATTTTAGGTACGTCGGTTTGGGGAATTAGTAAATGGCTTCCCAATATGGCGTGTTTATAAAATCCTGGCATTTAAAATTCAGAATTCCCTGAATAAACTCTGGTCACTTAGGCATAAAGTGCTATATAATATACGGAAAAAGTATTTTTTTGTTAAACGGAGTTGATCGGATTGCCACGGGAATTATTGTTATACATACTCGTAGTTATAATGGCAGGTGTTTTAAGCTTGTTCCTGTGTTTATTTGCACAGTTAAGGATCAAGGATGCACCTGGAGCAAAACCCTATATTTTCGTGACATTTTTGTCTTCCATTTTTACTTTTTCCTATGCTTTCGAACTTTCCAGTACATCTTTGGAACAAATCATATTTTGGTTAAGGGTCGAGTACTTGGCATTACCATTCATCCCAGTATTCCTTTTGTTGATGTGCCTTGAATATGTTGGGCAGAGAATTAAGAAGGTCTGGCAATATGCCCTTTTCATCATTCCGTTCATCACCATTTTCATGCATTATACAAACGGCCTTCATCACTTGTATTACAAATCAATGGAATTGAGAAGCGATAGTCCTTTTCCAATTATTAAGCTGGTGGGGGGCCCTTGGTTTTACGTCCACTCCCTTTTCCTTTTTTTATGTGTCATGTTAAGTATAATCATATTGCTAAAGCAAGTGAAAAAATCCTCATTCAGATTCAGGATGCAAATATCAATGATGGTGGCAGGTCTTATTATTCCTATAATGGCAAATTACTATTATATCAACGGATTAAGCACATACGGCATCGATCTTGGTCCTGTATCCATGAGTATCACGTTTATCTTTCATGGTGCGGCACTTTTGACTTTTCAAATGTTCAATGTAGCCCCGATCGCTCGGGAAACTGTCTTTGAAAGTATGAAAGAGGGTGTCATCGTTTTAAATCAACAGGGTTTGATTGTTGACTATAACCATGGAATGCGCAAAGTCATACCCATGTTGGATGAACACTCCATAGGTAAATCGATTACAAGTCTGCTAAATGGGAATCATCATCTTAGGGAAATAATCGACCTTAAGCAAGACAGTGATTTTAATTGCAGCCTAAATGGTAATATGGTACATTACCATATTGGTTTTTCACCTGTGCTCAACAAAAGTAACCTGCCTATCGGACAGATCATCACCTTCGCCAACGTAACTGATAGAGTTCTTATGCTGGAAAAGTTGAAACAACTGGCCAGCTTGGACGGATTAACCCAAATATTGAATAGAACCTTTTTCTTTAATAAATCGGAAATGTTATTCGATGAACTAAGCATGGAAGGCGGCAGTGTTTCAGTAATCATGTTCGATATTGATCATTTCAAAGATGTAAATGATTCTTTTGGACATGAAGCAGGGGACGCAGTCATAACGCTTGTTGCAAATACTGCAAAGGAACACATTCGGGAAGGCGATCTATTGGGGCGTTATGGCGGTGAAGAATTTATCATATGTTTGCCGGATACAGCTTTAGCCATCGCATATGAGTTGGCCGATATTATAAGGGAAAAAGTTTCTGCAAGCATTGCAGTTGTAAACGAAGAGAAGATTTCCGTTACCTGCAGTTTCGGGGTGACTCATGCCTTAATTGAAGCTGGCGACCGAAGCCAATCCATCAAAACATTGATGCCACGGGCTGACCAAGCCTTATATGCCGCAAAGAAGAATGGACGAAATTGTGTAAAGATCATCGCCTAAGATGGAACCATCCCATTAAACCTTGAACTTGTTCTAGGTTTTTTTTATTGTGTTCATAATTCCTGACAAACTTGAGCTGCGTCATGCATTATAAATGCCCTACTTTTTACTTGCTCTGTATACTCTATATCCGAGGCTGTGTCCATAAGATAGAATGAGGCGGTAATGTTCGTCCATGACTCGTTCCAAGGATTCACTCAATGGCTGAACGAGGCTATTTGATGCTGAAGAATTCATTAATTCCTCTAAGACGGTACTCGATCTCAAGATTTTTGAATCTGTAAATCCGTTTTGTTGGAATGCCTTTAACCATTCGGATTGCGTCAATAATTCTCTTAATTTATAGAAGTCCATGATTTCTTTTTTTGAGGCAGAATCAAGGCTGGTTTCTGCTGTCATATCAATGGATAACAAAGTTCCTTCTAATTTAAGGACCCTGAAAAATTCACCGAGCGATTTTGGTATATCCGTGAACGCAATCGTTGATTCGGCTATGATAAAATCAAAAGAATTATTGGCAAAAGGCAGTTCTTCAATTGAAGACTTATATAGGTCAATGCTTAAATTAGCTTGTTGGAATCTTTTTTTTGCATGTTTCACCATCTCTGGGTGATGATCAAGCGCGGATACTTGGGAAAGAAACGTTTGTGCCAAGTAAGATGAGGTTTGCCCAGTCCCGCATCCGGCATCGAGGATTATTGACGTATGATCGAGTTCTTCATTTTTCAAGAGCTGCTTAGTCAATTCAAATCCACCAGGGTGTGCCCCTTCAATTCCAATTATGGCTAGTGCGTCTTGGTATGAGTGGTTCATGGCATAATCTCCTTTGGTACATGTATAAATGTATTTTATGCTTCGGTTTCAAAGAGTGTTTAATCATTGGCAAGGAATATGGGAAAGACTTTTAAAGGTTTGGTGGGTATTTAATTCATGCAGGCTAGTCTCCGAATGCATACGATGTATAATCGACGGACAAGGGGAGTGTAAAATGGGTTATCATAATTATTATCATAAATGCAGGCAAGGTGTTGGAAGGCCGGTTGAAATTCGTACAAGTAGAGGAACCGTTCATCGGGGAATCATACACCGGGTTACGCCGAACCGTGTATATATTCGTCCATTTGACGGTGGCGGAAACCTTGGTGGGTTTGGTTATGGTGGTTTTAATACAGGATTTGGTTGGGGTGCTGCAAATGGATTTGCCTTTGGGGCAATTGCATCTTTAGTTTTTCTCGCATTTCTCTGGTAATCGAATGATAAAAATATTAAAAAACCTGAAAAATTATCAGGTTTTTTATTTTGTTCACAATTGGAATCCAACCAAAAAAACTGAAAAGAAATATGAATAGCAGTACGGCTAAAATACATGTAAGACGATTCTTTTATCTGAATTTAACCTCTAATCGCTCGAACCTGCTTCTTTTTTTGGGTTCATCACAAATAAATACAGCTGATCACTCTGTTTTCACTCCTATTATCCGTTAGTAAAACTGTAAAACCTTGAATTAAGTTGGCTTGATTGCTGAAATTAAAAGGCTGTTTTCGCATACTTTGTTCCTATTTACCAAGTAATGCGTTGGGGTTGATTTCCCCTTCAGATGTTCGCTTTCCGCGTGGCGGGCGGTGCTCCCGCAGAGGCTCGCACTTGCGCTCCAATCAACGTTAAATCGTTTCGTTCTAAAAACAACAATCTTTACGAAAAGAGCCAATTAAAAAGACCGGGCAAGACGGAATCCTAGGTCGTCTATGCGAAATGTAGGATGGCTGCGCCGACGACATGAAGCTCCACAACCCCTGGCATCCTCAGCCCAGCTACCACCTCGAAAAATACGGTAGGTGCCGTACACTTGTTCATCATATAAATCCCAGCACCATTCCCAAACATTCCCTAACATGTCATGCAGCCCCCATGGATTCGATTCCTTTGTTCCTACGTCATGGATTATGCCCCCTGAATTTTCGTTATACCAGGCAATCTTATTCAGCTCACCATATCTGTAACCAGCAGTCCCAGCTTTACATGCGTATTGCCACTCTGCTTCTGATGGAAGTCGGAAACCGCTTGATTCCCAATTACAAACTATGTTTTCACCATTTTTAGAATAACACTCTGCCAGTCCGGCTTTCTGTGAAAGCAGATTACAAAAAGAAATTGCATCATTCCAAGAAATATTCACAACAGGTTTTAGATTTCGAACAAAAGAATTAGGCGTTTTATTTGTAATAGCATAGTAGAAATCCGTAGTAACAGGATAACGGGCAAGAAGGAATGGTCTTATTTCAGCTTTCCATTTGCTTTTAATTCTATCGTCCCTTAATTCTATTTCTCCCCCTGGAATTTTCACCATTGGACAGTCAATGTATCTCTTTATTTCCTTTGACAATCTACCTTCCTCCAAACGATCAGAATTTTACAAACTTTACCACAACAAGAACCGTTAAATCAATACAAATATGATGTTTGTATTTGCAGATAACTGCCAGGGAGTTAAACAAGTGCTAAGATGTCCGTTTTTGTGGAGGGTATGCACACGTTTGACTCACTGCGGAGCATATCGGATTAAAACGTAATAATCAGGTGAATGAAGAATCTCTTCAAATACCACTTTAATTTCTTGGGGTGTAAACATTCCTGCGGGTAAAGGATCAAGTTTAAGCTTTGTAACGCCACCATACAATTCATATTAATAAGTTTGCAGGCTTTGGAATACAAATTATAAGTGAGTTTCGATACTTTGAATTATGGGGGAGAGCGAATGAACGAGTTATTGGAACAAACGGCGAGATTCGAGCATCGGTTTTGGCTGCAAATCTTAGGAGACCATGGCAGGTTCATCCATGAGTCTTTAGCTCCGGTTGAAGTGGAAAACATTGAAATTGCCTCAGAATTCATTCGAATTTTTGATAATCTCCTTGGTAAAGCCAATTCAGAAGAGATTTCGCAACTAACGGCCATGGCTGAAAAAGAGGCATTAAGGTTTCGGGAGTTTAAGCTATACCTACTTAAAGAACATCTGGTTGGTAAAATAAAAATACATCTTTCACCTTCATTCATTAATCATATGGTGAACGAATTAGAAGAATATTTAAGGTTGTTGAAATACTTCAATTCAAATCAAATGCCGCCTGTTTTCCATGAACTTCATCATCATTTGCTTTGGCTTTTAGATGCAGCGGGGCATGCAAGTGCAATTTCATCCAATATGGATGATGTTGAAAAAAGATTAAAGGAGAAAAGTGACCAATATAAAAAACATTTTAATGATTTTTATTTAAAAGCTGTTGAAATGGCTGGATATTTACGAACCAATCTGTCAACATTCCCAGCATTGGAAAAAATGAATCAGGACGTTACATTGGAAATTAAATTATTTCAGCACTTTCTGCTTGAAGTGGAGGAGCTTGATCTCAGTGCGCAGGCTCTCGGAACGTTCTCGCCATTAATGGCAGATCATATGTGGCGTGAAGAATGTTATTATTTAACGAAACTCGCTGAATCGACAGACACAGAAAAGCCAAACTGCGATCCAGCGAAACCTAGGCTAGTGGAATAAAAGAGTCCACCATAGAGCCCTTTCTATAAAAGGGGCTCAAATCTATTGAATGTAACATTAAGCTCAGTAGGATCGTTAAATCTTCGAAGAAGCATTCGGTCAACTTTTCATTCTGAGCCACACATGGTTTAAAACGTTTTTCTTGGTAGGTTAACATTAAGGGGTGTAATTTTTAAGGAAGTTAATTCCTATCCATATGTTATACTAATAGAACTAAAATCAATTATTAGAAGTATAGGAGTGCTGAAAGATGTTTGGAAATACTTCCAATTTGACAGATGGCATTTATTTTGGGGAATCGTTACCACAACAAATCGCCAAACACATTTTAAAAAAAATCATTGAAGGGGAAATTGAAGCTGGAGAGAAAATCGTCGAAGAAGACATTTCCAAAGAATTGAATACGAGCCGTGCACCAGTTCGCGAAGCCCTTTATTTATTGCAGGTTGACGGAATTGTTGAGAGGATACCGAGGCGGGGAACGATCGTCAAGCCATTCTCACAAAAGGAAATCATTGAATATAATGATGTTACGATCGGGCTGATCCAGATGGGCATTGAATTTTCCCAAGGAAGGTGGCACGAGGAAAAAAAGCAATCATTACGAAAGCATTTGGAAAGTGCAACGGATAAGTGTGAGAAAAGTGATGTAATCGAGTATCAAAAAAAAGCTGAACAGATATTTCGATATATTTTTACAATCGCTAATAACAAAGCATTATCAAGATTTTTTGAGGAAGCCAGTCATATCCTCATGGTTTTTGCCCAAAGTCAATGGAATACAGAAACGATGGAAAATTTCCATTTCAGATTAAAAATGTCTATTGAGGGCATTCTCGAAGATGATTTCGTTAAGGCAAAAAATGAAATTCATGAAGCTCTGAAACATGGAGTGATGTAGAGTCTTTGACTCTAAAAGCAAATTGTCGACAATCGACAAAAATAGTGTTATGATGTAATCGTATTCAAACAAGAAGATCATCACCAAGATTAAAGGGAGAAAGGGAGAATATTATGCAAGCATTTGATTTTACAGAAAAAGTAGCAATTGTTACCGGAGGCGGCGGGGGTATCGGCCGGGCGGCTTCTATTACACTTTCAGAAAATGGTGCCAAAGTGGTTGTTGTTGACCTTTCTGAAGAGGCTGGAATGTTAACGGTAAATGAAATCAAAGAAAAAGGCGGCGAAGCGAAGTTCGTTAAAGCCGATGTTACAAATGAAGACGATATAAAAAATTATGTTCAAAAAACGATAGATTCTTATGGTAAAATCGATATTTTCCTGAATAATGCAGGGTGGGAAGGGAAAATCATGCCACTTATCAATTATCCTACTGAGGTTTTCGATCAATTAATGTCAATAAATGTACGTGGCGTTTTCTTGGGTTTGAAACATGTATTGCCCTGTATGATTGAACAAAAAAGCGGAGCGGTCGTGAATACAGCTTCTGGAGCTGGTTTACTCGCTACGCCAAACATGGTGGCGTATGGCGCCAGTAAACATGCGGTTCTTGGAATGACGAAAACTGCTGGTGTCGAAGTTGCCCCCCATGGTGTACGGGTGAATGCCGTCTGCCCAGGTGTCGTCAACACGGCTATGATGCGGTCGATTGAAAGCGGGTTTGGTCAAGGCGATTCCGCGGCAGCTGAAACGGCTAGAAAACAGTTGGAAGCAACGACTCCGGATGGTCGGTATGCTGAACCGCAGGAAATTGCAAATCTAATGATGTACTTAGTATCGGATCTTTCCAGCCACATTACGGGTCAAGAACTTGTAATTGACGGAGGGGCCATTTTAATCTGATAAGCAATAAACTTTATTACAGGGGGACGAATACATGAGTTTAAAAGGAAAAGTCATAGTAATTACAGGAGCAGGCAGCGGAATTGGAAAGGAAACGGCATGTAAATTAGCTGAACAGGGAGCTGTTGTCGTAGCGGCTGATTACAATGATTTTGCTGCTAAAGAAACGGCTGAAGCCATTCAACAAAAGGGAGGCACGGCTTCTTTTGTGAAAGTGGATGTAGCTAATGCGGAAGAAGTGGATGCGATGATCGAAGCTGCAGTTGCCAATCATGGCACCATCGACGGCATTTTCAACAACGCTGGAATTGGACTAGTAAAACCATTTCTAGAGATGGATCCAGAATCTTACCATAGAGTCGTTGATGTTGACCAACACGGCGTTTATTATGGCATGTATTATGCAGCAAGGAAGATGGTGGAGCTTGGGGTAACAGGCGCTACAATCGTTAATACAGCCTCAATATATGGGACGATGGTTTCAATCGGCAGCTTTAATTACCATGCTGCAAAAGCTGCAGTCATCGCCATGACTAAATCTGGAGCAATTGAACTTGCGCAATATGGGATTCGTGTTGTCGGTGTTGCACCAGGTTTTATCGAAACGCCGATCATTGGTGATGATCAAGAGTTCCTGGACAGTTTGGCCCAACTTCATATGAGGAAAAAATTGATACAGCCAGAAAAAGTTGCTGAAGTTGTAACGTTTTTGTTCTCTGAAAAAGCGGATGCCATTAATGGACAAGTCATTCCTGTTGATGATGGATTCTTAAGCTTTAAGGGGTAATCATTATTATCAATTAGATTTTCCAGATATCTTAAAAAGGGAGTTTTGACATATGAACAAACGATTCGATGGCAAAGTAGTAATCATTACAGGTGCAGGATCAGGTTTAGGACAAGCAGCCGCATTGGAAATGGCTAAAGAAGGAGCTAAACTTTCATTAGTTGATTTAAACGAGGCATCTTTGGAGGCAACAAAAAAATTAATCTTTGAAATTGCACCAAATTCAGACGTGCTTCTGATCACTGCAGATGTATCGGATGAAGAAGCAGTCAAGAACTATGTAGACCAAACAGTCAGCAAATATGGTAGAGTCGATGGTTTTTATAATAATGCGGGTATCGAAGGTAAACAGGCACCTACGGCTGAATACGATAGCAACGTTTTCAACAAAGTAACGGACATCAATATTAATGGTGTATTTTATGGCATGAAATACATCCTGCCGATCATGAAAGAACAAGGATCAGGGGCAGTGGTGAACGTGGCTTCTGTAGGCGGAATTCGTGCTGTGCTTAACCAAGCTGCTTATGTTGCAAGTAAACATGCTGTAGCAGGATTAACAAAAACAGCTGCCATAGAATATGGTCAATACGGAATCAGCATAAATGCCATTGCACCAGGAGTAATCTTAACAACGATGGTTGAAGGTTCATTCAGGCAAATAGGCGGGGAGAATTGGGAAGAAGCAATGGCGGATTTCGTCAGTGTGAATCCTAAAAAACGCTTTGGTAAACCTGAAGAAGTCGGCCGCTTAGTCGCTTTCTTATTATCTGGGGAATCAGAGTTCATCAACGGGGCAGTCATTCCGATTGATGGCGGACAATCTTCACAATACTAATTGAACAAAGGGAGTGGCAGCATTTGGTCACTCCCTTTTAATGGTATCTTTTTAGTTAATGACCCAACATATTCACATTTACAGAAAACGAAGACCTTCTGGGTTTTCGTTTTTTGTGGAAGATGTAAAAAATCCGTTTATAGCCTATGCGAACCTATAGAATAGATTCGAGAAGTTCAACACAGATGCACTCATTAAAAAAACGCCATACAAGGCGCTTAACAAAATTTCAAGAAACCAATCGTTATTTTTCTTTATCATGAAGCTTATCTTCATATTCAGTTTCCAACATACCATAGAGACCATTCATTTCTTGTTCATCGGGATCTGCTCCAAACTCATTTCTATTTTTATTCTTTTTATCATCAAGGATTTCATCTTTATCATTCTTCCTATCCATACATATCACCTCCACACAATAGGGTGTCTCATTATCCGAAAAAACATACGCTGAGTGACCGGGTCTTTTTAAGTTTTCTTTTGTTTAAATTAAGAGTTAAAGATAAAATACTTATTCAATGCTAGTAATCTCCTTTTCAAGAACATTTAAATGGTATTCTAAATAGTTATTACTCTTACTATTTGTTAAGATATAAATATATAACCTAGAGATAACGGAGAGAGATTGTGAAGAAGAAACGTAAGAAATCTAAGAATGTTTTTGTCATTTTTATCCTCATCTTTGCATTTTTGCTACTTAAGGAGATCATGCGAACCCCCAATTACGAAAATGTTTCCACATCAGTAAATACGCTTGATTCTTTTGCGAACGTGAAAAAGTATAGTTCACTTCTTAGGGACGAGCTGGCTAAATACGGGCTTGAGGAGCATACTTCGACATTGATTGCATTGATGCAGCAGGAAAGCCGGGGACGGGGAGGTGACCCCATGCAGGCATCTGAGTCAGCGGGTCTTGATCCAAATACGATCACAGATCCAACGGAAAGCATTAAGTATGGAGTGAAACACTTTAAGAGAATCAATGAATATGGCAATGAAAAGGACGTGGATTTTGCCACGATCATCCAAGCATATAACATGGGAATAGGTTATATTGATTTCGTTGCGGAAAAAGGGGGCAAGCATACTGAGGCGCTTGCGAAGAAGTTTTCCATGCTTCAGGTCGAAAAAAACCCTACCCTTTATGATTGCGGCGGAGACAAAGAGAATTTTCGATACCCATATTGCTACGGTGATTACTCATACAGTGCAAAGGTATCTAAGAACATTGAGGAGCTTGCCGACAGTATATCGGCTCAAGCTGATGGTGAGTGAAGGAGAACAAAAAGCCTACTGAATGAAGTAGGCTTTTTGTTTGTCATTTGCTGTTCAACCATGGAAGGAGGTCATTATGTTTATAGAGTTTCTCGGATTCTGAAATGGTTTGTGAAAGAAGAATATCAATGGAATCAAGCAAAGAATTTAGGGCTAGTTTAACAGAGCCACTCTCATATTGCTCTAATGGCACAGGTAACTCTTCCTCGTCTAAAATAAAATGTGCCCCATCCGGAAGCACCAAGATATCAATGATCAAATCCTCAAAGGAAACCAACTTATCCTCTATATATGTATTCCTTACAATATTAAAATAGGATCCTAAATATTGCCCTTCGTTATCTCTCCAGATGTATAAATTATAAGGACGGTCTTTCCAATAATGAGCAATCGTATAACTGCCTATAGGAATGGTTAGTTTTATAGGACCCGCTTTCATCGTGAACGAATCCATGATTTCATGAAAAAGCACGACATGTTGCTTTTGAGCTTTTAACAGCAAACAGTTATATTCCACAACTAAGGAGTCATAGCGGATTTTTCTTTCTATTATTTCATCACCACGCTGTAGTGCTGGTGTAAATATATTGTCCATCGTTTCTATTCTCCCTTAAAAACTATCTAGATCATTTATTTCATTATACTCAATAAGGTTTTTCTTTTCTAAAGGCTCTTTTCGTAAAGATTGTTTTTTTTAAAACAAAACGATTTAAGGTTGATTGGAGGCTCACCTGCCCCGCGGAAAGGAGCATTTGGAGGGGAAATCAACCACACCGCTTTACTTGGTAAATAGAACAAAGTATGCGAAAACAGCCTTTCTAATAGGTGGATCGCCAGGAAATGAGGATTAACAGCTTCAAGGAAATTTAAATCTCAAAACCTAATTTCACACCTGAAGTACCAAGAAAATAGGCTTAATTTACTTCAAATTCGTACGCTTCTGGAATAAACACAACTTACGAGGTAGTTGTTTCCTGGATCCTATCCTATATACGCCTGCTTTAAAGTTTTAATGTCAATTTTCTTCATTTGGAGCAGCGCTTTCATTAGTCTTTCCGATTTTTCAGGATTCGGGTCGTTTACCATCTCGGTTAGTTCCGCAGGGACAATTTGCCATGAAACACCAAATCTATCTTTCAGCCAACCGCACACTTGCGCTTTTTCGTCTCCGCCTTCGGAAAGTTTCCCCCAATAATAATCCACATCTTCTTGATCCTCGCAATGGATGATAAATGATATTGCCTCTGTGAATTTGAATTGAGGACCGCCATTCAATGCTACGAATGCTAGTCCTTCCAACTCAAATTCCACGGTCATCACTGATCCCTCTTGCTTCCCGTGGATTTGATTCCCTTCATTTCCATAGCGAGTAATTCTTCCAATCTTAGAATTTCCGAAGATGGAAGTGTAGAACTTTGCCGCCTCTTCAGCTTGAGTATCGAACCACAAGTTAGTTGTGATTTTTTGAATTTTATTTTTCATAATTTCTCCTTTTCGATTACATATTTGAGAATTCAATTTTTACTAGCCAATCAGTTAACTGATAACCTTTATATAGCATCCCCTAAGGGTTAACGAAAAATTGTTTCCTTAGTTATAGAATCTTTGCCCTTGGTGATGGAAATACAAAAAGGATATAGAAACTTTTCACCAGTGAAAAGACCTATATCCAAATCGAAGATTAATCAATAAAGGCTCATCTTCATTTCTTAGCTCTCGAAGTTAAATTGCCAATTGATTCCGAATTTATCGGTTAACTGACCGTAAATTTTACTCCAGAATGTTTCTTGGAGCTCCATACCAACCGTGCCTCCTACACTAAGTTTGTTAAAGATCGATTTAATTTCTTCCAAATCATTACCGACATATGCCAGGCTGATATTGTTACCTTCAACAAAGGGCATACCAGGAAAAGTATCGGAAAACATGACATTGCTTCCATTAATATTCAGCCTTGTATGCATGACTAAATTTTTCGCTTCTTCTGGAAGGGGAAATTCCGGATTAGGAGGTGTTTCACCAAAGGTCATGATATTTGGTTGCTCCGTTCCAAAAACCTCTGCGTAAAACTCTACTGCTTCTCGACAATTCCCATTAAAATTAAGATATGCATCAACTGACATTTATCTCACTCCTATTTTTTAATTTATTATTCGTTGCTATAAGTTTAATGACATCATGTTTCATTATTACCTGACGAAAAATTCCGGTGGTTCAATTCCGAGCGTTCTAAGATAGATATACCCTTGTCCCCTATGATGGATTTCATTTTCCAAAGCATATTGAAGTCTATCAAAGTGGCTTTGTGAGGGACCGAAAAAGGGATCCTTTTCCACGACTGCAAGCGTTCCCTCATTCATTTCCTCCCACAGTTTCCTTGTATCAGCCCTTACCGCTTCGCATGCTGAAACTAGTTCCTCTTTGGTGGAAATCCCAGCAAACGAATCTGGATACTCCCAAACACTAAGTGCAATACCACGCATATATCCAGTCTCAATGTTCATGATTTCTTTAACCATCTCTGCGAAAGGGCGAAGCTTCCCAGCCGGGGTATAGTTAAATAATTCCTCTTCAGGAAAGGCTTCAACCACCCGCATCGTTAATCTCCTGTTGCCTTCTAATATATTTAGCAAACCCTCTTTCGATAGAACCATCATTTCACTCTCCTTTGAGAAATACTCTGTATAGAAGTTCTGGGGAAAATCGAAAAGTCCTGCTACTCCTGCAAATTTTTACTCCCATAAGAGTGGTGGAGTTATGGAACGATTAACGGTGATAGCGCAATATCTGGAAGGGAATTCGCACATACAGATTACTTGGATCATGCAGAAGTGATAATTAAGCAATATTCGTAAGAAATTGACTTCCAAAAGCCAGGAACCTTGGTAAATATTGATTAAATTTTGTATTTATTATACCATTCAATTAGTTATCTAGTTCCAACCAACAATATGCTTATACTTAATGGATATCATTAATAACGGAGCCAGAAGAAAGGGAGAGAAGCAAATGATTAATAAAGTCGGTCAAATCATGTTATATGTAAATAACCAAGACGAGTCATTGAAATTTTGGACGGAAAAATTCGGTTTTAGTGTAATTTCTGAAGAAGATAACGGCCAAGGGCTAAGATGGATTGAAATAGCCCCAACAAAGGAAGCACAAACGAGTATCATCCTTCATAATAAGGAATTCATTGCTAAAATGCAGCCTGAATTAAATCTTAATACACCTTCGTTAATGTTTTACTCGGATAATCTTGATGAATTATATAAAGACTTTTCTGAGAAGAATATCAAAGTCGGGGAAATTGTGAATATGCCATCTGGAAGAGTCTTCAATTTTGCTGATAATGAAGATAATTACTTTGCGGTCATGGAAAAGAAGTAAATCATTTATCTATAAATAAAGAACATCAAAACGACTAGAAAAACTATTTTTAGTCATTTTGATGTTTTTTTATACTACTATTTAGTCTGCAGGCCTTGGCCCAGCAGGAAGTCCAGAGTTCTCAACAGTCTTGATCGGCCGAACGGTTATGTCCCCATTCACGTAAATTTGACAAGATAAACGCAAATGATCTTCCATCCCTTTTTCTTCAAAGATCTTTTTTTCTTTATGTGTGACCTCCAAAAAATCACCTGCGAAAATTTCCACTCTGCAAGTTGTACATTTAGCCTTCCCGCCACATCGGTGAAGAATATTAATACCGTGATCTTCCAATGCTAATACTAACTTTTTTCCATTTTCAACTTCAAACGTTCCTTGGTCAAATACTGTTACACAAGGCATCTAATACCACCTCTTATTATAAGATATCTTTCAACAGGTCATTTACATATCTATTCACTTACCTTGTCCATATGACATAAAAAAATGTGAAGTCATTACTGATTGATAGTTAAGATGAATAATTAATTATCTTGAAGACAAACTTTAAGTACATTCATAATTATAAATTTAACAAGGTACAAACAGAGCTAGGGAAAATTAGTATGTTCTTTTAGAGAGCCAATTAAGATTTATTGAATAAAAGAGAGTGAAATTATAAAAGGGAGGTGCATGCCTGTGACTAATGGCAATTGTGATTTTTCACCAATGAAACAAATGTTAAAAGAGGAAATTCGTCAAGTAATATCGTCATTACAGGATAACTTAGAAGCAATGGGTGATGAAAATTATTGTCTTCTTGGAAATTTTGAGAAAATAAAGGATAAATTCGTATACATCGATATGAAAGCAGCAACCTTTTATTTGAACTGTTATTTGTCACCGTTTACGGACAAATATCCCGAATTGTCAATTTGTGTACAAAATTTGTCAAACTTGAGACATGGCGGGTTAATTGTGATTCAACGGGGAGATCCTCTTGATTCTTTGATCCAACCAGGTATTTCAATAGGAGCGGAGTTAACCCATTCTTTATTGGAATCAATTTTTTTTCCTGGAAATCCACTACATGATGGTGCTGTATTGGTTAGTCAAAATCAAATTGTTTCCGCAGCAAATGTCCTTCCGCTTTCCGAAAGATCAACAGGAGGAAAAAAACTTGGAACACGGCATCGCTCTGCTTTAGGTTTATCTGAACGAAGTGATGCCCTTGTATTGGTCGTATCAGAGGAAACAGGAAGAGTTTCATTCGCATTTAATGGGAATCTGTACCCAATTAATGCTCATGGTCCTATATAGAATTTTTGAACAATTAATAGTGATTATATGTTGTAGGTAATTCACTCCCCGGAAAAATAATCATTTTGGGTAAAGGATAAACATATTTTTATCAATTTTGTCATTAAAAAGCTTATTTTTCTCGGAATTACGGGTACGGAATAGGTCTTGAATTAATGAACCCGGTGATTTTTACCGGGTTTTTGGTTGCTTTTTATATAAAAAAAGGCATATGATAAATAAGGAGTCTCAATCAGAAAAGTTATAAAACGAAAGAGGATTTTAAATGATAACCATTAAAAGTGAACGAGAAATAAATTTGATGCATGAAGCGGGCAAACTTCTTGCTGCGACGCATAGAGAAATTGCAAAAATGATAAAACCGGACATCACGACTTGGGAAATCGAAGAATTTGTCGATAAGTACTTGGCTGAGCATGGTGCTACACCTGAACAAAAGGGCTATAACGGCTACAAATATGCAACGTGTGCATCAGTGAATGATGTGATATGCCACGGCTTTCCGCAAAAGAAAGCCTTAAAAGAGGGAGACATCGTTACGATTGATATGGTGGTGAACCTTAACGGAGGTTTGGCGGATTCAGCTTGGACATATGCAGTCGGTGAAGTTTCCGATGAAGCTCAGCGTTTAATGGATGTAACCAAGAATGCTTTATATAGAGGCATCGAAGTTGCACGTGCAGGAAATCGCCTTGGGGACATCGGGCATGCAATCCAGTCATATGCAGAAGGTGAAAAGTTTTCTGTCGTTCGCGATTTTACAGGGCACGGAATCGGTAAAACCATGCACGAAGACCCAACAGTCCTGCATTATGGTAAGCCAGGTAAAGGTGCGCGTCTAAAAGAGGGAATGGTCATCACGATCGAGCCAATGTTGAATGCAGGAACATGGCATATGAAAATGGACCAAGACGGCTGGACGGCGAGAACGGCAGATGGAAAACTCTCCGCCCAATATGAGCATACCCTCGTCATTACAAAAGAAGATCCGATCATTTTAACGGAACAGTAAACAAAAAGAAGAAACGGCCTTATCATGTGCCGTTTCTTCTTTTTGCTTTATTAAAATATATCACAATAAACCTCGACAGAATATTCTGAACCCTGCCCCCCCCAATAGAGCGAATTCGAAAAATTAGTAATAGGCAGTCAGGCATTAAAAACTTTACTATTATGTGGGAGCACAGGATAATAAGGGGAAGGAAGAAATAATTAATAATATGTTATATAAACACATTATAAAGGGGGTTTTGACAGTGAAGAAAGGGGAGAAACTGTCTGCAACGGTTGAAACGGTTGGGTTGAGCCAGCGGGAATTTTTAACGATTTTTTTACTACACTCTTTGAGAATAAAAGCGAATTATCCAAGGGCGATTCATCAGGACCTAAAAAATACGTTCACTGGAAAAGTGCATAGCTATGACTATCTATGTAAAATATCCAATACGCTAGTCGAATCCAACCATTTATCATTATATACGGATAAGGGAAGAAATTATTATCAAATTACTGAAAAAGGCAAAGAACTTTACATATGGTACCAAGAAAATTTCCTGGAACGGTTTTCAGAAGTGAAAAAGGTCATTGATCGCTTCATGTTCGATTTAAGGGGTTCTGGTGAAAACCCACCGGTCATTAATGAACTGCCAGAAGAATACAGGTCGTATTTCTCGAAAATAATATCGGTGAAAGACCTTGTCCGTTATGTAACTTTAAAAGCCGCTTTCACTAAGAAGCCTATTTACATGGGGGAAATTGGCGATCTGCTTAAAAATCAGTTCGGTTGGATTGCTTCAAACGGGTATTTGTACGATTTATCTCATGAAATGGAAGAGAACGGCCTTCTTGTCGGCAGATGGGAAAGTGAAAAACGAACTAAACGATATTTACGAATCACCGATGAAGGACAGCATCATTACAAACAGATTGCGGATTCTGCAGCCTTTCAAGTCCAGGAAATCCAAAAATATATGGCCAGTGTCGTTATGTTCCTAAAAGAAAAGAGTTAAATGAATATATGAAATGGAACCCCTTAATTTTGCAAGGAGATTGGAGTTACATGCTTAAATTGGATCGTTTCAGGGTAAATGTTACTTAAAAAACTTCTTAACAAGGGGGAATGACTGATGGTGGAAAAAAACGAAGAAATGGGAAGCCTATTCAGTTTCATTAAAGGCCAGGTAAATAAGCTGCCCATTTCACAATCGAAAAAGAACAAAATGCTCGACCAGCTCTTAAAGTTAAAAACAATGACAGTTGATGCAAGGGAACCGAGAATTGCTCTTGTCGGAAGGCGGGGTTCCGGAAAATCATCACTGATCAATGCGATGTTTGGACAGGAACGGCAATATGTCAGTTCCGTTAAATCTGGAACGGGTAAGGGAAAATGGCTATGGTACCCGAGTGATGCCGAGCCCAAAATCCGTTTGCTGGACTCCAGGGGGCTGGGAGAGAGTGAAGCTCCTACTGAAGAGTTCGAAGAAGAAACACCAATGGATGAATTGATAAAAGCGGTAACCGAAGAACAGCCTGATGTGTTTCTTTTCTTGATTAAGGCAAAAGAAGCTGATTCACGGATTGAAGAAGATTTACAAGAGTTGAAAAAGCTGCGCAAAATCGTTAAAGAGAATCACCATTATGATGTACCTGTCATCTGTGTGATCACACAAGTGGATGAATTAGATCCGCCACATTATAAACAAGTACCTTTTGATGCCAATCCTAAGAAAAAACAAAATATTGATGAAGCCATCGCTTTGATGTCAAAACGATTTAAAGAGAGTGATATACCATTATTGAACATCATTCCTACTTGTTCGTATATTGATTTTGATGAAGGCGGAAATATTGAATATGATATGCGTTGGAACATAGAATTGCTTTCTGATTACTTGATCGAGGCCTTACCCAGTGAAGCGAAGCTGAAGACTGCCAAAGCGATGCAGAGTCAATTCGTTAAGAAGAAATTCGCGCGGACGATAGTGGGAACGTTTACGGCAATAGCCGGTATAATCGGTGCAGAGCCAATACCTTTCGCTGATTTTCCCATTTTGACTGGCATTCAAGGTTTGATGATTGTGGTGATTGGTTTTATCGCGGATAAAGAAATCAATACGAAAACGGCAAGTGAATTCATTGCAGCATTAGGGGTCAATGTTGGAATCGGTCTCCTTGTCAGAGAAGGTGTCAGGGCTGCAGTCCGTTTCATCCCAGGAGCTGGTCTAGCCGTTTCCGGTGCCGTAGCGGGCGCGGTCACATATGGAATCGGGCAAGCAGCGATAGCTTACTTTCTCGAAAACAAAGATATTGATCAGGCGAAGGAAGCTTACAAGAATGCGAACAAAGAATATAAAAATGAAGATATTGACTCTTAATGGGCAAATTCAAACTATAAACTACACTAAGGTGATATGATAAAGTGGAGTTCGCAGTTCTGTTTCTGCTGCTGTATGGTTCAGGATTTTCTACAGGAGGGATGATCTTCATGTCGTTTTTTCAATCACGGAAGCAAAAGGAATATATACAAAAATTAGAGGAAGCGATTCAGTCCTTTTCCAGCCGAGCTGAAGCGCTTGATGATTCAAATGGATTTCCTTTTGAAAACATTCAGGAGTTAAAGGAATTTGGATATCCCCAATTAACATTAGCAAAAGAAGATGGCGGATATGGCGGTTCCTTATATGATTTTCTCCTTTGCCAAGAAAAAATAGCCCAATATTGCGGCCCAACAGCCTTAGGGATAGGCTGGCATGTTGGAACGGTCCTATCCTTAACGGAGAAGAGACCGTGGGAAAAAGGAGTCATGGATGAATTGTTTGATGAAGTGTCGAAAGGCGCTCTCATCAACACGGCGGCATCCGAGGCTGGAACGGGAAGCCCGACGCGCGGAGGCCGACCGGAAACGATCGCCATCAAAAAGGGTCAGCAATGGAAGTTGAATGGCAGAAAGACCTTTACTACACTCTCTCCTGTCCTTGATATTTTTCTAGTAACGGCATGGGTTCCCGAGGATGAGCGGCTAGGCACATTTTTAATTCATCGCGATGTAATGGGGGTAAGTATAGAAGAAACTTGGGATATGATTTCCATGCAGGGGACAGGAAGTCATGATTTGGTGTTAAATGACGTCAGCCTGCCTGAAAAGTATTATGTCATGAAAAGCAATCCAGGTGAAAAAAGAAAACCTGAAGCATGGCTATTACATATACCGGCCTGCTACTTGGGAATCGCGGTGGCAGCCAGAAATTACGCAGTCGAATTTGCAAAAACCTATTCTCCCAATAGCTTACCAGGACCAATCAGGGACCTTCCGAATGTTCAAAGGACAATTGGGGAGATGGAACTGGAATTGGGAGAAGCACACCATTTCCTGTACTCCGTCGCAGAAAAATGGGTGCGGAACCCTGAAGATCATGATGAATTATCGAAGCAATTGGGTGCTGTTAAGTTATCGGTCGTCAACAAATCGATTTCCATCGTCGATAAAGCGATGAGGGTCGTCGGAGCCAAAAGTTTACAACGAAATAATCCCCTGCAACGTTACTATAGGGATGTACGCGCAGGACTTCATAATCCTCCGATGGATGATGCGACAATCACCATGCTCGCAAAGTCAGCTCTTTATTAAGATTATATTCGGATATTTTGATGGCACTGAAATGACTTCGTCGTTTCAGTGTTTTTTTCTATCCTTGAATCATCTCGCCTCTAGCTGCATCTTTTTTTACTCCTGCATGGAAATTTCACTAGCATATCATTCTCTATCTTGTTATTATTGATATACCTGTCTAAATCTTCGAAAAATATCGAAAGTTCGGTGTATAAATGAATCTTATGACAAAAGATTTACTGATTAACTTTTTAATTATCCTTTTTCCGATCTTTTTACTGCAAATGAGCTATCTAGTGAAGTATGTATATCGTTTAGATGCATTAAAAGGATCCTTCCTATCTATTTTCCCTATTCTTTCACTTGTTCTATGCATGCTATTTCCCGTTGTTATGGAAGAGGATTTTGTTTGGGATCTCAGATGGATCCCTTTTCTTTTAGGCGGTTTATATGGAGGCTATCGGTTAGGAATCATATTGATCGTCATCACTCTTCTTATTCGCTATATATCAGGGGGGGAAAATGGATTTTATATCTCATGCATCACTTTTCCACTCATTGGAGTTTCCTTGTTTTTTATATCTAAATACTATCTTAAAATGTCTGTAAGTAAAAAAATCTGCATGGGTATATCATTAATATTCATTGTTCAAATTCTCACACAGTTTATTTCAACAGAAGTATTTGAACTTACTATCGGGATAAGTCTATGGAAACAATACTTCACGATCCATGTCATAGGAATCGTTGTTGTAATCTTATTATGGGAAGTCATCCTCACTAATTTTCAGGTTCTCGAAAAATTAGTGAAAGCGGAAAAAATGCAGGTCGTCAGTCATCTGGCTGCAAGCATATCTCATGAAGTCAGAAATCCCCTTACAGTTACCAGGGGATATATTCAAATGTTAAGCGAAGACGTGTCTTCCCATACAAAGGTCAAATATGCAAATATTGCACTGAATGAATTAGATCGGGCCACGGATGTGATTAATGATTATTTGACGTTTGCTGCCATAAGCCCTGAAAACACAGAGCGATTAAGGGTATCCGAGGAAATTCAGCATGTCGTGGACAGCATAAAACCCTTTGCTGATAATAATGGAATAAAATTGAAGTTATTCCTTCTCGAAGATAGGGCTAATTATGTCATGGGTGAAAGGAAGAAATTCCAGCAATGCTTGTTCAATATCATAAAGAATGGAATAGAATCGATGGACCATGATGGCGAAATATACATTCATTTATTTCATGCAGCCTCCACCATCCAAATTAAGATCCAAGATCAAGGAATTGGAATGACACAGGAACAAATATACCGTTTAGGTGAGCCTTACTTCACGACAAAAAATAAAGGGACGGGATTAGGCATGATGGTTTCGTATAGCGTTATCAAAAGCATGGATGGAACGGTACATGTATCAAGCGTACAAGGGAAAGGGACATGTTTCACTATTAACCTGCCCATACATAGAAACGAGTTTATTTAAGTTAGTGTAAATTGACGGTTTTAAACTCATAGATTACAATTTAAGTAAAATACCAATATTATGAAATGATTCAATAACGCATTTGATACCTAAGGGAGATGACGAAATGAAATCGCTTACTGATGGGCAAATCATTTGGGAACCGACAATGGAACAAATCGAGCAAACGGTATTGACTCAATATGTGAAATGGTTAAAAGAAAAGAAAGGTTTAACATTTCATGATTATCATGAATTATGGAAATGGTCGGTAGATGAACTGGAGGAATTTTGGGCTTCACTTTGGGAATATTGTGATGTAAAAGCAGCCAGGAAATATGATAGGGTATTAGCCGAGCAATCCATGCCAGGTGCGAAATGGTTCGAGGGGGCAAGGCTTAATTATGCTGAAAATGCATTATTGAATGATCAAGAAGAGAAAACGGCGATTTTTTTTCGTTCAGAACATATCAGGAAGCAAGAGGTCAGCTGGAAAGAGCTGAAAGAAAAAGTAGCTTCTGTCGCCCATTCATTAAGGAAACTTGGTGTGAAATCCGGTGACCGTGTTGTTGCCTATATGCCGAATATTCCTGAAGCGGTCATAGCTTTCTTGGCAACAGCAAGCATAGGTGCCATCTGGTCCAGTTGCTCACCTGATTTTGGGGCAAGAAGTGTCATAGATCGTTTCAAACAGGTTGAACCGGTTGTATTACTGGCGGTTGATGGGTATCAGTACAATGGAAATGTATATGATAAAACATCAGTCGTCTCACAGCTTATACAGGAATTGGTCACTGTCAAGCATACCGTTTTGGTTCCTTACATAGAAAAAAAGATTTTGGAAGTGAATCTAGAAGATGTGATTCCTTGGGATGACCTTTTAGAAGAAAAGGCAGAATTATCTTTTGAAAGTGTTCCGTTCGATCATCCGCTGTGGATCCTTTATTCATCAGGTACAACCGGGATGCCAAAACCAATTGTACAAGGGCATGGCGGAATATTATTGGAGCATTTTAAATCAACAAAAATCCATCAAGGCATGACTTCCGGGGATACTGTATTCTGGTTTACGACGACAGGCTGGATGATGTGGAATCTCCTTATGGGCGGTTTGCTTAATGAGGGGACCATCGTCCTTTATGACGGCAGTCCCTCTTTTCCGAATATGGATGCCCTTTGGGAATTGGCGGAAGATACAGGCATGACTTTCTTTGGAACAAGTGCACCTTTCCTTACCAATTCCATGAAATTAGGTAACAAACCGATGGGAAAATATGATTTATCCAAATTGAAGTCTCTTTTTTCCACTGGAGCTCCATTGTCTGGCGACGGTTATAAATGGGTGTATGAGAATGTCAAGAAGGATATCTGGCTCAGTTCATCCAGTGGAGGAACTGATGTCTGTGCCGGTTTTGTTGGCGGTGTCCCAACCTTGCCCGTGAGAATCGGAGAAATACAAGGAAGGGCATTAGGGGTTTGTGCGGAAGCCTTTGATGTGCATGGTCAAACATTGATTAATGAAGTCGGTGAATTGGTCATTACCAAACCGATGCCGTCCATGCCGCTATACTTCTGGAATGATCAAGACGGGTCAAGATACTACGAGAGTTATTTCGATACATATCCTGGCATATGGAAACATGGTGATTGGATAAAGATTGACGACAAGGGCAGCTGTATCATTTATGGACGTTCCGACTCGACCATCAACCGTTCTGGTGTAAGGATGGGAACTAGCGATATCTACCGGGTCGTCGAAGCGATCGACGAGGTGATGGAAAGCCTTGTCATTGATAGGGAAGTGCTTGGCCGCGGTTCCTCACTGCTGCTGTTCGTTGTTCTTAAGCCCGGTAAAACCCTGGATACAGCATTGACGGCAAAAATCAAGGAACAAATCAGAGGGCATGTGTCCCCTCGCTTTATTCCTGACCAAATCCATGTCGTTGAACAAATTCCAAAAACATTGAACGGAAAGAAAATGGAAGTTCCGATTCGGAAAGTGTTATTAGGGTTCGAGTTTGATAAGGTAGTGAATGCAGACTCCATGGGAAATCCAGAATCGCTACAGTTCTTTAAAAAATTAGCTCTCGAGCTGAATGAGAAAAAAATATTCTAGCATGAAGGCGGAGCGTAAAGTTCCGTCTTTTTTCGTTTCTGGATAAATTTATAAATACAAAGCAAATAGATCTAAAATAGCATCATAATCATGATCAATTGCTAATTTTAATTTTTAACTTCTCCTTATATCCACTCTTTCAGATAAATAATTTTTGATTTTTTTCATTGTTTATAGCCACTCACCTAAGTAATTCTAGTATTCATTAATTAATAATTACCAAAATTCATGTTAGTAAGTACCGACACTAAATAAATGGTTCATAAAGAATTTATTCCATAAACAGGCTGCCTCCACATTCAAACCATTTTTTCACTTCAGTGATGATTGAATTGGGATAATTTATTTAAACAAAACGAGACAAAACGAGACAACAATCTCATTTTGTCTCGTTTTGTTTCGACTGAAAATAGATAAAATCCTCATTTTAGCGACCTCCCATCTTGGCACGGCATTTGCAATATCAATATAAAGAATGACTCATTATTAATGATTGGGGGCTAAAAAATGGAAACGGTTCAATCGAATGAAATAAAGTTATCACAGGACAGGGCTTATTGGATGTACAAAAAAATGCTGGAGATCAGGAAATTCGAAGACCAAGTTCATGAATCTTTTGCAAAAGGGATTTTACCAGGTTTTGTCCATTTATATGCTGGGGAAGAAGCGGTAGCTGTTGGAGTATGTGCTCACCTTTCCGAAAAGGACAGCATTACAAGCACTCACAGGGGTCATGGCCACTGTATTGCAAAAGAATGTGACCTAAACGGGATGATGGCTGAAATCTATGGGAAAGTGACAGGGCTTTGCAAGGGAAAAGGCGGTTCCATGCATATTGCCGATTTGGATAAAGGGATGTTAGGTGCAAACGGGATAGTTGGCGGAGGCTTTCCGCTCGCATGCGGTGCAGCATTAACTGCGAAATATAAAAAGACCGATCATGTTAGTGTTTGCTTTTTTGGTGATGGTGCCAATAATCATGGGACATTCCATGAGGGTATAAATCTGGCAGCAATTTGGAAGCTACCCGTAATATTCATCGCAGAGAATAATGGGTATGGGGAGGCAACGCCATTCAATTATGCTTCTAGCTGTAAAACGATAGCCGATCGGGCGATTAGCTACAATATCCCGGGTGTCCGAGTGGATGGGAAAGATGTGCTGGCTGTGTATAAGGCTGCCGAAGAAGCCGTTCAGAGGGCTCGCAGGGGAGAAGGTCCATCATTGATCGAATGTGTTACATATCGTAATTATGGACACTTCGAGGGAGATGCACAGAAATATAAAAAAGAACAAGATAAAAAGGAGCATAAACAAGAGAAAGATGCGATTGCCCTGTTTAGGAATTACTTACTCAAACAGAATCTGCTGGCGGAAAAAGAACTGATTTCTCTTGAGATTGCCGTTGAGGAATCTATTAAACAAGCAGTTAAGTTCAGTGAAGATAGCCCATATCCAGATGCTTCCGATTTATTAAAAGATGTT
Source organism: Peribacillus sp. NPDC056705 (assembly GCF_043656335.1). NCBI lineage: Bacteria > Bacillati > Bacillota > Bacilli > Caryophanales > Bacillaceae > Peribacillus > Peribacillus sp. NPDC056705. The sequence continues at coordinate 31,472 of NZ_JBHTYI010000012.1, read as the reverse complement.
TATGTATCCTATTAAATGATAAAAGGAGGAATTGAGATGAGTAGAAAAATCAGTATGTCACAAGCAATAAATGAAGCAATGGCCATGGCAATGAGAAAAGATGAAAATGTCATCCTTATGGGAGAAGATGTAGCCGGAGGAGCAGAGGTTGATCATTTGCAGGATGACGAAGCATGGGGTGGTGTTTTAGGTGTCACCAAAGGATTGGTTCAAGAGTTTGGCCGCGATAGAATCCTTGATACACCCATTGCGGAAGCAGGTTATATGGGAGCGGCCATGGCAGCCGCTTCGACAGGCTTACGACCGATTGCCGAGTTAATGTTCAATGATTTCATTGGCAGCTGTTTGGATGAAGTATTGAATCAAGGTGCGAAGTTCCGCTATATGTTTGGAGGAAAGGCACAGGTTCCCGTGACAATCCGTACGATGCATGGCGCAGGGTTCAGGGCTGCAGCGCAGCATTCACAAAGCCTTTATGCCTTGTTCACTAGCATTCCTGGATTGAAGGTCGTTGTTCCCTCATCCCCCTATGACGCAAAAGGGCTCTTACTTTCAGCCATAGAAGATAATGATCCCGTCATCTTTTTTGAAGATAAAACGTTATACAACATGGTTGGGGAGGTTCCGGAAGGCTACTATACAATCCCGATCGGCAAAGCTGAAATTAAAAGGAAAGGCTCAGATTTGACGGTCGTTGCCATCGGTAAACAAGTTCACACCGCGATGGAGGCTGCTGAAAAACTTACTGTTAAAGGGATTGAAGTCGAGATTGTCGACCCGCGGAGCTTGTCACCACTGGATGAAGAATCGATTCTCAACTCTGTGGCAAAAACAAATCGTTTGATCGTGATCGATGAAGCGAACCCAAGATGCAGCGTCGCAACCGATATTGCCGCACTGGTGGCTGATAAGGGATTTGACACGCTCGATGCGCCAATCAAGAGGATTACAGCACCACATACACCTGTACCTTTTTCTCCACCGCTAGAAGATATTTACCTTCCGACATCAGAAAAAGTTATACAAGTCGTTTCAGAATTATTGGGGGAGCCTTCCATTCTTGGGGTGAAATAAATCAATATGATGCATGCTCCAGCTTTTTCGCATAGAACTGCAAAAGTTGGAGCAACAAACCAATGGTGGACACAGAAACCAATCTGAAGGGAGAAAAAAGATATGGCGGTCGAAGTAGTAATGCCGAAATTAGGCATGGCAATGAAAGAAGGCACTGTTTCGTTGTGGAGTAAGGCTGTTGGGGATTCAGTAGAAAAAGGTGAAGCAATAGCCAGCATCAATTCAGAGAAAATCGAAATGGATATTGAATCTCCTGCTGAAGGTACGATTCTAAATATAGCTGTTCAAGAAGGACAAGGAGTACCTCCAGGAACCGTTATCTGTCATATCGGAAATCCGAATGAAGAAATAGTGATCGATGATCATGTTGCTGAACAGACTCAGTCGATAATTGCTGAACAAGAAAAGCCGAAAACAAAAGAGTCACACATTTTGCCAATGGGAGATCGTTTGATGATCACCCCGGTTGCACGAAAAATGGCACAGGCAGCGAATCTTGACATTGAGAAGATTCAAGGCACCGGGCCAGGTGGAAGAATCACAAAAGAAGATGTACAGAAAGTAATCGAAAAAGGGGATTCCATGTCGGCAAATACAGAAGAAAGAATAGTTTCCCCCCAATCTACTTTAGAGAGTCGGCAGCAGATCCCTGTTACCGGCATGAGGAATATCATTGCAAAACGTATGAAAGAGAGCCTGCAAAGCAGTGCCCAATTAACTCTAACGATGAAAGTTGATGTCACTGATTTAGTCATTTTGCAAAAACAGGCTACTGAAACGCTACAAAAACAGGAATCAACTAAATTGACGATAACGGACTTTGTTGCCAAGGCTGTGGTGCTTTCACTTAAAGAGCATCCTAAAATGAATAGTGCTTATATTGAAGATAACATCATTTTGTATGAGCAAATCCATCTTGGATTAGCGGTGGCCTTGGAAAAGGGGCTTGTTGTTCCCGTCATAAGAAATGCCGAAAATTGTACCCTAAGACAGTTATCGAAAAAGGGTAAGGAATTGGCCCGATGTGCGCGTGACAGTCAATTGCCCATTGAAGACATGCAAGGGTCCACTTTTACCATCAGTAACCTTGGGGCATACGGAGTTGAGCATTTTACACCGATTCTCAATACACCGGAAACGGGGTTACTTGGAATTGGCTCTGCTTACGATACCCCGCGTTATATTGGCGAAGAATTGGAGAAGAGAACGATCTTGCCACTCAGTTTAACGTTTGATCACCGTGTACTTGACGGGTCACCTGCTGCTGCCTTTTTACAAACACTTAAACGGTATTTAGAAGAGCCGATCACCGTGATTTTATAGAAAAGGAGGGAAAGCTCTTGAATCGTATAGCTATTTTAGGCGGCGGTCCTGCAGGGTATGTAGCGGCAATCACTGCCGCCCAGCAGGATGAGGAAGTCATATTGGTAGTCGACGGACCATTGGGGGGCACCTGTTTAAACGAAGGCTGTATGCCAACGAAGTCATTATTGAAAAGTGCCGATACGTATGACCTGGTGAAAAATGCCGGGCATATGGGAATTCGCCTGCCCTCCAATTTGATTGAAGTCGATTGGGATACCGTACAGGAACGAAAGAGAGATGTCATATCTAAACTAGTGAACGGCATTCGATATTTAATGAACAAGAATAAAATAAAAGTCATTCAGGGAAGGGCGTCTATCCTGACGGGCCATCGACTGCGGATCGAGAACGGAAATAAAAATGAAGAGATTGAAGCTAGTAAGATCATCATTTCAACTGGGTCCGAACCGATTCCTTTACCTTTTGCGCCGTTTGATGGTGAATGGATCATCCACAGTGGCCAGGCCATGTCACTTCCTGCCATTCCCGAGTCGTTGCTAATTGTCGGAGGCGGCGTCATCGGATGTGAATTTGCCAGTATTTATAGCAGGATGGGCACCAAGGTTACCGTTATCGAAATGGGGGCAAAGCTGCTTCCGGGGGAAGACGATGATATTACGAGCATCCTTCATGGAGAATTGAAAAAACAAGGCGTAACGGTCCATACCTCCACATCTGTCAAAAACATCAATGCAACCAGTAAGACGGTATTTTTGGAGAAAAGCAATGGCGAATCGGAAGAACTTCATGCAGATTACGTACTTGTATCAATAGGGAGAAAACCAAGAGTGAACGAAATGGGCTTAGAGGGAAATGATATTGATTTTTCCCGACTTGGCATCTCCGTGGATAATCGAATGCAAACAAGCAATCCATCGATTTATGCCTGCGGTGATGTGATAGGGGGCATACAACTTGCCCATGTTGCTTTTCATGAAGGGCGAGTTGCGGCTCTGAATGCCTGTGGTCAATTTGCACAAGTGAATTACCGGGCAATCCCTCGCTGCATTTATACCTCCCCGGAGATTGCCAGTGTAGGCTTGACCGAAAAAGAAGCGCGTAAAAAATATGGGGAAATTAAAGTTGGTGAATTCGCTTTTTCGGCAAATGGGAAAGCGATCCTTTCCAATGAACCGGTAGGAAAGGTCAAAGTCCTAGTGAACCCACAATATAATGAAATTCTAGGCTTTACCATTGTTGGTCAGCATGCGACAGAATTGATTGGCCAAGGTACGCTGATGCTGCATGCAGAAATAACGGCAGATATGATGGGTGATTTTGTAGCGGCACATCCAACCTTGTCGGAATCCATTCATGAAGCTTTTTTGAACGTTGAAGGTCAAGCTGTGCATTCGTAAAAACCAGAAGGGGGATTTTTATATGGCTAGCGGTCAACGTACGGCGGTAGTCACTGGTGCAGGACGCGGTATCGGACGTGCCATTGCATTAAGATTAGCTCAAGATGGATTGAATGTGGTCATTAATGATGTCAATCTGGATACGGCTGAATCAGTCGTGAATGAGATCAGGGAAATTGGGCGTGAAAGCTTTGCCGTTAAAGCGGATGTAAGCAATAGACGGGAAGTATTCGAAATGGTGAAACAAGTTGTGGAACGTTTTGGACAACTGGACGTTATGGTTTCAAATGCAGGTATTGCTCAAATAAAGCCTCTATTGGAAGTAACTCAAGAGGATCTGGAACAGATTTTCAATATAAATGTAAATGGTGTCCTCTTTTGCCTCCAAGCTGCTGCTGAACAAATGAAAAAGCAGGAAGGCGGGAAAATTATAAGTGCTGCCAGCATCGCCAGTTACAAAGGCTTTAGTTTACTAGGTACATACTCGGCCACAAAATTTGCCGTAAGAGGCATTACACAAGCGGCAGCACAGGAATTGGCCCAGTTTGGCATTACGGTGAATGCATACTGTCCAGGAATTGTCGGGACGCAAATGTGGGATTTAATCGATGAAAAAATGGGTCAATATATGAATCTTGCTAAAGGTGAAACATTTAAAAAGTTTACAGATTCCATAACCTTAGGACGCTCCGAAACGCCAGAAGATGTTGCGAAATTCGTATCTTACCTTGCTTCACCGGATTCGGATTATATGACAGGGCAATCCATCATGATTGATGGCGGGGTTATATTTTCATAAAACTAACTCATTATATTTTAGATGGAGAAGCATCGTGTGAATGATCACATGATGCTTTTTGTGTAAACTAAATCTATATATTGTAAGCGGATACATAATCTACTATAATTAAATGGACCTCGATTAACATCCTATTTTATACTCCATGGTATTTTTCCTCTAGATTGACTGGTCAAATGCAGGTTTAAACCAAATGATTAGAGGAGGATTTTATGCTATCCACTAGTTGTTATCTACGCACATGGGAACGCTTTGTAAGTGAAGGGGTTCTCGATTCAAATCGTTTGAACAAGCGAATAATGGAATCCTGGCATCGCTGCAAAAAAGAACAGGTCAATCCATACCTTAATAAAGGCAAACACATTTTGACGAATGAATTATTGGACATTCAAAGAGAAAAGAACTCCTTCCTATTAGAGGTGGCATCACCCCAATTAACTAGGATGAATCAATCGATAAAAGAATCTGGAATGATGGCTTTATTGGTCGATCCGGATGGATATGTCCTGTCACTTTCCGGAAGCGAGAAAATCCTCGAGGAGGCGGGCAAAATAAATTTTGTGGAGGGCGTATGCTGGACGGAGGGGGAGGTCGGAACGAACGCGATTGGAACAGCCTTGAAAACGGGTGAAGCCGTAATGATCCAAGGTACCGAGCACTATTCAATTGCCTCACACAAATGGAGTTGTTCTGCCATGCCCATTTTAAATGAAGACGGTAAGATATTGGGAGTTTTGGATATATCATGTCCAGTAGATTATTTCCATCCCTCCATGCTGGGTATGGTAGCCAGTTTGGCGTATACAATCGAACAGGAAATGGGAATGCGTTCCTATAAAAAGGAGCTGGCACTGACCCAGCACTCGATAGAACTTTCAGAGACCTACCCGGATTTGCCTTTTATCGTCTGTAACCATAAAGAAATGATAATCTCCGCCAGTAAACAGATTCGTAAAAAAATTCCTCAATCCATTGGTATGGCATTGGCCGATCTATTAAATCATGGATATCGAATCGTAAAGGAAAATCCGCTTCTATCCAAAGAGGATAATAGAGTTTCAGGTAAGTGTTTATTCTTATCCGAGAATCATGGTCATGAAACCAATCGGCTTTTCCCTGTTTCATTGCCTGCAGAAAGGTTCGCCTTCAAAGGGGAAAGCGGGATTAGCGAAGCCTTTCATAATACATTACACAAAGTTAAGCTTGTTGCCCCGACAGAAGCAAATGTGTATATTTCTGGTGAAACAGGGGTCGGGAAAGAGCTAATTGCCATGGCCATTCATGAAAATGGGTTTCGTAAAAAAGGACCGTTCGTCACGATAAATTGCGGGGCCATACCTAAAGATTTAATGGAGAGTGAATTATTCGGGTATGTCGATGGTGCTTTTACTGGGGCTAAACGGCAAGGGCACAAAGGGAAATTCGAGCAAGCAAATGGAGGGACCATTTTTCTCGATGAAATCGGTGAAATCCCTTCAGCGATGCAAGTCGCCTTGCTGCGTGTACTCCAGGAAAGAAAAATCGTTCCAATCGGTGGCACAAAAAGCATTTCATTTGATATTCGCATTATCACTGCAACACACCGTAATCTTGAAGAGCTTGTCAATGAAGGGTCCTTTCGGAAGGATTTATACTATCGGTTGAACGTTTACCCCATTCATGTACCGCCCTTGAGGGAAAGGATTGAAGACATTCCTTATCTAGTTAACTACTTGTGCTCGAAGAATAATTGGAATATTCCATTAACGGAAGAATTATTGAATCGTTTAAAGGATTACAATTGGCCAGGCAATATTAGAGAACTGCAGAATGTACTTCAGCGATTGACCATCTTACTTGCAGAAGGACCTCTGGATTATGTTGAAGTGCTGAATTCCATGCATTCACTGCCCATTACCCGGCAAGATGATTTCCCTTCATGGGAGGAACCTGGTAAAAAAGGCAATAAGGGAAATGAACTGACGATCCGTGAAAAAATTCAACGGGATTTAATGCTAGAGGCATTACAAAAATCAAAAGGGAATGTAACGGCTGCAGCAAAGTTGATGGATATACCAAGAAGTACATTTTATAAGCGGCTCCATAAGTATGGTATATAGACATGGCGTGTGTACATTAAGTAAGTAGAGTGGATTGATGGATATTCGTGGAAAACGAAAGGGGTATGGCAAATGAAAACAAAAATTACTGAATTATTGGGGATTGAATATCCGATTATTTGCGGCGGGATGTTTCAAGTTGGCCGAGCCCCGCTCGCAGCCGCCGTGTCAGAAGCGGGAGGACTAGGCATCATTACTTCGAAAACACAGGTGACACCAGAAGGTCTCCGTGATGAAATACGCAAAGTGAAAACTTTGACCAAAAAGCCCTTTGCTGTCAACCTGAACTTGTTTCCAAGTCAAACGGCAACCCCGAATGATGAGTTCATTGATATTTTAATTGATGAAGATATAAAAATTGTTGAAACGAGTGGCCGAAGCCCAGAAAGTTTAATGCCCAAACTTAAAGAGCACGGCTTTACCGTGATACATAAGGTAGCGAACGTCAAAAACGCAATCTCAGCAGAGAAATTAGGAGTCGATGCCATTATCATTGTAGGGAATGAAACAGGCGGGCATCCAGGCATGGGGGATGTAGGAACGCTTGTCATGCTCCCTAGAGCCGTTGACTCCGTTACTATTCCAGTAATAGCAGGCGGAGGATTTTCGGATGGCAGAGGCCTAATTAGTGCCTTGTCACTCGGTGCGGAAGGAATTGTCATGGGAACTCGCTTTATGGCAACGCAAGAAGCGCCGATCCATGATAACGTAAAGAAGTGGATGATATCTGCCAATGAAATGGATACGGTTGTCATCCAACGGAATATAGGCAGTCCGTCGCGTGTTGCATTAAATGCCATCAGTAAAGAAGTGGACAAACTTGAAAATGAAGGTGCCACTATAGAGGAATTGATTCCACTAATTACGGGACAACGAAGCAAGAACGTGTACTTTGAAGGGAATTTAGACGGAGGAATCTGGTCATGCGGTCAATCTGTAGGACTGATAAAAGAAATATTGACCGTCAATGAACTAATAACACAAATCATCGATGAAGCAAAAACTTCGTTCGAATTCATCCAAAACCGTATCGAATCCATTCGAACATAAACATAACGTATCAGGAACATGAGATCAAGTGCTATTTCGTGTTCCTTTTATATAGGTTGATGGGAAATTGGGTTTAATCGAACTCTAAAGCGAAATGCGTATTCAAGAAAGTAAATAGGTACATAACCCAAATCAATAACTTGCTTCCAATTTTCCTCAACATTTCGTTATTAGAGTTTACATAAGATTATTATTCCGTTATATAAAAATATGTTATCACCTGGCATTAACTTATATAATCTGCCTTGATTTCTGAAACTTTTTAAACATTTATATGTGAAAATCGACTTTTACGATTTACAGATAGATGAATTGCACTCATGATATCAAAGAAATGATTGTTGAAGGGCTGTAGGTAGGAAGTGTTTTTTAACAAATTCGATTTGAAGGTTTACCTTATAACCATTTGATTTGATGCATGTTGTTGCAATTATGAAAGCAGTTCCATAAAATCGCAATCTTTACTTAAAATAAGTTTAAAACAGAGCGGATGAATCATCATTTATTAAAGATTATTCATAATATAGGCAGTTATAAGTTAAAAGAGAGATTATGTTGCTAAATAGAGGTGCCTATTATGACTTTCAGGAAGAAAAAGCGGGAATTTCAAGTTGAAGACCCTTGGAGTTGTTATCAGTAAAGTTATATTGATAAAACTTTTTAGAAGTGTTAACCCGTGATTTTTCTCATATTGCCATATATTTTATATATCAGAATAACAAAATTGATAGATCAGATCAGTTAAGCATAATGTTTTGATAAATATAGAATTATTAATGACAACATGAATAAAAAGGCATTCAGAGTAGCAGCGTTTGTGATAGAAGGGGGAACCTTTTATTACTTCATGTCTATATCTTCACACACAACAACAGAAGGTTTATCCTAATTCTTTGTATCGAGAAATGCTGAATTGGTTCAGATAGGAGCAATTATGATATTATGACTTCCGATGACTATGTAATCCAAATGGACATGTATTAGTCCTTAAACGGACGGAAAAAGGAAGAAAGTGAAAAATACCACCGGTTTTTACTGAATGGAAAACTAATATAGTTTAGAATTGTTATGAAATCCTTAGAGTCAAATGACTAAGTGTATTAAATAATTGAACTAAAGTGATTAATCGTAATCATAACAAAATAGCGACAAACAAAAAATATTTGCAATTATAATAACAGATAAATAACGATTGAGAATAAAAATCAGAATATTAATTGACATTTGAGAATTAAATATTATGGGACTTAATTCATTGTAAAATTAGCTTAAATCCAAGCAAAAGTTACTGCCAATATTTAATCCAATATAAAATTGAAGATCAATCATTTTTTCTAAATAAACGTAACAATATTTACTTAAAGTATTAGTTAACAATGAGTAATTAGATAAAAAGATTTTAATAAATAATTGTAGTGCATCAATTTAAGAATTCGCATTCCGTCTCACTAAGTTAAGTATTCTTAAGATATGAGATAATATTAACAATAAAAATACAACTTCCTATAATATATATTATGTTAACTAGAAACAAACATAATAGTACCAAGTGGTCTCAGCTTCAAGTTCCCATATGATTCATTATTGTCCCCTAACTTGGCTCAAGTTGACTATAATATTCAATACTGCTTCCGATAACTATCTGGGTTCTTCCTATAAGTTGGTTAGTTCTCATGATAAATGGTTACGAACATAATTCCTTGGGTTGGACCGAATAATTCCCAGGAGGTCTGATAATTATGAAATACGTTCAAGCTTCGGATGATTATCTCATGTACTTAGAAGTTGAGAAAAATTACTCCTTGAACACTTTAACTAGTTACGCATTGGATTTAAAGCTCTACGGTGAGTTTTTAATTGCTAACAATCGATCATTAGACTTAGATGAGCTCACGTCGTCCAGTGTGCGTCGTTTTGTGCAAGATCAGGTCATCAATCATAGTATTAAGCCAAGAACGCTACAACGCCGCATTTCGTGCTTAAAATCATTTAGTAAATATAGTTTAAAAGAAAATAACATGAAGTCTGACTTCACAGCAGGTATTCAAGCACCTAAAGCAGATAAGAATTCACCTAAATATTTACAAGAACTACACAAATTATTTACCTATGTAGAACATGATCTGCGACCGCAAAGAGTTAGGAATGAATTAATGTTTAAACTACTCGCAACAACTGGAATGAGACGCCAAGAATTAGTGGATTTAACATGGGAGCAAGTTAATTTAGAAAATCAAACGATTTTAGTTCGAGGAAAAGGAAGAAAAGAACGCCTCCTCCCCCTTCATCCCATTGTCTTACCGATATTTCAAGATTATCAAGAAACCCTTTTGGAGCAGCAAAAACATTACAGTGAACCGAACTTTTATAATCGAAAAAATAAGCCTTTAAATCCTCGTGGATTGCTCAAAATATTTATGGAGATTCTAGAACGGGCTGGCTTACCCGCTCACCGATTTTCTCTTCATCATTTAAGGCATACGTTTGCTACCTTACTATTACAAGAAAACAAAGATAAAGTGGATTTAAGAACCTAAACAGGAATTATTAGGCCATGAAAGTCTTGCTACGACCAGTATGTATACACATATAGACTTTGAACAAAATAATAAGTTTGGTTTCACTTTTGGAATTTGGTGTTATGGCTCTTCTTGTTAGCTATCATGCAATTATTATTTACACTCTTTGGCTCGTTCATAATATCTGCTTTACCATCTTTGACTCTTAATGCTATATATGTCGTTTAATTTAATATGTAAGATACTTCACTACACTAAAAAATATAACAATAAATTCGTATAAAAATCTAAGTTTTATTCAACAATAGCACCCCTTAATGGAATAATATTTTTATCTTGCATAGAGCCGTCCCTTACTTCCCAATAAACTTTATTAAATCTGTACACTGAGTTTACAAGACTTTAATAGTCAGATGATATGATTGGTTTACCAACGATGAGGAGGCAGTATATATGGATGTGCGTGCAATATTTATTGATATGGATGGTACACTACTAAAGGCCTCAAATAACATTTCCCGTCGAAATATGGAAGCCATTTATAGGCTCATTAATCAGGGAGTCAAGGTTTTTCTAGCTACTGGTCGACACTATGAAGTAACCGCTCCCTACCATAAAGAAATTGGATTACAAACTCCAATGATCTGTTTGAATGGTGCCGCTATTCACGATGCAGAGACAGGAAGAGCTATGCAAATGAAAACCGTCCGACTGAACGAAGAACGATTCCACCAGCAGACCGCTGAAAATTCTTGTAATGTTATTATCCATACAGTAAATGGGCTTTATTGTAAGGAAACAAATGAAGAAATCGATTATTGGACAAAAGTTGGGCAAATTCCGCCACGTTACATTGGAGATTTAAGACAGGCAAATTATCAAGATGTTCTTAAATATAGTGTTCGAACAGGTGCACCAAGACCTGAATTATCCGCTTTGTTTAAAAACGAAGCAGAGGTCATCAATTGGAATGACGGGTTTGAAATGGTTGCTCCTAATGTTTCCAAATGGTCTGCTATAAAAAACTTACTTCAAGAATTTCGAATTAGTCCAAGCGAAGTCGTAGCCATTGGAGACGGACCCAATGATATAGAGATGCTTCGTCATGTCGGTACTGGCGTGGCAATGGGGAACGCTAGCGAAGAGGTTAAAGCAGCTGCTGACTTTGTTACAGGACACCACGAAAATGATGGATTGGCTGAGTTTATAGAAACTTATCTTCATAAATCATATAATTCATATGTGATTTAGATTTATTTTAAAATCCCTTTTTTTATCATCAGATAGTGTATCTTCATCATTTGAACATTTTCATTTATGTTGGTTTTTAACAGTATCAGCTGTTTTGGAATTGCTAATTACTCCTAATTATCAATATTCGCACCCTTTAATACAATAAAAAAATAACCTCTATTAGCTGGTGTAGTAAAAAAGCATTTCTTCTTATTGAAGTTATACACCCGTTAGCTGAATAAGCATATTTCTGTTGTAACGTTAAAGATCATTATTAAGTTATCGAAGCCCATCTTCTTCTAAACTCGCCAAATAAGCATTTGTAAAAAAATCGAGAAAATATGAATTTTCCTCAAAATATCTTTTGAATCCCTCTGACACATCCTCTTGAAATTTTTTATCCCAAAACCAAATTGGCATAGCACCTAAATCATCAACAAATTGTTTTAGTACCATATGAAAAGTATCATCAAAAAAAAATCTCTGTTTTCTTCTAACCATTCTTTTACCATTTCATTATTTATGGTTGGTTTTCCATTTAAAACAGATTACTCAATATCGGTTAAAGTAATTGATGAAAAATAGTCCAATGTAAACTCAGCAAAATCTCTTATATTCACCAAAAAGTACCTTCCAAACTCCAGGGTGATTCATATTCAGAGATCCACTTGTTGTTCCAATCGCAATGGGACTCGACAAATACACGGTACACTACAACGTCGCAATTTGTGCTTAAAATATGATGAATTAATGTTTATTTGACTTGAAACTTCAAGAATCAGCCGCAAAGAAACAGTGGGTTTAATATGGGAGCAAGTTCATTTAGAAAATCAGAACGATTTGTAGTTCGAGTAATAGGGAAATTAGAACCCTCCCCCTCCTTCATCTCAATATCTTAATGTCTTTTTGAATGATTTTGTCACTTGGAACCTTCTATGAAAAGATCGCTAATTATATCAATTAATTCATGATTTTGTTCTAGAACTTTATCATTTTTTTCTTTCTTGATATTTGTATTCTGCCTGTTAAAGCTATTGCTACTTCATGCTTGCTGTAGGAGAGCATTAACAGAATGACTCTCTTTTTCCTAGATGAATTCAAGAATTCAAGCAGCATGGTTATTTGCCCCTCCACTTCCCCGCCTGGAAAATATGGCAACAGCAAAAAAATCCCTGCTGGGAGCATAGGATCTTTTTCATTTCAATATTATTAAAGCTTGTTCTCTACTGGCTGGACTGTCCCTTCCTCTATACTGACGCCAGCATGTTTTTTTGACCAGTAAGTCGCAAGAATTGGTCCTGATATGTTGTGCCATGCAGCAGCCAGGACACTTGGAAGTGCTGCCAGCGGGCCGAAATGTGCCGTAGCAAGCGCAACGCCTAACCCGGAGTTCTGCATGCCCACTTCAATCGAAATCGCTCTTCTATTGACTTCATCAAGCCCAAGCACTTTTGCTGTCAAGTAACCAAACAGCAGTCCAAATCCGTTATGAAGCATCACGGCAGTGAAAATAAGGAACCCGGATGTAGCGATGCTAGCTGCGTTGCCTGAGACTACTGCGCTTACAATCGTAATAATGGCTGCTACCGAAATTAGCGGTAAAACGGTTAAGCTTTTTTCAACTATTACCGGGAAAAGCCGCTTAATGGCCAAACCTAAAACAATCGGAAGAAGGATGACTTGTATAATCGACTTAAACATATCAAAAAAATCGACCGGCATCCATTGTCCTGCCAGCAAAAGCAGAAGCAGCGGAGTCATGATTGGTGCCAGTAAAGTTGATACCGAGGTCATAGCTATCGACAAAGGTACATTACCTTTTGCAAGATATACCATAACATTAGAGGCTGTTCCGCCCGGTACACAGCCTAGCAAAACCAGACCTGCAGCTAATTCGGCTGGCAAATTCATAAGTTTCGCAATAAGGAATGCCACAGATGGCATGATGATAAACTGGGCGCAAACTCCAATTATCACGGGCAGTGGTTTAGTGATGATGATTTTAAAATCAACTGCCTTCAAAGTAAGCCCCATTCCAAACATGACAACCCCTAGCAATATCGTAATATAGCCTCCCAATCCCAAAAATGGCTCTGGAAAAATAAAGGCGATGACGGAAATTAAGATAACCCAAACAGCAAAATATTTTCCGGCTAATGCACTGAACGCTTCTAATACCTTCATTTCATCACACTCTTTCTTGCATAAATATTTTACTAGGATTTAATAAATTATCTGGATCAAGGGCTACTTTGATTTTTTCCATCACAAACAGTGAGTTCCCATGTTCTTTTTTCTGATATTTTTGTTTACCGACCCCGACTCCGTGCTCCCCAGTGCATGTTCCGTTCCGCTCAAGGGCATACAGGACAATTTGTTCATTTAGCTGTTCTGCTCTTTTAATCTCTTCTAGATTTTTGTTATCAATCATTAAGAGTACGTGATAGTTTCCATCGCCTACATGGCCGACAATCCCACCGGTAAGGCCCAAAAAATCAACAGCCTCCCTTGCATGCTGAATTGCACCAGACAGCTCTGAAATCGGAAGGCAGACATCAGTCACCATCAGTTTTTTTCCAGGATAGCCATGAATATAAGCGTAGGCAAGATTGTGGCGAGCTTCCCATAGGCGGTTCCTGGCAGCATTATCTGCCTCAAATTCAAAATCGAGACAATGATGTTCTGCTACTATTTCTTTAGTGAACTCTACATCTTGCTTCAACCCTGCTTCATTACCATGAAACTCCAAAAATAGTGTAGGCGCTTCGTTATAGCTTGTATCACTATAGAGATTAACCTGCTTCATTGATGGTTCATCGACAAGTTCCACCCTTGCAATTGGAACACCTGACTGCAAAATGGATACAACAGCTTCTACCGCATGATTCAATGCAGGAAATGATGCTCTTGCCGCCATAACGTGCTCAGGGATTCCGTAAACTCTCAACGTCAATTCCGTAAAGCAGCCAAGGGTTCCTTCAGAACCAACAAAAATACCGTTTAGATGGTAACCTGATGACGATTTAGCTGCCAAATTGCCAGTATGTATAATCGAACCATCTGCAAGAACCACTTCAAGATCACGGACTTGGTCACGCATCACACCATACTTAACTGATGTCGTTCCACTGGCATTTGTTGCCGCCATTCCGCCCAGAGTAGCATCAGCTCCAGGATCCACGGAAAAAAACAACCCATATTTTTTCAATTCTTTATTTAGTTGCGAACGCGTTACGCCAGGCTGCACCTTTACGAGAAAATCGTTTTCTCGCACTTCAAGGATTTTATTCATTAGTGAAAAGTCAATGGTTATGCCATGATTGTACGGTATGATATGGCCCTCGAGGCTTGATCCCAATCCAAAAGGGACCATCGGGATTTTGTGCAAATTGGCCAATTTCACAACATCACTAACTTGCTGTGTTGTTTCTGGAAATACAACAATATCGGGAAGACTTACAGCATGATATGATTCATCTCTGCCGTGCAATTCTCTCACTGTCTGGTTTACTGTTACTTGACTTTCCGAAAGAACTTCCTTTAAAGCGTTGATCAAATTTACACTAGTTGCTTCCATTCGATTCTCCTTCTTTCTGCTATAACATCCGTTTTTGTCATATCAAAAGCTTTGGTCGCACCTATACCAAGATTAAGTTTCTACTTCAAAGCTTCAACTATTGAATGAATCCCCCTCCCTAAAAATCTTAAAATGATATCGCTTCCATTTATGAATAGATTGACCTAGACCATTTTTGCTCATTTCATAATTGGTCTAACCAATTTACATTATACTAAATTTTTTGACTTTTTCAACAATTATATATATATTACTTTTCTCTATAAATAAATGGTTATTTTGACAGCGTTATAGGCGGTTTTCCTACCTTCTAAACAAAAGATGAATCGCCTTCAATTGCCAAAAGAACGGTTTTGACTGAAATCAAGTAAAATATATTAACAAAATTGGTCTAACCAATAGAAAGATCTGAAATTATCTTCTTGCTTCATTAATGAATGCTTGTTAAGATGATTCCACTTAGTCGTACCAACTTGTTGTTATTGAAGGATGTGAAGGAAGTAATGGATTCTATACCAGTTAAATCCCCAAAAGTGTACGAAATCATCTTCAATCAAATTAAGGAATCTTTTATTAGCGGTGAATTGAAACCTGGGGATAAATTACCCCCTGAGCGGGAGTTGTCCAATCGTTTTAAAGTGAGTCGAACATCAATCAGGGAAGCCCTTCGAGTATTGGAGATTAACGGAGTCATTGAGGTCAGACCTGGTGACGGGACATTTATCAGACAATCTGATGTTAAGTTCCTGATCGAACAGCTATCCAACTCAATCATCAAAGCTAAGGACAATATGGTCTATGAAATGCTTGAGGTCCGTCGAGTGATTGAAACCGAGTGTGCTTTTCTTGCTGCACAAAGAGCAAACTCCCTGGATTTACAAAATATTCTTAATGCTTTAGAAGAAATGGCACGTTCGGAACATGATGAAGAATTAGGCTTGCGAGCAGATTTGATGTTTCACTATAGTGTCGCACAAGCCACAAACAATTCCATATTTGCTGGATTGGTCCATACCCTTAGTGATCAAATGAAAGATACTATTCGTGCCACTAGACGGCATCGTTTCGCAAAGCCAGGTCATTTTCAAGAAACGCTTCAAGAACACAAAGAAATCTACTATTCTATCGCATTAAAGGAAGCGGATAAAGCCAAACAACTGATGGACGCCCATATCATTCGCATTAGAGAACAGATGGCCAAAGCTACACTTGAAAGCATTGGAGATGATGCCAAAATTGTTGCTTATCAAAATGAAAAAGACCATCATCGTAATGCTGAAGGTGATAAATAAATTCCGCTTGCGATAACTAATGGAACATGGAGGTATACCTCTTGAATTAGCTAATTGATTTTTTATCGAAGACCAATTAAATTTGACATAAAAAAGCGCCTTTTCTCAGAGGGCGCTAAATTGGTTATTTATAGTTGAAAATTTGATTCCCTTTATATGTAAAATGGTAAATATTAGTTTTACCCTTTTGATATAGTGCAGGAATCAGCGTTACACTCTTTTAGAGCATTATCAATCAATGAAAGCTGATCATTAATCATTGATAAGTAGAAAATATGATAGTCATTTATTTGTTCCTTTAACTCCAACAGCAGCGTTTCGTCCCTTAGTACAAGGAAAATCTCTTCTGGATGTAACATATCACTTCTCCTTTTAGTCAAGATACTACCTTTTACCCTAATTATTACATTTATTAACTTTTAAGTAGAAGTTTTGTACCTTATTTCACAAGGAATATTTAGAGGGAGTTACTAAACTTTTCGAAATCATGCAACTGAGTTTCATAAGGGAGTGGTTGAAGAAATACAACGATAAGTATATAGAATATTTATAAAAAAAGGCTGTCGTATATTAGCCTTTAACGTCGAAAATGTCCCCTTCATACATTTTTATGTTAGACTTAATATATAAAACCAAATTTTCTTAGGGTTTTTTGACTTTTATTAATCACACTTTTCTAAGGAAAGGAGTATAAGAAATGGAGAAAATCAGCGTTTTTCTGGATGACTATCGGAAAGCTCCCGATGGCTATGTGTTAGTCGAGACTATTGACGAATGTATAGAGCTATTGCAAAACTTTGATATTGAACACCTCTCTTTGGACCATGATTTATTAAATAAAACTAGGAATGGTTTTATGCTTGTTCAAAAGATGGTCAAAGAAAAACTTTTTGCTAACCGAATCACTATTCACTCTGCTAATTCAATTGGCGGTAAGGCAATGTATAACTGTTTAAAGCAAGCACAACGGAATTTAACAATGCCCTCTTCCATAATTGTTTCCTTACGCCCCCTGCCCCTCAAATTCTTCCCGTCAAAGGTTCTGCAACATTATATAGATATAAGGTAAACTCTGCTCATTACATTTCATGGAAAAATTATAGGATGCTTTTGAGATCGTATTACGGAAACGATTCTTTTTGCTTTAAATCAATTTGAAGATTATTGTAAGACCATCTCGACAACAGCCGTAATATGTAAAATATCGTTTCTAAAAGATCAATGTATTTTTGAATGATTAAATGCAAGCGTAAAACTCGTAAATACAAAAAAGCAATTCACATGCAGTGTAATTGCTTTTTTTGATGTATGTTCAAGCTTCGTGGTAGTTTAAAAGTTAAAGTTTATATCGCATTATATGCTATAGCAGGGATTCCATTATTTTGCCCGGTTTGCAACAGACATTACTTGTTTTTTACGAATGATAAAATCGTGATGGTACTTATAATGCAGAGTGTGCCGAGCCACTCGGCAAAACCGAATGTTACATTCAGCCAGAAAACGGATATTAAGGTTGCGGATAATGGCTCAACTGAAGCTAATAAACTTACCTCTGAAGCCGAGATGAATTTTGTACTTTCCAAATAAAAATAAAAAGCAATGATCGTTCCGAAAATGATGATGAATAATACCGCTGAAAATGAAGGTAACGTCCAATTGCCTTCGAATGCCCATGGAGGATGAATCATGCTAAAGCATATGCCCCCAATCAACATTCCCCATCCTACAACAATCATTGAGCCCCATCTTGAAAGGAGTTCATACGGCTGCAATGTATAGAATGCCAATGCAAAGGCTGATGTTACTCCCCAAAATACTGCCCACCCCGAAATGGAAAGTGTATGTATGCTACCTCCTGTCACAAGCAAAAAAGTTCCTAAAATCGCTATGATCACAGCTACACTCACAGTAATGCTTGGAAGACGTCTGGAATGAATGGCTAAATAACAAGTGATCAGGGCCGGCGCCAAGTATTGAAGGACTGTAGCGGTGGCTGCGTTGCCATGTTCAATCGCTGCAAAATATGTGTATTGGACAGCAAGCATTCCCAGAATCGCAAAAAGGATAATTTGAAACGCATCTTTTTTAGTTTTCCAAATCTCAAAAACTTTCAGTCTTTCGTTCTTATATGCGACGCCTAATAAGATGATTCCAGAAAGCAACAAGCGCACAACAGTGAGCCACTCAGGACTGAAACCTTGATGCTGAAATAGATATTGAGCTGCCGTTCCTGATACTCCCCATAACGCAGCGCCAGTCAGTACTAGTGCAATCCCTTTATTTCTTGAAGTTGACATAGCAACTAAAGTATCATCACTCATATTTATCTTCCCCGCTTTTTATACGTTTCGAATGGGCTTGAATCCTAATATAACTTTCTTTCCAATTCTTTTCTATCATATTAAGCGCCATAGTGAGATTTCCATTCCTTAATGCCTGTATGATTCTATCATGCTCATCAACGGAAAGATGAACATCACTAACCTGATTAAAATAAAACAGTTCTATCCGTATAAGTTTTTGTTTGAGTCCTGATAGAATCCGCTTTAATTCATCATTTGTAGAAAGGTTGATGTAAATGGAGTGAAAGTCATCATCTTTCTGAACGGCCACTATTTGATTTCCCGCGTCGATTGCTTTTTTCACTTCATGATTGATGGCTTCCATCTCAATTAAGTGTTTTTCTTCAATGAAATCAAAAGCCAGTTCCATAGCCAACTTTTCCAGTGTCCAAACAATGGAATATATGTTTAATACCCCTTCGAATTGAATAGGGGAAACAATAGTTGAACGGCTAGGCTTAGTCTCTACAAATCCATCATCCTCAAGCTTTAAAAGTGCTTCTCTAATGGGAGTTCTGCTTACTCCCAATTGTTCAGCTAATTCTTTGTCACGTAATTGTTGGCCTGGTGTTAGGATTCCCTGTACAATCCAATCCCGCAATATCATATATGCTTCTTCACGTACAGAAGTACGTTTGATTTTTGGTGATGGATTTGAATGCACCAACGGCTTTACCTCCTTGAAATACCAATATATAATATGCAATATATCACATATTGCATGCCGTTGAAATATCAATAAGAAAGTTTTATCGCTGCATTTTTTAATTGATTTCATAATTGCTCCACCACATGGCGTAAGACTCAGTGTTGATGGTCTCGTCAACGGAGAAAGTAAAAGCCAAGAATAATAGAATGCAAACACTATCTTTTCAAACCAAATGACAACACTCACAACCAGAGTGGTGTCTTTTTATTTGGATTATCCCATCATTGAGAAAGTAATTGGCGGTCGATTTTCGTTCCGTTCTAAGTAAGGGAAAAAACATTTAAAAATATCGGAGAATTCGAGGGGAGTCTTTCCATTAGGGGAGGTCATGTCGAAATACCAAAGAAACATGACTTTAGTCAAGCTTCTTCGGTTGCAGCAAAAGTCCGGTTACGAATTCCGTTAGAATGTTTTCTAAAAAAATGTCTTGAAAATGTCTTGGTGCTGACCGCACTCATTACAGGAATATTCTATTTCTAATGCATCTTCAGTTACTGTATGTACGGTCTCTTTTTTACAAGTTTCACAAAATCTCTTTTCGGATATTTCTTTCATGTATCATTCACACTCCGTTTTCCCATCGATGTTTTGTAGCCTTCTTACTATTATTTTGCGAATATCCTTCAGAAAAAATACCTTTTTCCTGAAGGACCTTAAAAAAGAAGATAATGAATTCAGGGGAAATGGGACTGGAATAGTTAATTTCTCCGCGGATTCCAATACATCAAAGCTGCATGAAACGGATATTCGTATTCGAATACTCCTTCTTTTTCCACCACATATTTATTAAGGATCGTTTTTACTTCATCATAGGAAAAATGTTCGTCGAGAATTTTAGTCGTATTATCGCGCATCATTTCTTCATGGGTGGAATAGATTTTTTTACTTTTCAATTTAACGATCTTACAGTCCGCCAGTATTCCAAGTTGATACAAAACATTCAAGATGTGTATGTAATCCCGCTTTCTTAAATTGATCGTATATCCTCGTTGCTTCAATTCCATATAATGAGGTTTTTCTGGTCCGGTTGTCATGCCTACTATCACTAATCGTGCTGCAGACTCATTCATTTTTAATAAGGTTTGACCGATTTCTGTCATACGGTAATAACAATTAAACCCAAATACTACATCATATCTGTCTCTTTTGGTATCACTTTCCCACTTATCATGAATCAATTCCATGTTTTCGAAACCTTTTTCGTTCGCCTGGGATTCCAAAAAACCGATAATGCTTTTAGAACTATCTATACAAGTTAGCTTCCTTACTTCTTTTGCAATTTCAAATGTATAATTGCCCCATCCAGGGCCGATTTCCAATACATGATCATCCTTTTTTAATAATGCCAATAACTCTCGCTGCACATGTTTTGCATAAGGATCCGCTTTATGTTGTTTTTTTTCTGCCACTTTGGAGGACCAAAAAGCTTCTTCTGCTGCATCATCTTTTAGTCGATTCGGCATTATACCATAAGGATTTAGCATGGATTCTTTCCAAAGTTCAATATAATCAAAATTATCAGTCTTCATCTTCGCTCTCCTCAAATTATATAATTTATGTATAATGATTTTTTCTTACACTATTCTTACCCCATAGTTGCAAAAGAAAAAGAGCTGCAAATCAGCTCCCGAAAATGAACAAAGCCTTTTTTATATTATAATCTCTCAACAAATTAGCATTGGTCATACTCAACTACTTGCAGCGTTTTGTCCAAAGACTCACTGCTTTAATGCATTCTATTTCTCTATTTTATAGGTACACCTTTTAATAATACAATAAGATTATTCAT
Source organism: Peribacillus sp. NPDC056705 (assembly GCF_043656335.1). NCBI lineage: Bacteria > Bacillati > Bacillota > Bacilli > Caryophanales > Bacillaceae > Peribacillus > Peribacillus sp. NPDC056705. The sequence continues at coordinate 10,266 of NZ_JBHTYI010000012.1, read as the reverse complement.
AAAGTATGGTTAACATTATGTTCGAAAAGGGGAATGCTGATGTTTCATCCGCTTCTCCCCTCCTATATATCTAAAGGTTTACACGTTTTTAAAATGCTGTTGGATATAAGAATTCACTTTATCAGGCACTTCGATTTGGATAAAATGCCCGGCATTTTGAATAATGTGAACCCGTGCATGTGGGAAACCCTCTTTCTGGAGCTTGTAGGCAAATTCAAAAGGTATATAAGGATCCATCTCTCCCCAAATTATTGTGACAGGTATTTTGATCTGATTTAGTTTTTGATTGTACGATTTTACCTTTTCTATATTTCCTGAACGGTATAGATCTAAGATGACCTTACCAGATTCGGGTGTTCTAAAGACACGAAAGAAGTCTTCCATAATTTCGTCACCTATGTTCGGAATCGTTTTCTTCATCTCAATTTGAGCTTGGGGATCATCTGACATGCGCTTCATTATTTTCTCTCCGGCATTTGGTGTTCTCCAAATCTGAGCAAGTGAGTGCCACTTATAATCTACTGATATGGTTGTATTTGAAACAAAGAGACTTAGTATTCTCTCTGGATGATCACATGCCCATTTCAGTCCAATAAGTCCGCCCCAGTCATGTACAATAAGGTGGAATTTATCTAGTTTTAGTTCCCTTGTAAAATCCGATAAAAACTGTTCATATCTTTCCCACGTTGAGGATTCATCAAACTGTTCACTTTGGCCGAATCCAGGGAGATCCGGTGCGATGGTTCTAAATCCACAAGACACAATGCATGGAGTCATTTCCTTCCACAAAAGACTGGACTCAGGTACCCCGTGCAATAAAAGTACTGGGGGATCATTAACATTGCCTTTCTCGATATAAGATACCATCTTTCCATTTATTATCATTTTTTTCTTTTCCACTTTTAGCTACCTCCTGAATAAAGTACTTTGAAACCTTATTAGCATAAAGACAGGTCATACTTCCTGGCTGGAATGGGGATTTCTTTGGAATAGACTATGGATAAAATAACGATATAGACAGTTTAAATGGACTTACTATCAAATCCCTCTCTCATTTCTATGTTAGTTTGTTGTTTAATGCTTGTGTTTTTAGATTTTTATTTAAGGCTCTTTTCGTTAAGATTGTAGTTTTAAGAGGAGGCTCACCGCCCGCCCCGCGGAAAGCGAGCATTTGGAGGGGAAATCAACCACACCGCACTATTGGTAAATAGCAACAAAGTATGCGAAAACAGCCTTTTCTAAAGTTTAGTCAAAAATCAATTTATTAAAGATGTGGATATGAACTCCTTCAATTCTTTGTCCGAAATTTATTCGCTTCCATCTCTACCCCATATAACATCAAACACAAAAAAAAGGTAAAGCTACGAAAAGGCCTCACCTCTGAAATGATTAAAACCTTCATTTCTCTAAAGGTATCAAAGTTATTTGATCAATCCACTTAAATTGTACTTCCGCTCTTTAATGCATGATCTGATCATTATGGGTGTATTTAATTCCGTAAATGATTCAAAGTTTCTAATCCAATCTTTTCTAGGTTTTTAGACATCTGTGGTCTTTTGCTGAGTGAAGAAAAATATGAAGATGATAATGGAAATGGCTATTAGAAAGGTATTGTTTCTCGAACTTTTAATTGTAGGAATATCTGTTAATGACATTTTTATTCATTTCCTTTTAATGTAGTTAATAATTCTGGTGGTACGTTAAAATGCTTCTTTACAATCGTATTGAAAAAATTATAATCTTCAATTGGCAATGCCGGAACAACTTCAGGATAACCAAATATAGGACCGGAAACATTAATTGAGAAATCACCAGACGAAATAAATGTTCCTGTCACATGTATGGCCTCATTGATTAATAATATGGCTATGATGATGTCCAATATATCGATAAAAAGATTTCCCACTTGCGAGTGATCCGTCCCTTCTAAACGATGGCCCCCAAAAAGAGGCCCGCCTAATGAGAGACTAAATCTGCCTGGTCTTACAAAAATGCCAATGATCGTGATTTGTCCAGTTAACAATAGGATGGCTGTTGTAATTTCGAGATTACGCTGAAAGGAGTGAATTACTTTTTTTTCTGAATTAACTACAGAGGTTTCAATCAATATCACCACTCCCCATGTAGGCATTTTATTCATATACACGGGCAAACGTCACTGATTTGTTTGATTTTTTATATTTAAAAGTTCTATTACTGAATATATGGCTTTTTCAATTTCTTTATATCCGGTACATCGACAAATATTCGAAGAAAGCCATGTTTCAATTTTTTCAGGGCTTGGGTTCCTGTCATTAAGGAGTAAAGCCTGGCAAATCATTATGAATCCTGATGTACAATACCCACATTGAAAAGCAAAATGTTCCACGAATGCTCTCTGAATCGGGGTATTCTTGAGGCCCTCAATTGTAAGGATTTCTGAATCAATGGCTTCAATGGCTAACATTAAACAGGATTTCATTGGCTGTTTATTCATTATAATCGTACAAGCGCCGCAATCTCCATTTAAACATCCAGGTTTAGCTCCTGTAAGTCCAATTTTATCTCGGAGAACATCTAGCAATATATCTGATGCAAATATTTCCCTCTCATATCGTTCTTTATTTATTTCTAATTGAATGGTAATTTTTCGATCCGCCGAATGGCTATTCATGTTCCTCACCACCTATATATGACAAAATGTATGAAAGGGTATTTTCTAAAACAAATAATCTATATTCATTGGATCCTTCTATATCGTTTAAAACCTGAGCTGGTAAAAACTCAAAAGAGGTTAAAATTCTGTCTTTAAAAGATAAATTCTTATCATTTAGTTTGTTTTCCATTTGAATTGACCGAAAAGGAAATGGACATACCCCGCTGAATGCAAATCGAATAAATCCTTCTTTTTTTAATGAGGCAACTGTTAAAAGCGGATATCCCGTTTTCCATTGCTGCCTCTTCTTTACACTAATGTGTTTAGCTTTCAGATATTCTTTTTCTGTTACTATTTGTACAAGAAATTCCCCTTCGTCAAGTCGTAGCTCTTTATGGAAAACTTCATTAATAAATTCCTTCCTCGTTCCTTTTGGTCCTGCAATAATGACAGTACTATCTGATAATAAAAATGGAAGAACTGCCTCTCTATAAAAAATTTGACCACATATGTTTCCACCTATAGTGATTTTATTTCTTGATGTATAATCAGCAACTCCTTTTGAAGTATCCGCTAATAGCGGAAATAGCCTATTTTCTTCGATTGCGCGTAAACTCAATGTTGAGCCAATGATCAGTTCTTGGTGTTGAAACCCGAATGCATTGCATTCGGGAATCCCTTTTAAATCAATAATCGCATCGGAGTATATAAAATTTAAACGTCCTAATGTTAAAACTTCAGTCCCCCCACCATAATACATAGGTTTTTTTTCTTGTAATTTTAATAGTTGATAAAGTTCAATCGCCTCTTTTATCGATTGAGGTTTATAATAATCAAAATTATAAGGTAACATTACGCTCTTCTCCCTCTTTTCCCCCTCCAAATGAGTTCAGGAAGCAATGGCAACTGGTTCAAAGGAATCCCAGCGGCCAAAGATAAACTGTTACCTAAGGCAGCAGGCATACCAAGAAGCCCGTGTTCCCCAAGGCCCCTTGCGCCATATGGGGCATCTAAGTGTGGTGTTTCAACAAATTCACAGATATATTCAGGGTTTTCTCCATATCTTAACGGTCTATAGGTTCTGAGTTGAGGGTTCAATACTCTGCCAAGCTGATCGAAATAGAATGTTTCACGCCCACCAAATGCTATGCCCATGCTCATTGCACCCATTATTTGTCCTTCTGCAGTTTTTTGATTCAGAACCTTTCCTGCATCAATGACAGATATTGCCCTTACTATCTTGTAAGTATATTCATTTATGTCATACTCTACTTCTACCCCTTGTGCGCCAACAGTCCATTCAGGACCTGGTCTGCCTGCACCTGTATCGGGATCTAAATTTGTTATATGTGGGATGGTATATTGCCCTCTACCGATGATTTGTCCTCCAATCGTGCTTCCGTCAGGATATGTATACCCATACACTAGCCGTTTGAAAGGAATTTCTATATTCGGTTCCCCTTTCATAAAAACCCTTTCCTGTCCAAGGACGATGTCTTCAATTGGAGCTCGTAATACACAAGAAGCAAGTTTCTTTATTTGTAAAAGAGCATCTTCCACAGCTTGAATCGCAGCCCTTCCTGCCATTAATGTTCCACGGCTTGCTACCGTTTTCCAATGTTCTGGGGTATTTTGTGTATTTACCTTCAACTGAACGTTCACACGATCAATGGAGACCTTTAATTTATCTGATACAATCTGTGCTAATATCGTTTTCGTTCCTGTACCGATTTCTACTACTCCTGACATAAGGTTTACACTGCCATCAGGATTAAAGGTTAAAATCACACCAGATCCAGCGTTGGTATCGATCGTTGAAGTTTTCCATATACAAGCGATCCCTTTTGCTCTTATAATCTTGTCGTTTATTTTAACTAATTGGCCCTCTTCCCAATTCATTTTTTTCTTAAGCACCTGTATGCATTCAGGAAGATTACCCACCGTGCTCGAATTCAATTTAACTTGTGTCGGGGTTGAGTGCCCTGGGAGTATCGCATTCATTTCACGGAGTTCAAGTGGATCCATTCCAAGCTTTTTTGAAAGAGAATCCATAGTCCGCTCAAAAGCAAACAGAACTTCTGAATGGGCGAAACCTCGATAAGGCGAGGCATATGGATGATTTGTATACATACAGAGAGAGTCACACCAAATATTTTCTATATTGTAAGGTCCGGTGCAATCCACAGCTCCAGCACGGCTTAGATCTGTAGCTTTGTCGGCATATGCTCCCCCGTCCCATAAATACGTCAGCTCTGCGACCTTTAGCAAACCAGATTTTGTACAACCTAATTTAATGGTAGCATCTAATCCAATATGACAAGGTGATGTCAAAATATCCTCTTCACGACTATTTTCAACTTTTACTAGCCTGCCATTAACGGCCTTTGACGCGATATAAGCTAATAGTTCAAGTTGGACCGAGGCTTTACCACCGAATGCCCCTCCAACAAGTGGAGTGTTTACTATGACATTTCCAATTTCAACATCAAAGTAATCACTTATCAAACGCTTGATCATGAAGGGAGCTTGAGAAGAAGAAGTGATAATGATCTTATCATCTGAGTGAATTTCCGCTAAAGAACATCTTGTTTCCATGGCTGCATGGTCGGAGGGGGAAAAAGAAAACTTTTCCTCAATAATGATTTCGCTCTCTTGCCAACCTGTTTTACTGTCGCCTTTTCTGATTTTGGTTCGATTTGCTATATTTGTGCCTGGCTCGGGAAATACCTCGGATATTTTTTTATAAGTATCTAAATCTGGGTGGAGTAGAGGGTAATTGGGATTTAAAGCTTGCGTTGGCGAATTGACAACAGCTAAAGGTTCATAGATAACTTGAATATTGTCAGCTGCAATCTCTGCTTGTTTCATTGTATCAGCAACAACAAGTGCTACTACTTCTCCATGGTAGCGGACTTTATCTAGAGCTATGGGGTACCGATCCCTGATTTCTTCTCCCGTTAGTGGTAAATTCCCACCTGTTATGATTGCACGAACACCTGGAACTTTTTCAGCTTTAGTTAGATTAATATGTTTAATAAGGGCATGTGCATAAGGACTAATTACCTTTTTAACATGGAGGGTTCTTACTTCTTCTCGGTCTCCTGTGTAAATCGCCTGCCCTGTCACCTTTTCCCAAGCATCTTTTCGAATTACCCCTTTTCCGATAATATCCATATAGTCTCCTCATTTTCATTATTATTCTTATTTAATTGTTATCAATTTTGTTTTTCCAAAAAAGATATTCTTCCATATTATCAATATCAACAAACCATTTTTTCACATAAAAAGGAACAAGTATCCCCTGTTCTCTCTTCGCCATTAGAATCTGTTTTGCGCCTCGGTCTCCTCGTAAAAGGTGAATGTCGGAAAAGAGATCTTTGTCAATAAGTATGGGAGGTCGTATACAACCATGAAAACTAGAGGCAACAAAGGAGTAATTAGGGTTTCGTTTGTATATTTCGATGAGTTTGTTTATCATATTTGTTGTTATAAAGGGCTGATCAGCAAGTAAAATTACTACGGCGTCCGAATGTATGTTGTTTGCTGATCGTATACCTGTTTGGAGTGAATGGGATTGACCTGCTTCAGGTTCTTTAATTTCGGCCGTAATTATTTTTCCAGAACTAAAACCTGATGAATCCAGGTGGTTTAAATGATTCGAAACAATGATAATATCGTTAAGTTCTGATAAAACCGCTTTTTCTAATCCCCATCTTCCCATTTCTTTATTTCCTAATGGCAATGCTAATTTATTTATACCCATTCGATTACTATTTCCAGCGGCCAGGTATACCCCGGTTATTTTCATTCGGGATGTCCCTTCATTCTTTCATGCTGAATTAATTCGGCTATAATGCTAACTGCAATCTCGAAAGGGCCCTTAGCTCCAATTGATAAACCGATAGGTGAGTGTATATTATTAGGGATTTTCGTGTCAAATAAATTGGCTGTACGTTTTTTGGAACCTAAAATGCCTATATAGGATAATGGCTGATTCATTATTAGTGAAAGTATTTCTTTATCTCTCTGAAAGTTATGAGTCATGATGATAACATAATCATCTTTTTTAAAAGATAATTGTTCCATAATTTTAGATGGGAATCCTATAATATGGCTAACTGCGTCGGGTATATTATTTTCGTTACAAAGCTCGGACCTCCAATCGCAAACAGTAACTAAAAAACCTATTGAGGCAGCCATAGTGACAACTGGATATACATCACATCCAGCACCAAAAATGATTAAACGCGGTTTAGGTATAATCTTTTGCCTATAAATAAAGCTAACATCATTTTCTTTGGGTTCATTAGTATACTCATCCTCTGACCGGAAAGAATACCCCAATAAGTTCCAATCATCATCTAACTCAATTTGATGGACGATTACCTTAGCTTCTTTAATGGAAGCCAAGACATATGAAAGATTTTCTTTTAATCTATGGTCCACATACTCCAGTAATATATAGAGAGTTCCGTTACAACCTGTTCCAATTCCCCATTCTAGATCTTCATCACTTTCCATGTGATATACAAAGGTCTCTGTATTTTTCCTTTCAAACACTCTGCAAGAATGAAGAATAAGATCTTCCTCGATACACCCAACACTAATAACGCCTGAAGATGTACCATCTTTTTTGATAAGCATGGAGGTACCTTCACGTAAGTATGCTGAACCTTCCACATGAATGATGGTAGCCAATACACACTCCATGGATGTCGATTGAATTTCTTCAAGGATCGTATACATTTGATTCACTTGTCTTCCCCCTGGTCTTCTATGAGTTCATTCATTCTATTAATATCATTATGTTGATTTGTAAAAAAAATGTGTTTATATAGAAATAGAATTATTCTAGTGCAGGCTGAGCACATGGGAAATGTGGCTTTTCCTGGAATTGTGCTTTAAAGGCTCTCGGTCATTTAATCCTTGTATGCAAGAGAGTGTCCCATTCGATGGTTTAAAAAAGGGGAGGGATATACAAATATTCCTAATTTATTGGTAAACAAAAAGGAGCAAAAATTTTGCTCCTGCATCCAATCTTATTTGTTTTCCTTTTGAATGAGTTTATCTTTTCGATAACGCAGACCAAGTATTTTCTAACCACTTATCAAAATCTGCCCCTTTTTCACCCTCATAGGTATCATATATATCCATTCTCATTTTCTGAAGTTTATCTTTGAATTCAGTATATGAGTGATTTTCTGGTAAACTCTTCTTGATCCTTACTAAGATTTTGGTTAATCCTTTAACCAATTCTCCCTTTTTCCTTGGTGGCAATTGGACATCTTCGCCTAATCTTTTCAGTTGACGGTATGCAGCCTCTTGAACTTTAAATACAGAATCACTATTCATGATATGTGTGAGAATGTCGATCACTTGTTTATTTTTTGACTGTCCTAATTCTTCGATCGCATCCAAACGTTCTCTCCAATTAGATTTGCGATTGGCAGATTTTTTTAATTCCTCATAGTTGACAGGTAACTCGATACCTTTTGTTTCTTTATTATCCAAATGAATCATTTCTCCTTCTGTCTTTATGTAATCCGGATATCAAGATGTCAATCCGATACTATAATAGTCCCATTACCAAGAATGGTTTATTCCATTCTTCATTATACCCGTTTCCCTATTTTAATATAGTTATATTTCTTAATCATCTGCTGTATCTTCAATCAGTCGGGTGCCGGGGACGATGCATCTAAAAACTTACCTGCACCTATGCTCAAAAAGTGACTTCAAAGGGCATAAATCCTGCCTGGATGTATGCCCCTATTGTTGACAATAATGTTCGCGTTCTTGTTATGCTGTAAAAAACAGGAATTGATAGCACAAATCTAGTCTACGTAATGTTTTTTATAATCTGGATGGATAGAAAATTTTTTACGTAAATTGGCGAGGTTTACACCGAAGCTTTCTTCTAAAAGTTCCCTATGTTTCTCCATGATTTCCATGAGATACAAATCATGAATCATGACTTCTGTAATGGGCATGACCAAACCTACATGCATGGTCCATGCTGCACGGCTATCTTTTCCAAGCGAGACAATACCTGCTACCACTTCTGAATCATCTCCACTAATAACAAGCCATCGCCCACCATACTCTTCTGTAATTTCATGACCCATATAATGAAGGTAAACATTAGCAAAATCACAGACGATTTCACCATAGGCAATAATTGTGACATTGACTCCTTTATTTGCAGCCTGTCTTAGTTCAGACTCTAATACTTCGAATTCGTCTTCCCAAATCTCTAAGAGTATTCTTTTTTTAGCAGATAATATACAAGCTTTTACCTTATCGAGTATTTCATTACGCCCCATGATATTCCAGATGTTTTCACGATCATTTGCAGAACGTTCAAACTCCGCTAATGATTTTTCTGCCAGTTCAAAGTTTTCTTCCGCTTTCATGCGGCGGTTTTTTATTAGCTCGCTTGCAGGAACGGGAGTATACTGTGGGGTGTTTCCAGGACTAACCAGAATATCCCCTCTTATTGCGAGACTGTCCAGTATTTCATATATTCTTGAACGTGGTACACCGGAGTTTTTTGCAACTGCATAGCCTGTTAATGGCGATTCTTCCAATAAGGCAAGATATGCTTTCGCTTCATATTCGGTAAAATTCAGATTTTTTAATGTGTCTAAAATGTTTTCTTTCATAAACCCTCCATGCAACCGTAGTTGCTACCTTTGTAACTAATATTTTAGCAAAATCTGTTGACGATTTCCATTTTCATCTAATATACTTACATAAGTAGTTACTTTAGTAACCCCTATTGAAGGGAAGGGAGAAATAGTATGGATAGCTTACTTACATACATATCAATAGTTGCAATGATGGTTATTATTCCTGGAGCAGATACAATGCTCTTAGTGAAAAACACGCTTAGCTATGGTCCAAAAGCCGGACGTTATACCGTTCTCGGAATGGCAACGGGACTTTCATTTTGGACGCTTATTGCTATTCTTGGACTATCTGTTGTCATTGCAAAGTCCGTGATTCTGTTCAGTACAATCAAATATTTGGGAGCCGCCTACTTAATTTATTTAGGGATAAAAAGTTTCTTTGCTAAAAGCGCTTTTTCAATAAAAGAAATTCAGGCACAAGCAAATACACCTCCGAAGTATTCAAGCCGGCATAATAAAGATTCCTTTATGCAAGCATTACTTAATAATATTCTTAATCCAAAGACCGTTTTAGTTTATATAACAATCATGCCTCAATTTATCAATTTGAACGGAGATGTAAACCAGCAATTGATTATATTAGCGTTCATCTTAACCTTTCTTGCTGTATTATGGTTTCTTTTTCTTGTTTTTCTAATTGATTACGCAAAAAAATGGATGAACAACTCTAAATTCCAGAAAGCATTCCAAAAATCAACTGGCTTAATTTTAATTGGTTTTGGCATAAAAACAGGAATTTAAGTTCATTTACTAACACATCTAATTTGATGATCCGTTCAGAAAATTGAACGGGTTTTTTCATATGTAATTACATGACATGCAATTAACATAGTGTGTACTAACATAATCAATCTTTCACCCATATATATATGGCACTGCATTATAAATCTACAAGGATTTATTCCGTAATCATTATGTTCCCTAATATGGTCATTAATTAAT
>NZ_JBHTYI010000011.1:0-136848 GCF_043656335.1 Peribacillus sp. NPDC056705 | reverse complement strand
TCGTGTAATGAATATTTTCTGTTCGGCAGAAAAATTGGCCATAAAAAACACCCCATAAATGTTAGTTGGTGTCTAACATTTACGGGGCAGTTCAAGTTTGCCTACAGTCAGAGGGGACAAATGTCCCTTCCTTCCTTCATTCTTTATATCTTGCTGAAATCGCGCTGAGCTCCCCTATAGCTTCCGATGATATTTTGATAACCTGGAAGCTGGCTGGAAAGTAAAGCACCAAAACCTTCGACATCGTTGCGCCAATCACGCTGTAATTCGCAAGCTACGCTAAACCAGTTCATAAGCTGCACACCGCCGTGGGCCATACGCGCTAAAGCCGCATCAGCTACCTGTTTGCTGACTGTTCCAGATGCATCCGTGACAGCGAATACTTCATAACCGGCGTTCATTGCGGAAAGTGCCGGGAAAGCAACGCAGACATCCGTAACAACGCCCGCGATGATTAGTTGTTTTTTTCCGGTTTCTTCGATTGCTTTAACAAAATCTTCATTATCCCATGCGTTAATTTGTCCAGGCCGAGCTATTTTTGGTGCGTGAGGAAAGAGTTCTTCCAATTCTTGCATGAGCGGTCCGTTCGGTCCGTTTTCAAAGCTCGTTGTTAAAATGACTGGCAAATCAAAAAACTTGGCGGTGTTGGCAAGAGCCATAACATTGTTCTTGAATTCATCAACACCATAATCACGCACTAGCCCTGAAATAAGACCGGTTTGATGATCCACTAGCAGAACGGCAGCATCATCTTTGGAAATACGAGAATAGAGATCAGACATTTTTAAAGTCCCCCTTTTATTAAAGCTATCGAAGAAAGTTCATATGTAGGGAAATTCCCCCAACTCCTTCGTTGGTTGCAATCAGTTTATAACTTAACTGATTGTTATTTATAAGTTTATCTATAAACTTATAGCCTGTCAATCATATATATAATAAGATTCATTGACTATGGCTAATTAATCTAGAACAGGAGTGTGATCGATCCAATGAATGAATTGTTGTAAATAACGCTCAAGATAACGTTTTGTTTGATCGTCAGTAAGAACTTTCCGATCAGAATCAATCTTTTTATGTACTTGAGATATCAGCATTTTTTGAAATGGAAGAACATGAACTTGCATGGCCTCCAGTATTTGCCTGATTTGCATTTGAGCAAATGCAGTGCCCATTCCCCCAGGAGTTGCTCCGATCAGGCCAACTGGTTTTTTGGTAAGTACAGCGGACTCCCGAGGTCTTGATGCCCAGTCCAATGCATTTTTTAATACGCCTGGTATTCCGGAATTATACTCTGGGCTTACGATAATGATACCGTCAACATCCTGAATGGCTGATTTAAATGACGTCACTGCTTCTGGAACGCCACTTATTTCCAAGTCTTCGTTAAACAACGGAAGATCATGAATTTCGATCCAGCGAAATTGATAAGAATCAACCATACCTGTCAATGATTGTGCGATGATTCGATTATAAGAATTTTCCCGTAAACTGCCGCAAATAAGGCCAATGGTTCTGGTCATCTACTTCCCTCCCATTTTGAAATCATCTCCTATAGTACCATAATATACCAAAGTCAAAAAAGTGACGTTATTCCTAATCACTAAATATGGCAAAACATAATAGCTGGGTAAAAAGAACTTCCTAAAATAAACATGAATTCTAAATTGCATGCACCAAAGTCCCTCTTCCATTTTCTGAATATTTACAACATACTATAAACTATAAGGCGACCGGGAGGAGTGCTGAAATGGATGAAAAGAAAGTTACATGGTTAGAGCTCTTTTATGATTTGTTATTTGTGGCAGCCGTTGCGGGCGCCACTCATGTTTTACTGCATGTTGAAGATGGTTATATCCATCCAGAGTATTTATTTAAGTTCGTGTTGATTTTTATTCCTATCTGGTGGGCTTGGGTAGGCCAAACCATATTTATTAACCGGTTTGGTAAGGATGTATTTCATCAACGGCTATTTTTGATATTGCAAATGTTCTTTGTCCTCATTATGACATCAAGCCTATCTGTTGATTTTGATCCTTATTATCTTTCTTTTTTAATTGGTTATATTGGCTTAAGAGCCGTGACTGCCATCCAATACCTTGTTGTACAACGGATAGAAGAGGGAGTTCGAAAAAAGGCAGCACTCTTTTTGGGAAGGTATTTTTGGATTGGAATTGCCATTTCATTGTTCTCCGTCCTTTTTGATTCCTGGCTTCGATATGCTGTGCTGTATTTGGGCATCCTGATCGATATCATCATCCCAATCCTTGGAAGAAAGTGCTTAGAAAAGGTTCCTACAAATACGGCCCACCTGTTGGAGCGCTTTGGCCTATTTACCATCATTCTCTTTGGGGAAGCTCTTGTGAGCACTCTTGCGGTCATTCAGCCTAAACAAGGAAATTGGGATTCGATAGCCTTTTCCATCATTTCATTTGTCCTGATAATAGCTATGTGGTGGCAATATTTCGATAACATGGAGAAAAAGGTCGACAAGTCTGTACAATCTTCCGGACAAATCATCATTTACGGTCATCTGTTTATTTTAATGTCCATAAGCATGATTGCAGCAGCCATCAGATTATTGTTTTTACATGAAGTCCATTATTCATTTATCCTATATTTTGTTTTCGGTTCCGTTTTGCTCTATTTCATGTCAACCACTTTTGTTTTCCATCAATATAGACATAAGCACCAGCGGTTGCAAATCTATCATTTAGGATTATTGTTAGGGATTTTAGCTATCTTTTTTATTTTTAATTTGTTTGTCGGGGTACCGAATATTGTGGTAATAGGCGAATTAACACTGTTTTTTATCATCTTTGCTAAACTAACGACTACATAATGAAGGAATCAAAGAAACCAGTATCAATTGATCATACTGGTTTCTTTGATTCGAGGATGGAAGTTTTTGCATTTGACACCCTATTGGTTTATTCATAAGCTGATTGTGACGAAGAAAGAATGAGGTGACATTCATGAAAGAAAACACAACGAATCCCACCGCATCTAATGAGGAACGACTAGGTTTAATGTTATGGTTCCGAATAACACGAATATATAACCAGAGCATCCGGGAATCCAATCAACATTTAAAGAAATGGAATCTATCGGCAGCCCAATTCGATATCCTGGTTCAAGTGGGTTCACATGAACGATTGTCTCAGCAAGAACTGGCAAACAAGCTTTTTGTGACAAAAGGCAATATCACTCAACTATTAAGGAAAATGGAAGAGTTGGGATTGATTAAACGGGAACAGGAATGGAAAACAAAATATCTTTCATTGACAGAGGAAGGAAAAGAGTTTTTTCATGAAGTTGTTCCAAAACAAGAGCATTTTCAAGCATCACAGTTTGCCAACTTGAATGAGGCGGAAAAGCAGCAGCTTTTGGACTTACTTAGTAAAGTGCAAGAATGAAAACAGATCACCCGTTTAAATGGTGATCTGTTTTTTTATCTCTGTTACTTCGGTTTTTTCATGAACAGTGAAAGCACCACATTCACGATGGCGAAAATCAAACTGATTTTAAATACAAGTGATGAACCTGAGGCAGCAGCTGCCGGTAAATCATTTGCCACATCAGTCAAGTAGCCATTTTGCTTCGCAGAGAATAGCGAAACCATGACCGCTATCCCAATTGCCCCTGATACTTGCTGTGATGTTTGCGTAATCGCGATGCCATCCGGATAGAATTGTTTTGGCAATGCATTCAATGTATTCGTTTGTACTGAAGCGAGTACCATGCCAATGCCGAGCATCATCACGATATGCGTAACAACCATGATCCATAGTGCTGTGTCTGTTCCATACATTGCATATAGCCCGTAGCCAATGACAACCATGATCGTTCCTGGTGTAATTACGGCACGAGGTCCATATCTATCGAACAGCTTGCCGATGATCGGAGCAAAAACGCAGTTCAATAGACTTCCTGGCAGCATGATCAGCCCAGTGGCGAACGCAGAAACCAATAACGCCATTTGCATATACATCGGTAAAACAACCAGCATCGATAACATGTTGAGGAATGTAATCATGTTCATCGCAAGACCTAGCACAAATAGTGGATATTTGAATGCTCTTAAATTCAACATCGGGTTTTCCATCTTTGTCTGACGGATTGCAAAGAAGATTAGGCCAATCAATCCAACGATGATCGTGCCAATTACCGTCATGCTCGTCCAACCATGATCCCCTCCTACACTTACACCGTATACAACTCCACCAAAGCCAATCGGCGATAACACAACTGATAAGATATCGATTGATACTTGTCGAGTTTCATTGACATTCGGAATATAGAGATAGCCGAAGATAAGCGAGAATAGCAAGAATGGAATCGTAAACCAGAATATCCAATGCCATGATAACGTATCTAAAATCATTCCTGCCAATGTAGGACCGAATGCTGGACCAGCCAAGATGACCAAGCCCATCACACCCATTGCCCCTCCGCGTTTATTAGGTGGGAAAATCGTGAAAATGACATTTTGCGTCAATGGCAAAATGATCGCCAATCCAGCAGCCTGAATGACACGGGCCGTCAATAACACGCTAAAAACCGGTGCTACTGCAGCGATGACCGTTCCGATGATCGAAAAAAATAAAGACGCCATGAACATTTGGCGTGTCGTGAATTTTTGCATTAAAATTCCTGTTACTGGCACTAAAATACCAAGCGTTAAAAAGTAGCCTGTTGCAAGCCACTGTATTGTCGTCGCATCCACGCCAAAAATATGGCTCAATTCACCTAAGGCGATGTTCAATGCGGTTTCACTAAATAGCCCAACAAAGCCTGCTACCAAAAGGGCAGCCATTATCGGCCCTGTTTTAATATTTTTATTATCCACTTGTTAAAACTCCTTCAATATATTGGGTAACATTTGCGAAATTACTTTTAGCGGCTTTGCCGATGTTTCGGCCAAACAAAGCATCATTGCCCCTTCGATGGAGGCTGTCATCATCAATGCAATATTGGAAGCTAACTCTTTTGAAAATCCATCTTCCATAAGCTTATTAAAATAAATCCCTTGAATTTTCACATAAAGTTCGGCGCAAGCCTTTCGTACAGGATCACTTAATGTGGCCATTTCACTTACCATGCTGCTAAATGTGTAACCCGTAATCGTCCCTTCCCTTTCTAAATGGACGATTAACTTTTCAATCATGTATTTTGTCGCTTCTAACGTTGTCGGATACCGTTCAAAAATATCCACGATATCCGTCGTAATTACTTCATTCAAAGAATGAAGGCACGCGATTAATAATTCCTCTTTTCCATTAGGAAAATGGTGATAAAGCGAACCTTTCGTAACATTACATACTTTTAAGATTTCGCTTAGTCCAACACCTTTATATCCTTTTTGCTGGAAAAGAATCGTTGCATTCTCGATTATCAACGATTTTGTATCCATTTCCGTAGCACACCCCCACCATACCAACCGGTCTATTTGTTACTATAACAAAAAAAATTCTTTGGATGTAAGTACTTTTTTGCCTCTCTAAATAACGAATTCACAATTTAGACAAACTTTTTATAAACGGTATTTTAATTTTTCCATTCTATTATCAGTTGACAATTTGTATACATATGTATACATTTAACACAAGACAAAATCGTATACATATGTATACACAAAAGGAGGTTTTAACATGAGAAACGAAGAACTCAAAAAAGAACGCCATCACAAAGGAAAAGACCACGGTTCACACCATCGTGGACCAAAAACATTTCGCCGCGGAAGGGCCATTGCTTTTTTAGAAATGATGAATGTTAAACGTTCAACCATTAAGGAACAGTTAGATAAACCAGAGTTTCAATCCATTAATCAAATCTTAGTCGGTGAATTGAAGGCCATTGATATGTTAATCAACGAATTCATTCAATTATTTGAAATACAAGAAAATGAAACAGCCGATAAGAAAAGTGAAGAAAGAGAAACTTCCAATAATGATGAGAAAGGAATGGAAATGAATGAAACAAATTAACAAGTATATCGATTCAGTATTTTATACCAAAGATGGCCTATTGGAAGAAGTCATTACGTCCATACAAGAAAACGGAATGCCGTCCATATCGGTATCCCCCTCTTCCGGGAAACTTCTTACAATGCTTGTATCCATTTCAGGAGCTAAAAATGTTTTGGAAATAGGGGCTCTTGGGGGCTATAGCGGGATTTGCCTCGCCAGGGGATTCGGCAGCGAAGGAACATTAACCTCCCTTGAATTAAAGGAGGATTACGCAAAGTTAGCTTATGGCAATCTATCCAAAGCCGGCTTTGGCGATCAAGTATCATATATGACCGGAGCAGCTCTGCAAAGCCTTGAAAAACTCGTTCATGATAACAAGAAATTTGATTTTTTCTTTATAGATGCCGACAAGGACAATTATGAAAATTACCTGCAATACTGCATTAAGCTGGCGGAACCGGGTGCTTTGATCGTCATGGATAACGTACTTGCAAGGGGCAGTGTCGCAGATCCGGATGCTGAACCTGAACGTCACACTGCATTCATGAAGGCATTCAATGAAACGGTTGCCAAACACCCTCAATTGGAATCCGTGCTCATTCCGATCGGTGATGGGCTGACTCTTTCAAAGGTAAGTGCTCAAACTCACGAGTAAAGTGCCCAATCTCACGAGTAAATCAGCTATATTCACGAGTTAAACAGCTAAATTTACGAGTAATGTGCTCAATTTCACGAGTAAATCAGCTATATTCACGAGTAAATTGCCCAATCTCACGAGTAAATCGCTCAATCTCACGAGTAATGGGCGAGTTCACGAGTAAATTACCCAATCTCACGAGTAAATCAGCTATATTCACGAGTAAAGTGCTCAATCTCACGAGTAAATCAGCTATATTCACGAGTAAAGTGCCCAATCTCACGAGTAAATCAGCTATATTCACGAGTAAATTGCCCAAACTCACGAGTAACACAGCCAATTATACGAGTAAAGTTGCGAACTATCGCCCAAACTCTCGTATTTATCGCCTAAATATCCTTTTCATGAAGAAAAATGAAATGAATTTCTATAATCTTGAATGAAAATGATTTTTATTATCAATAATAATAAGAAAGAAGGGTAACCAGTTGATGGTTACCCTCGATGATTTAAATTTCTGGATCAAATGTTTTGCAATCCGTTTCTTTGCTATTTGTTGCTTGATTCCCTTTATGGCTGACAACATAAATAGCATCTGCACTGCATTTGTTTCCAGAATCCCAATATTTACAATTATTCACTTCACATAGAACATCTTTTGCCATCTTTTCACACCTCCTCATTTGCTATCATTAACAAAGTTGAGATTATTGATACTTTCCTTTTTCAGGTTTTTGTTAAGGCAAATTAAATTGAGGGCATTTTTTAACATTCGCAACGAACAAAAATCCGGGCAGCTTCCACCCGGATTTTTTTATGCTCATGCTGTTCTTTTCAGTAGTTCTGCTTGCGGGATTTTCCAAAGTTCCCGCCATTTTTTCAAGGCGGCAACCAGAATGATCAAGCCCAGGATTAACATGGTGATCGATAATATTCCGTTCAGGATGCTGAATCCTGCAGAGTCCGGGTTCAGGTATACGTTTCTGACCATCCAATACCCTGCTACATTAACCGTTACATATAAGTAGGCAAGGGGTACGAGGCATGTCCACATATACCAGCGTTTGTCTGCAATTTTCAATACGACGGTCGCACCGATGATGAGTCCAATCGAGGCCATGAGCTGGTTGGATACGCCAAAGAGTGCCCAGATCGAACTAATGTCCCCAGAGTAAAGCAGGTATCCCCA
Organism: Peribacillus sp. NPDC056705; assembly: GCF_043656335.1. NCBI lineage: Bacteria > Bacillati > Bacillota > Bacilli > Caryophanales > Bacillaceae > Peribacillus > Peribacillus sp. NPDC056705. The sequence goes on along the minus strand of NZ_JBHTYI010000011.1, from coordinate 129,056 downwards.
TATAAAGCAGGCTAACGCGCTGGCGAAGATGTTACCCGGCAGCCAGTCGACCCTTTTTAATGGTTTATAGAACTCCCCGAAGAAGTCCTGGATTAAGTAACGGGCAACACGTGTCCCTGAATCGATTGCGGTTAGTATGAACACCGCCTCGAACATGATGACGAATTGGAAGAAAAACGAAGCCAGTTTGTCAAAGAAGGGAATTTCGGTAAAAATATAGGTCATGCCGACAGCAAGTGTAACTGCGCCGCCTGTCCGTCCTTCCAGATTAATGCCGATTTCTTCACTAAGTTCGTTAAGGTGCACGGTTTCCATACCTAATGTTTGAAATACTTCAGGTGAAGAGTTAATCGCAAAATAATCTCCTGGCTGCAGTGAGACCGCAGCAATCAATGCCATGATGGCAACGACACATTCCACAAGCATCGCCCCGAAACCGACGGATTTGATATCACTCCAACGGTTTAACATTTTTGGGGTTGTGCCTGATCCGACAAATGCATGGAATCCTGAAATCGCCCCACAGGCGATCGTTATTGAAATGAATGGCCAAACGGGTCCGGCTACAATCGGGCCTCCGCCATTAATGAATTCGGTAAACGCAGGAAACTGGATTTCTGGATTTACCACGAAAACGCCGATAATCAATGCGGCAAAAACACCGATTTTCATAAATGTACTCAAGTAATCACGAGGTGCCAGCAGCAGCCAAACAGGCAATGCGGCGGCGAAGAAAGCATAGATCGGCAAGATGATGGCAAGTGTGCTCGCCTCAAGTGTCAATAAGTCACCAAGTGCCGTTCCTTGAATGTTCGGACCAAGTAAAATCGCGGCCATGATAAGCGCAAACCCGACGATGGTCGCACCTTTCAGATTGCCGGTTTTTTTATGGTAAAGCCCTACTCCCATGGCGATGGGAATGGTGATCCCGACTGCAAACGTCCCCCATGGATTATTTTCCAATGCATGCAGCACGACCATTGAAAGTCCTGCCATCGTGATTGTAATGATAAAAAGCATCGCGAGTCCTGTACAGAAACCTGCTACAGGTCCAAGTTCTTCTTTCGCCACTTCTGAAAGGGATTTGCCGTCTTTCCGCATCGACGCGAAAAGCACGACGGCATCATGGACGGCTCCCCCGATTACAGCCCCGATTAATAGCCATAATAAACTTGGCAAATAGCCGAATTGTGCAGCAAGGATCGGACCCACCAAAGGACCGGCCGCTGCGATGGCTGCAAAATGGTGGCCGAATGCCACCCATTTATTTGTTGGAACATAATCCTTTCCATCTTCTAATTTATGGGCCGGAGTCGGCTTCGAATCATCGAGTTTTAATACTTTAAGTGCTATGAATGTCCCGTATAAACGGTAGGCAATCATTAATATACAAATGGAGCCTATGACAATTGTAACCGCATTCATATTTGAACCCCCTCTATTTCTTACATCGTAAAATGATGATATCACAATGAAAGCGGCTTCAATGGATTTTCAAGTTATAATGCAGATATCGGGGGATGGACTGCATTATGAAGAAGGTAAAATGCAGAATTATGAAAATTTTTAAAAACCGATAAGCTGCCTTAGCTCCTTCACATATGTGCGGCTTACCGGAATGTTTGATCCGTCACTCATAATGAGATTATAAGTCGAGTTGAACCAAGGCTGTATTTCAGATATATGGGTGACATTCACGATAAAACCGCGATGCACCCGTATAAATGAGCGGTTATCGAGCTTCCTTTCAAGCACGATGAGGGGCTCACCGATTTTATATTCAATTTCTTCAGTTTTAATGATCGTCTTTCCTTCCACGAGTCCTATGAACAAAATATGATCCCGGTCGATCAAAACGATCCGATCATCTATCGATACAGCCAATTTACCTGTCTGTTCCACCGCCGTACGGCTGGCTGGAGGTGCTGTCCTGGATTCGCCATTCTCGATTTGCCGCTGCTTCATGAGCTTATCTAATGTTTGCCGAATCCTTTTTTCATTAAATGGCTTTAATAGATAATCAAAGGCATATAACTCGAAAGCTTGAAGGGCAAACTCATCATAAGCGGTCGCAAAAATAAGCGAAGGTGCAGGGTCAAGTTCCGCCAATTGCTTAGCCAAATGCAAGCCATTGCCTTCTGCAAGCTCAATGTCCAAAAAGACAAGTTCGGGTTTAAGGCGCGAGATTTCCCTCATGGCATCTTCTATCCCCTCGGCCTCACCCAGGACTTCAACTTGCCTGCTTCTCTTCAATAGATATTTCAATTCATCCCTTGCCAGTGGTTCATCCTCTACGATAAATGCTTTCATCATCGTTGACATATGCTCCTTTTTCGTTGAGTGGTATTGATATTTTCACTTGTGCTCCGTGCCCCGGTTCACTTGCGATCGAGAGGCTGGCCTTTCCTTTATAGATCCCATCCAGCCGTTCACTGATATTATGAAGGGCCGTTCCTGTACCCTTAGTCGATTCTACAGCATGCTTACCCAATTCATCTATTCTCCCGTCCGAAATCCCTTTTCCGTTATCTTCCACAACAATTTGCAATGAATGGTCTTTAAAGTATGCGTGAATGATGATTTCACCTTTGCCTTTCACAGGTGGAAATGCATGGTGTACCGCATTCTCAACTAGCGGCTGTAACGTGAATGGAGGGATGAGAACTTCCTTAAGCCTTGGCTCAATGCGGTAGTCGATATGATATTTATCTGGAAAACGCGCCTGCTCCAATGATAAATAAGCGTTAACATGCTCCAATTCCTTTTCCAGCGGCACAAGAATTTGTCGGGCCCCTTGTAAATTAGAACGAAAGAAGGCACTGAGCTCCTGCAATAAATTTCTTGCCTTCTCGACATCCGTCCGGCATAGAACGGATATCGTATTAATTGCATTGAATAAAAAATGAGGATGGACCTGTGCCTGTAAGGCCTTAATTTCAGCATCCTTCAATAATTTCGTTTGCATCTCCGCTTTAGCGAGTTCCAATTGAGTGGAAAATAGTTTTGCCAACCCTTCAGCTAACTCTTGTTCCACTTGGCTTAATTTATCCGGATGCTTGAAATACATCTTCAAAGTCCCGACCGTTTTCTGTTGGACCTGCAACGGCAGGACCACGGCCGCCTCCAATGGGCATTGATCATGGAAACAATAAATGTCCTTTTTTGTTTTGGCCACGATGATTTCCCCTTGTTCAAGGGCCTTTTTCGTTAAGCCTGTCGCTATTCCCACCTTTGGGACATGGTGATCGGATGCAGCACCCACATGGGCGAGTACGCTATGTTCATTGGTTATGGCCACGGCGTCGGCTTCAGTCAGCCCCAAGATGATTTCGGCTATTCTCTTGCATGAAGTTTGATTCAGACCTTGCCGGAAATAGGGCAAAGTCTGATCCGCAATCAGGAACGCAAGATTGGTTTGTACAGCCCGCGTCCGTGCCTCGTCCCTCGTGATCGACTGAATGATGAGCATGAACAATAAAGTCCCGAACCCGTTGATGATGATCATGGGAAGTCCGATTACTTGTACGAGCTCCCACGCCCTTTCAAATGGTTTGGCCGTCACGAGGATGATGCCCATTTGGATCGCTTCCAATGCCATGCAAATGGGAAGGGCGAACCAAGGGGTGATCGTCCCATGCTTTCGGCGCCTTTTCCCCAAAAAACCCGATAAAACCCCAGCCAAAATCGCAGCGATTGCACAAGCCCCCGCCGTAAAACCCCCGAGAAAATAACGGTGGATGCCCGCAATCAAACCTACTCCCAATCCAACAATGGGCCCTCCCAGCAAACCGCCGATAGCCACGCCCATAATCCTTGTGTTGGCAATCGCGTTCTCGGGAGCAATCCCAGCATGCCAATTCCCAGGCCAATCCCACTCCGGCATGGCATGATTCCCGATTTCGATCCCTGTATAGTTACTTATGATGCCGAACGTCCCAAAAAGTGCGATAAACATGATTTTCTTGGACAAATCATGTTCATGGCCTATCATTTGCCGAAACGGTTTCATATAGGAAAGCAGGAATGCGGCGATTACGATGATTCCCACTTTTTCAAACAGCGACGGTAATAAACCAACCAAAACATTCACCCCATTTCTGGCTTTTTCATTCATCTTACACCAGCGATGAAATCCTTGTCGAATTTTGTTTTTACACCGATAATCCAAGAACATGGAAACGAACAGAGGAACCTCCATTTAATCATTTCACATTGGGGACATACGCCTTCAGATAGCATAGGGAACATGAGAATGCAGTGGTTGGTTCAATCCCGGTATGATCATTCAAAAAAAAAGCCTATGAATACCAAGGCTTTTTAAATCACTGAGTCATTTATACAGAAACGTGTCAACATCCTCATGTAGATATTTATCAAGGTTTTCGTCATAGAAATTCCTGACAGATTCTGTGCATTTGTTTTATGTTATTGCAACATACCACTGTAAAAACTAAAAAATCACATCTTCGGGGATAAAGAAATAGCTGATAATCTGTATATAAATGTTTCTGAGATCGTAATTATATAAATAAACGGTTTGAAGAATTGGATATAACTTCCAGATCATAATTCATCTGCTTGTACTATGAAACTAAATTTTCATCCCTGCGAAATGGGATTTTTTATGTTTACTCGAAATATGCTAGGTGTTAAGAAGGATGAAGCTTGTCTTATGTTAAAATTTAAAGGAATGGTATAATTTTTTTTTGCTTGATAAACAGGTAATCATTATTCAATGGAGGTAACACAATAGCTGAAGATATGCCTTCTGTTTGTGTGGAAATACTAAAAAAGAGTATAGGGCTGCACAGCACATAGATATAAAAGATATTGTGGACTTACTTTCAATAAAGTAAATAAGATGGAGGCGATTATTATGTTGGTAGTTACCACAGAAAATATTGAAGGTTACAAAATTGTAGAAGTAAAAGGACCCGCCTTTGGTCTAATTGTAAGAAGCAGAGGGATTGGCGGCGATATCATGGCAGGGTTAAAATCCTTAGTAGGCGGAGAAATCAAGCAATATACAGCTATGCTTGAAGATTCAAGAAAAGAAGCTATGGACCGTATGATTAAAAATGCCAATCAAATGGGCGCAAACGCAATTGTAATGATGAGATATGATTCTGGGGAAATCGGTAAAAATATGAGTGAAATCGTTGCATATGGAACTGCCGTTATTGTGGAGGCAATATAATGAAATTCATCATAGGGTACTATATATTACAAATTGTTATAGTTATCTTATGCATTTTACTTGGATACTTTATCTATGATAAACGGTTTAAACGTAATCACGGTGTAAAAGTTCCTGACGGATTTCAGCGGACAGATGAAGTAAATATGGACCCTGTGACTGGAGAAAAAACAAGAGTGTATTATAATCCTGAAACAGGTGAACGCTTTTATAAAAAAGAAAAATGATTATAAAAGGCCACGTTTCATACAAAAACGTGGCCTTTTATAATGCTATACTTAATGCTGATTTTATAGATGATTCCCGTTAAATCAGCATTCATGGGTAAAAACTGGGACCAAACCGCTTCACGGATGGGTCATCTAATTTTTATCCTAATTTGTGTTGCAAATTATTTTTGCATTACGGGCTTATAGTGCCCGGGGATGTTTTGTGCTGAAATGGCCAATCTGTTCCAGCCGTTGATCGTGATGATGATGGTAACGAGATCGATATATTGTTTTTCATCAAAATGAAGGCGGACCCGCTCATACAGTTCATCAGGTACCCCGTTTGCAGAAATGGCCGTGACCGCTTCCGTCAATTCCAGCGCTGCCCTTTCCGGTTCAGAATAGAATGGTGATTCACGCCAAGCACTCAAGCAGTATATTCTTTGTTCCGTTTCACCCATTGCCCGGGCATCCTTTGTATGCATATCCAAGCAGTACGCACAGCCATTGATTTGAGACGCGCGAATTTTAATCAATTCGATTAATTTGCTATCGATTTCCGTTGTTTTCTTGTACTCCTCCAATCCCATCATTAATTTGACCACTTCCCGATTTGTCTTCATGTAGTTAATGCGTTGTTCCATGTCTATCTCCTCCATTAAACCTTTTTGGTTCCACTTATAAGACAAAATAGGGGTTTGATTCGTGACATACGAAAAAGAGAGCCCGTTATGAGCCCTCCGTCTACCCTATTATGGAATAGGAACATGATTTAATTTATCGGGATTGGTAACAATAAAGATTTTTCGGATATTTTTTTGCTGTGAATCCAATTCAAAGCAGATGACTTTGACAGGCTTTCCTTCTTTCATTTGCAAAATTCCTTCCTGACCATTGACCATCACCGGAAGAAGTTCTCCTATGAAACTTCCTTTAGCAGACACTCCTGTAAGAAAGGAGAATACGCGCTGTTTGTTTACAATCGGATTTAAGGCAGATAGCACTTTTCCTCCGCCATCAGTAACAAGGACAACATCTTCTGTAAGGATATCCAAAAGCTCCTCAAAGTTTCCTGTCGTAGATGCCTTTATGAATTTTTGTGCCAATAGATCGACATGTTTCGTATCCCCCGGATGGACTGGCAGATCATTCTGTAATTTCCGCTTAGCCCGGCTGTAGATCTTTCTGCAGTTCACTTCATTCTTTTCCAGCATTTCGGCAATATCTTCATAACTGTAAGCGAATGCTTCTCTAAGCACGAAAACCGCTCTTTCAATAGGTGAAAGCTGTTCCAGCAAAACGAGGAAGGCATATGCAACCGTTTCATCCGTTACAACTTTATCTAAAGGCTGATCTGTTTCGTTTACCCGAGGTTCAGGCAGCCAAGGTCCTGTGTAAACCTCCCTTCTCTTACGGGCAGAATTTAAAAAGTTCAGACAGCGATTAGTCGTCATTTTCGCAAGATATGCTTTCATGTCCTTAATTTGTTCGGTATCAAGCTTAAGCTGCAGGAATAAATCATGAACGATATCTTCTGCGTCGGTAACAGATCCAAGCATCCGGTATGCGATGGAAAAAAGAAAAGGTTGATATGTCTTATATAATGTATCCAACTCCACTTGCTTCACCTATTTTCTATCAAATTCATTTTTTTGTATGTCATCTTTCCATAACTATTCTCTAAGCCAATCATTTTTCCTTCCTAACCTGGTTTAAAGCATACAATCTACTACTTAAAAAGAACAGCCATAGAGCTGTTCCCAGAAAAATCGATAATTTTTCCCAATTACGGATCCAATTACGGATCCTCATTTATCAAGGTGCTTCATACCAAACGATATCGTCAAACATTTTTACAACCCGCGGTATGAAGCCTTCTTCATATTCTTCCGGGTATTGAACTATCGCATAGTAAACCCGGTCGCCATGCTGAAAAACCGACACTGTACCCAATATTGAATTACTGCCCTGCTGACTAATGTCAAATTCGACCTCAGACCAATCAAAACGGTTAGGCCTATTATCAGATCGCTGTTTAATCTCAAAGTCGTTGCTAATCACCACTTCCCTCGCAAACTCCTTCTTTTCTTCTATTGTCGCATTCGTACCCTCCCTTTTCGAAAATATCTGAACTTTGGCATCCTCATTTCTCTGGCCTGCAAAATTTGCAAAAACAATCATTGCATCTCCTTCACCAGAACTAGCCTCTTCAACGACCATGTCATCCACGATGTAGGTTGAGAATCCCAGTGCCTGACTATGATGAAGCCTGAATTGAAATGATTCTTCCATACCTTCTAAAATGATCATATCCGTTTTCGTATTTGGCCGAGCTTTTGTCGGACCATCGACCGATTCACCTGGAGGATTTTCATCTTGCCCGCCGGTTTGCTTAGGTTTATCATTTGGCTTTTCTGAAATTGGTGGAGATTCCTTATTTCCCTCCTGGACTCCGTTACAAGCACTAAGTCCTGTTACCAAAAAAATGGCTGCCAAAATAAACAATATCTTTTTCATTGGAACCCTCTTTTCATGTGTTTTAACAAATTATTATACGGCTCCATATGTAAAAAAGTTACACTATGCATCTTTGCAAGTATCAGACTTTATAGACTAAAAAAAGATCCATGCTCCTCTCTTTCCGAAAAGAAAATATGAATTTGATTGATTTACTAATTTCAAGAAAATACTATCCTTAAGTTAATAAGTATCATTTCACTATAAGGCATTATTTAATATCCCTTTTTTCCATAACAAAGACGCTTTCCAGTTCAGGAAAAGCGCCCGATAAAGGAGCAATCAAAATATGCAAAGTTAGTTGATTTCATTTACGTTGCCCGGGCTTGCCGGATATGATATTCCAATGTAAAGAATCGCACGTTCAAAAGGCCGCCCATTGGCGGCCTTCATAACTTCCCTTGCCTTATATATCCGTTTATGGTTAAGATCCAATGCTATGTTCTACTGCAGTATCCCAATTAGGAAAATAATACAATGCATTTTTCATTAACTCCGGATCTGACTTCTTTACCTCTTTCTTTCGAGGTGGCTTTCCTTCTTTTTCTACTAATTCAGAAATTTGATTCACGACTTCTTCAACACTCATATTAACTTCCATCTTTGTTCCCTCCTCCTCACTATTATTTATATATTTTCCCAATTGATGAAAAGTAATACAATTAGCTAAACAAAAACGTTTAGCTATTGGTTTTACTAGCCTCCTCGGGACTCTTTCCCCGCAGGAATCTCGTACCTTCCATTCCATTCAACAGGAACGATTTAAAAGAAAAAAACTATAGGCAAACTCGCTTTTCTTCGAGTTTGCCTACAGTCTGAAAGGCGAACAACCATTTTAGTTTTTCTCACTATAGCAAATTGCGATTAATCATCGGAATTTCTGGAAGGCTTTCAACGGGTATCCCATCTTTTGAAATGATGCATATATTTTCTTCCTCAAGAAGAAACCTTTCATCGAACCACTCTTATATAAATATGGAAAAATTAAACAGTCTTTTTCATCCATACGTTTTCGCCACCCCTAATAGTTTCGCAGCCTAATAATCGGTTTCAGCGATCCTCCATCATTCTATGTAAAGAATATCCTTCATATTAGCTCAGGAGTGGATCCAGGATTTTGCTTAAATCGGTTGTCATGATGAGCTTCAATGGTTTGTAAGAAGCTTTGCATGGAGTTTGTCATATAGGCGTCTTTACGGTGAATGAAGACAGTCGAAATATTGCCGTATTCTTCCGGAATTGCATGCACGTGAACTTTTTCAGTGGCTGTAAGGTGATTTACCGCTGATTCTGGTACGAGGGTAATGCCAAGGCCTAGTGTAACGCTGGTTAAGATCGTTTCCAATACATTGAACTCCATGATCCTTTTGGGCATCACTTCTTCATCTTTCAGCCATTGTTCGAGTTTAGAGCGATACCCACAACCCTGACTGAATACTAAAAATGGTTCTGTTATAATTTCTTCCAGGTTAAATGTTTCATTTCTTGTAACTAATACAAGTTTTTCTGTACACACATCGTATGGCTGAATGAGCGGATGTTTAATCGGTCCTGTAACAAAAGCGCCATCCAGCCTATGTTCGATGACATCTTTAATTAAATCCTCGGTTATCCCCGCCTTTATGGATAAATCGACATTTGGATACTGTTTATAATAAGAGGCTAGAATCTTGGGGAGATCGCTGACCGTTTCAACTGTACCGATGTTCAATATCCCTGTAGGTGTTTCACTATCCAGGAATACTTGCTTGAGTTCTTCCACATCAAGCAATATTTTGTTTACATACTCAAGCATTTTTCTAGCCTCTGCAGTTAAAGACATGCCACGTTTATGTCGATTGAATAAAGGCGTCCGCAACTCCTGCTCTAAATGCTTAATCCTGGCGGTTACATTGGATTGGACGTAATTCAATTCAACAGCCGCCTTACTTACGCTGCCATATTTAGCGACGCACTGGAATATTTGCAAATCCCGCATTTCCATAAAGGTGCCCCCCTTTCTTAACTATCATTAATAATGATGATTATATTCATTTTAAGTCATTTTACATGATAATGACTTTATCATAAGGTGTGTATAGGAATTTAATCAATCATTATTTTTGAGGGGAAGCTTTTATGAAAAAAAATCAAGTTTTAATCGGTGCACTTTTATGTTTGACAGCCAGCATTTCTTGGGGAGCGATGTTTCCAGTTGCAGAAAGGGCCTTAACATATATTGATCCATTTTATTTCTCTTTTTTGCGATATTTAGCTGTTAGTGTAATTTTAGCGATATTGCTATTCATTAAAGAAGGAAAGAATTCTTTTAGCCTGGAAGGGAAAGGGAAGAAATTATTGTTTTTTGGAACGATGGCGTTCACTGTATACAACTTCCTCATTTTCGCAGGTCAAGACTTACTGGGGCATAACGGGGTAATTATCGCTTCCATCATGGAATCATTAATGCCCATGATTTCAATTTTAATTCTGTGGGTTTTCAAAAATACCAGACCCATGAAGTATACCATCGCCAGCATGTTCATTGCCTTGATAGGGGCCATTCTCGTCATTACCAATGGCGACATATCATTCCTATTTTTATTGAAAGATAGCCTCATCCCTATCCTTTTCATTCTCATCGGGGTTATAGGCTGGGTTATATATACGATGGGCGGCGACCAATTCAATGGATGGTCAACACTTCGATATTCGACTTTAACATGCATTTTAGGAACTGCAGTATCAGCAATCATAACATTCCTCGCAACTGCAATGGGCCTGTCTGTCCCTACAGCAGAGGTTATGCAATCCATTTATGGCGAAATGATTTTCATGATTATTTTCCCCGGTGCCATTGCCCTTTTAAGCTGGAATTCAGGCATTAAACTTTTAACGCCGATCAATGGGATCCTATTTATCAATTTAGTTCCAATAACCACATTGGTCATCGTTTTTATCCAAGGAAAATCACTATCATCATTCGAATTACTGGGAACTTTTTTAGTGATATATGCATTGATTCAAAACAATTATTATCAAAGAAAAAACTTGCCTTCCCAAGTTGAGGAATTGAATCCAAGGAAATTGAAAAAAATCATTTAATTAAAGGTACACAACATCAATAGGAGGGCAACGATGGATTTATTAACGCTTATGCTAATCTTTGGATTAGCTGTACTGTGGGAATTGGCCACGATTAATAAGAATGTGAAAAAGATGAAGGAGCAAAATGCAGAATTAATTAATCTATATCATGATAGAAGTAAAAGAATTAAGTAAAATAGACTTTTGGCGATACAACGCAAAAAAGCCTGACTTTTAGACACTTTACTTTGATTGCCAGTTCTGGGTAGGAATTGTCGAAGATAACCAAGATGGGGTTTTGAGAGTTCGTAAACATCTCTTTGGAAAAGAACCACAAGATGAAGAAGTAAAAAGCGTAAAAAAAGCACCGTGGAAGATAAAAAGCATCTTACTCGGTGTTTTTTCCTATATCTGCTATTAATTTAATATGTATGTATTAGATTCTGTCTTACACGATTTAAATAATCAGTAATATCTTTATAAATTTTTGCCCCTGCCTTATTTATAATAAAATCCGCCATTAAGAACCCTCTTTCACATGTTTGATATGTAATAATTTTATCTAAAAAACCCATGTATGGAGATTACAAGTTACTTGACTATAAGTGACTACTAAAATACCAGAATTAAAACGGCTAATCTTTTTTGTTCATTAGAAAACCTCCTGATTTTGCAACCAAAAAGAATCCAGTTGATTTTCTTTTGCATTTGAAGGACAATTTAAAAATTCCCTCTCTTGCCTCTGATGCAGTGGAACGTTTGAGTTGGAATGCTTGAAACCGCAGCTCATTGTCCATGGATGGGCAAACAATCGTCTTTTGACAATTCATATACTCTGCTCTTCTTCTAACAACTGAATATAACCCAAAATGCTAGCAGCAAATTGGCGCAGTGCTCACACTGCGCCTTGTTGACCTTCAGTCAATGGTGATCTCCCTTCACCATCTTCCTTTCCATATCATATATATAGCCCAATTTCCTATGATTGATCATCTTCTTGGGGGTTATATCCCACGGAAACATAGGATCATTTAAGTTATGGCCGAATGGTCCACTTGTTCTCGGGAGATATTTCTCCCCCCGGTGCTGGATTTTCCACATTGCCCATATCCGATCGACATTGGCATGGTGTAAAAAGAAGACTGGATCGTTAGGTGAAACAGGTACAGAACCCATATGTCCCCCGACCCAGCCATGCACAAGATTATGAAGGGCCGGTCCATCGACAAATCCTTCAAGCTGATTTCGGAAACTTGGATTGCTTTCGGAATTCCACGGTGGTGCATCATAAGGAGTGATTTTCAATACGTTTTGAACGTCTTGTTTCGTTGGCAGGTTTGCGACTTGTTTACTAGATCTGAAGTTCCGTTTCAATCCCCCTGAAGGTTTCCCCTCCTCATCAAGAACTTCCCAGCCCCCAGCGGCAAAAGGACCTGAATCGACAAGGTTGTTTTTCTTTTTATTCCCGTTTCCGCCCATGAAATCGCTATCCCAGATTGGGGATGAAGCTGGATCATCCAATTCTGAATCTGCTGCCCAATCCCAGTAGGGAATGGTCACACTGGGGTCAACGGATTGAAGATCGCGTTCGAACAGCCATAGGAAATAGCGATGCCAAGGTAAGAACGCCGGCCCGCTATGAGCTGCATTTCGCTGAACACCATGACTTCCATGGATATTGGCGTTGTCAGCCCCAGACCGCTCCCCATGACCATTATGACTGCGGGTTGATGCTAATGAAACGTTCCCTGCTTTCGGGGGCTTAACGGGAGGGGTTTGAAATCTCCCTGCAGCAGCATGCCATGCTACGTACCGATCATATATCCCTTTTTCTTTTAAGACCAAAACAGCATCGATATATTTCCTTTTTTCCTTTTCAGAAAGATGAAGTGCATTTTTTCTAATGTTATATTCAGCAGTCATGACTTGCCCTCATTTCCAAATGTTCAATTAAACTAAAAACCTTGTTATATATTAAGTCATCTCTGCTGCAAACGTTCGGGGACATTTGCGGATATTAGACTAAAATATTTCATGAGCTCAAACTGGATCAAGGTATTCATTGCAGCTTTTTTTGAAGTTTTATGAGTGATTGGCTTAAAACATGCGGATGGCTTTTGGAGTTGGTCTGGAACGGTCATTTCCATTGTCATCAGTTTCTATTTAATGATAATAACTGGCAGGAAGCTTCCTGTCGGTATGTGCTTTCTGTGGGGTTTTTAGGCGGTCAGAGAGAGCCGATCGCCACTATCAAAGAATCAAACGGAAAAGTAATGGCATACCGTTTACCTCTGAGCTGATAGGTTGGGTAGAAGATTCTATAGGAATGAAGCTTCAGGGGATTGATATGTTTCCAGTCGAAGTGGAGTTCGGCAAATTGAACGATAGCGTGTATGCAGAAATCCTGTAATAAAGTTCCAAGATAAAAAGCAAAAAGGACACTCAGAAGCGTCCTCAATGCGGGAGGGCGTTAAGATTTATGGACTATTAAAAATTTAAGAATACTCGTTACAATAAGATTCAATAAAAAAAGCCTCTAAGGGAAAAAACTTAGAGGTTTTTTCTGAATACGACTGGTCCTGGACAATCGTTTCTGAGATCAAATTATATTGTAAAGAAATACATAATCTCTGGAATGGTTAACATCAAGGCTAAAACTACTCCGATAAAAAAACTAGAACCCCGATTTTGTTTTTCTTCTTTAACAGGTGAACTTCTATAAAATTCTAATAATAAATACAGAAAAATAGGTAAATATGCTATGAAAATGGTACCCCTTAACGTTGTATATCCGCATTCTCCTGACGCCACCCCTATAGGAAGTTCGTTTAGGACGTTCGTAAAAGTCCACTGAAGTTCGGGGACTCTTTAACGAACATAACTGCCGGCTGTTTTGAGAAGAAACTCAACCGTTCGTACTTTTACGAACGTCTTCTTTTTTGTACACACTTTTACGAACGTTATTGATTGAAAAAGTGCAAAATAACGCTTAAAACAGGTGCAAAATAAATCCTAAAATTACAGGTAATTAAGGTGTTTTTTCAAGTCTTTCATTCATTTGGCTTTCCCTTAAAATCCATTCATACCCTGCCGATGTTGATTTTTACATCAGGTTATTCACCAAGCTTCTTCCGGATATCCGCTGCTACGTTCTTTAGCGCTTTCTTTGACCCCCGTTCAAGGTCGTGATTCAATTTCCTTTCTTTGTAGCTGACAAATAAAGTATTGAGATCATAGCCTTCAGGATATAAATCGGCGGCCTTTATTTCCAGCTCGAGCCTACTGGCATGAACTTCCTTGAAGATATCTTCGAAAAGAACGGTGACATTATTGTATGCATCCTTTTTCTTATAAACGATTGCATAGCCATTCAGTTCGCTTACCTTCACTTTGTCACCGACTTCATATTCATAAGTTGCTTCCTTATGAACGGCTGCTGGCTTCGCTTTTTTGATTTTCCCTTCCTGGACACGCTCCAAGTCGTAGTCTTTATTATCGATATAGAGCTTTGCCTTTTGCAGGACCTGTTCACGAACATTCATTTTTTTGGCTATCCAGAGGGCATTGCTTTCCCCGGATTGACCGATCAGCAGCTTGTATTTTGGTTCAAGTGTTTCACTGTTGAATTGCATGGCCGCATTCATGAAATCACTGTGTATTTCCGAATAGCGCTTGATTTCACCATAATGGGTGGTCGCAACGGTTATGCAGCCCCTCTGATAAAATTCCTCAAGGATGGCAATCGCCAATGCGGCTCCTTCATTCGGTTCCGTTCCGCTCCCGATTTCATCGAACAGCAGCAAGGAGTTATTGGTTAACGCCCCCATGATTTCCGAGATGTTTTTCATATGCGATGAAAACGTGCTCAGTGCATTTTCAATGCTTTGATTGTCACCGATATCGACGAATACCTGATCGAAGACGGCAAGTTCCGTCCCTTCTTTCCCTGCAACATGCAGCCCTGACATGACGGCCAATGTAAGGATGCCGATCGTTTTCAGGACGACTGTTTTACCCCCGGCATTAGGGCCTGTAATAATCAAGCTGCGATAGTCCTTCCCGATTTCAAAATCCAAAGGTACGCTGTCCTGCGGCAAAAGGGGATGTTTACAGCCCTTTAATTTAATATGACCATGATCATTGATTTTCGGTTCGATGGCATCCATGCTTTTACTGAACTTGGCTTTTGCGAAGATCATGTCATATTGACTGATTAACTCGATGTTTATCTTGATCGGTTTCAGCTGTTCGAAAACCGTTCCCGATAATGTGGCCAAAAGTTGATACTCTTCCATCGATTCCTCCGCTTTTAAACTGGCCAATTCAACATTCAATTTCGTCACCGAGGCAGGTTCGATGAACACGGTAGCCCCTTTTGCCGATACTTCCACGATCGTTCCGGCCACTTGATTTTTATAGGAGGCTTTGATCGGGATGGTGTAGCGATCATCCTTTTTACTGATGAAAAATTCCTGAATGAACTCTTTATTGGCTCCGCTCTTCAGGAACTTATTCAGCCGTTCCTCTATTTTGCTTTCTGTCTTGATGATTTGGTTCCTGATCCGTTTCAGGTCCTTGCTTGCTTCGGAAACAACAGCATTTCCTTTTATGGTGAATTGGATTTCTTCTTCAATGCTCCTGAATTCAGTCATGGAGCGGGCATAGGCATGCAGTGTTGGTGCAAAGAATTCTTTATCGGTCATGAATTTCTTGATATTCCTGCAGCCTCTTAAAAAGTCTGCTATCGCCACTAACTCTGACGGCTCCAAAATCATGCCTTTTTCCAGTTTGTCGATATGGAGTCCAATATGTGAAATGCCTTTCAAGGGAATATGGCTTTCCGCATTTAGTAAGTTCCTTGCCTCCGTTGTCTCGTTCAAACGATTTTTAACGACTTTCAAAATGCTGCTCGGCTTAAGCTGATCCAATAACGCTTTTCCTAAACCGCTTACGCAATGGTTTTTCACCATTTCCTTGAGTTGGATATATTGTAATTTTTCATAAGTCATTGTATTCATTTAATGATCCTCCTTGAATGAGTGAGTGATTAATTCCCGAATCCAAAAAATGCCCGCAATGGTCCCCCTACCTTTACAAATGAACAAGCCATTTGAGTAGAAAGCTCCTGCGGGCACGGCCTTATAAGGACCTAAAATCGATAACAAATTGGGCAGCTCGAATAGACCTGCGTACACAAAAAAGCATGATAGGACAAATCCCACCATGCTTTTCGCCGTAACACCTGCATGTTACACGATTTATGGAAAAGGAAGCAGTCTTAAGGTAGGTATTCACAATGCAGAATTGCACTGTGAAAAAAGGCATACTTAATCCACTGGCATATCAGTGATTAAATACCTTATTCAACTAAATTAGTTGATACCTACTCCCGACATAAAACACCACACCTTTTCTTAGATTGGAATTAACATACCATATCAGTAAGAAAGAGTCAATTCATTTTTTCATTTTTGGGCCATCCTCCGAATCTATTCATGTAAAACAAAGGGCCATTGGCTTTAACAGCCATGATGCTTCAGTAGCTCCCCTTTTCATTGTCTGAATATTTACTTTAAAATTGGGGTATGTTATCCTTATATTAACATAAACTGAAAACAGCCCCATGCGCTAACATGAGGCTGACAACTAGCAAGAGTGGTTGGTCACAACTAACTTAATTAATCGTCAGAAGAAGAACCATTGCCATCTTGGGAGGATGAGTGGTTCTTTTTCCGTTTCTTGGCGAACATAGACAGGATAAGACTGGTTGCTACAGCAACAAATATCTCTTTACCCATATCTGTAATTAAGTTCAATAAGAAATGAATCAAGCGGTCACCTCCTTTCCCATCTATCATTAGGTGGAAAAGAAAAACTGTGACCTACCACTCTATCCTCAGTTGCCCTTCTATTTTATCACATCTTTCCTCTAGTGGTAATTATATACAAATAAAAAAAGAAGACTTTTAGCCATAAAAAATAGGGATTATCCAGTGGATAATCCCCTTTGCGGTTTAAGCTTCATCACTCATTATGAGAGGGACTGTTTTCCCTTCATTCACGTTAATCAACCCATGGTCGGTTATTTTCAGGGCCGGGCTGACAGGAAGCGATAAGGTGCTTAATGACATGATGACATTATAGTGTTCGTAGCCTAACGATTTCAGTCCATCTGTCAGGTGCTGAACCTGCCTTGATACGATATCCATTGGCTCTTCGGAAAGGATCCCCCCTACCGGAAGAGGGATCATGGATAGGACCTTGCCGTCTTCAACGCAGCAGACTCCGCCTTGCTTCCTTATGACTTCGTTAGCGGCCATCATCATATCCTGCTTATTATGGCCAATCACCAAAAGATTATGGTTATCATGTGAATAGGTCGTGGCGACCGCTCCGCGCTTCAATACATCGCCGGTGATCAATCCGTGCGCCCGATTACCGTTTTTCCCATATCTTTCGAATGTGGCGATTAAACCATAAGGGCTTTCTTCCCAGCATAATTGACCATTCTTCCCATCTAAATGATCATGGGTTTCAGATGTGAAAGTAGAACCATTCTGCACGTTTATGATCCTGCACTTGCTGCGTTCAAGCTTATCCGGGATTGTGATGGTAAAATCGTTTTCCGTAAGTTCCGCAAGCTTCACACTTTGATAGAAATGCTCAGGAAATTGTCTTTCCTTCACTTCTTGTACATATGGCCGTGAAGATTCATAAACGAGCTCACCTGTTTTGTATACTTGTTCAATTTCAAATGTTTCCAAGTCCGATAGCAGCAGGAAGTCTGCCGTTTTTCCAGGTGCAATGGCACCCCGGTCATACATCCTCATCCGCTGTGCAGGTGTATAGGTGCATGCATATATCGCTTTTTCCGGTGCCATTCCCATTTGAATGGCTTTCTTTAAAAGGACATTCAGATGTCCCCTGTTTTGGAAAGAGTCGGTCATGACATCATCAGTGACAAAGCAAAAATGTTCATCCACTTGATTTTCCTTCAAGTAATCTATCACTTCTTCAGTCATTGATTTTTCTTGGATCTCAATGAACATCCCGGCAGCGATCCTCGCATCCATCCCTTCCACGGTCTGGTGCGTATGATCTGAATTCACTCCGGCATAAACAATCTTCTGCAAGTCCAGGTCGAGCAGCTTAGGAACGTGCCCTTCTATGATCAGATCTGGATAACGGGAACGGATATGGGACAAAATCTGATTCGTTTTGCAATCCGGATCGGTTATGACCTCATAGTAATTCATGATCTCGCCAAGACATTTAATGTTCTCGGTTTGCATCAATTCATCTATATCATCTATTTCGATAGAACCGCCTGTTGTTTCCATCGACGTGGCAGGAACGGAACTCGGGATGGCATAAAACATATCCGCTACGCAATCTTTACTTGCTTTGATCATTTCCTTCACACCGGAAATCCCGAAAACATTGGCCATTTCATGCGGTTCCGGCACGATCGTCGTCACGCCATTCTTGATTAGCCCGTAGGAAAAAGTCGCAGGCGTCACCATCGTACTTTCAATGTGGAGATGGATATCGATCAGGCCTGGAATCATATACTTCCCCTGCCCATCGACGATTCGATCCGACTCGAAGGCATCCAATTCCCGGTCTCCGATATAATAGAACTTTCCATCCTTGATGGCAGCATTCCCTTTAATAAATCTTTTAAAATAGCTGTTAAACACGTTGATATCTCTTACAAGCATATCCATTCGCATAACTTACCCTCCTAAGCTAGTCAACAAGCACCATCTGGTTTTTCGGAATTTCAAGGATGATTTCCTGACCCGTCCGATAGGAATCCGCCATTTCCTTGTTCACGGTGAAATCCCCTAATGGAGTTTCAACGACATATTGATAGCTTCTTCCCAGATAGGTACTTACCTTAACCCGGCCAGATAAACCATTTTCCTGAACAGCTCCCGTGTTATCTTTTTCCCTGATCAACAGATCGTCCGGCCTGATGGCGCCTGTTTTTCCCGTTGCATTGGTCATCTGGGCATCCTTGTTCAGCACAAATGAGTATCCGGATTTGTTCAGTTCAATTTTACCGTCATGATCTGTCCGCTTATCGAAGTCAATGAAGTTCTTGAAGCCGATGAAGTCTGCGACAAATCTAGTTTCAGGATATTTGTAAATGGTCGCAGGATCACTAAGCTGCTCGATGATCCCTTTATTCATGATCGCCACCTGGTCGGATATCGAGAAGCATTCTTCCTGGTCATGGGAGACATATACCGTTGTAATCCCCAGCTCTTGTTGGATACGGCGGATTTCGACCCTCATATTCACCCTTAAGTTGGCATCAAGATTACTCAATGGCTCGTCAAATAATAGGATGTCCGGTTCAATCACCAGCGCCCTGGCAATCGCAACCCGCTGCTTTTGGCCTCCGGAAAGCTCTTGGGGATATCTCTTTTCAAACCCTTTTAAATTAACGATCTCAAGCACATTCATTACCTTTTTTTCGATTTCACTTTTAGAAATCTTTCTGAGACGGAGACCGAATGCAATGTTATCGAATATCGACAAATGCGGAAATAATGCATAGTTTTGGAACACAAAGCCAAAATTCCGCTTGTTGACGGGCACTTTCGTATAGTCCTTTTCCTTGAATAAAAACTTCCCTTCGTTCGCCTGTAAAAACCCGGCAATTAACCTTAGAGTCGTCGTTTTCCCACAGCCGCTCGGGCCAAGAAGGGATACCAGTTTCCCTTTTTCAATCTCAAGATTGAAATCTTTTAATATATTCTGTTTGTTATATGCTACAGATATATCTTGTAAAGTGAATAAAGCCATCCATCATTACCTCCTTATCGTTTTGTGAAATAAGACAATCCCATGAGCCGTTCTACTATAAACATGAAGAAAGCCGTTATGAACATGAGTAATACGGAAATGGCCGAAATGGTAGGATCGAAGTAGTTCTCTACATACGTCAGCATTTGAATCGGAAACGTACTTACTCCAGGGCCTGTCATATAAACTGAAATGTCCACATTATTGAAGGATTCCAAGAAGGCGATCATGACTGCCGCAAGAATTCCTGATTTTATATTCGGAAGGACGACTGTAAAGAATGTGCCCAGTTTACTGGCGCCGAGACTCTCCGCCGCTTCTTCAATGGAAAAGTCAAAGTTTGATAAGCTTGAAGAAATCACGCGGATGATGAACGGCAGCATGATAACAGTATGTCCCACAAACAGTGCCGCATAAATCGGAAGCTGATAAGCCCCCACAATATAACGTAAAAACGCAAAGCCGAGCACAATTCCCGGTATTAATATGGGAGAAACGAAAAATGCATTAATCAAGCTTTTCCCTTTGAAATCAAACCGGCTTAATGCATAGGCAGCCGGCACTCCCAGTAACAGTGCCAGAAGATTGCCTGCCAGTGAAACAAGGATGGACGTTTTAAAAGCGACCAAAAACATTTCCACATTAAAAATATTTTCATACCACCTTAAAGAAAACTCTTCTGGCGGGAACTTCAAAATATTTCCGCCTTCGAATGACGTAACGGATATGATAAGCAAAGGCCCTAGTAAAAAAAGGAACACCAGGAGAGTAAACAGGGCCAATCCTCGATTTTTTTCCTGCATACACCTCTACCCCTTTGGATTTAATTTTTTTGCCAAACCATTCATGATCGATATGATAAGGACTGTCACCGCAATCATGATGGTAGCGACAATCGATGCCACTTGCCATTCGTTCAATGTAATCGCGTTTTGATAAAGAAATGTTGAAATGACCCGTTGTTTCCCGCCTAATAAAGCAGGCGTTGTATAGGCCGTGAAGCTCCCTACAAAAACAAGGATGCTGCCAATGACCAATCCTGGGACCGAAAGCGGGATGACCACTTTTGAGAATACGGCCAACCTTGATGCTCCAAGGCTCTCCGCCGCTTTTAATAAGTCCGTTTCGATGTTCTCCATCACACCCACCAGCGTCACGATGATCAATGGCAGGAATAAATGGACCAATCCGATGATGATGGCCGTAGGCGTGTACAATATATCAAGCGGCTTTTCAATCAAGCCCATGCCCATGAGCAATTTATTCACCACACCATTTTTACCGATGATCACCATCCAGCTGAATGAGCGGACCACAGGGCTTGTCAATAGCGGGAAGATCGTCAGCAAAAGCATGATGGCTTTTTTTCGTTGTTTCAGTTTTGAAATATAATAAGCTGCTGGAAATCCTAATAGAATGCAAATGATTGTCGTGAACAGACTCACCCTAAGTGTCGTCAGCAGAATTTCAATAAAGTATCGATCTTGGAAAAAATCGAGATACCCTTGTACGGAAAAGCCGCCGCTTTCATTAAAAAATGTCGTGCCAATCGTCATTAGGATCGGAATGATCATGAAAATCGTTAAAAATAGAACGCCTGGAAACAGCAACAGGTATAGATAGCGTTTTTTCACCTCGGAACCCCCTGTTCGTATGATTTATGAATTGATTATGCGAATGAACAGGTCGAAAAACGCTTCCGCATCGACATCCAGACAAACATGCGCATTTGGCGGCTTCATCAGCCTATTTTGAAAGTCGCAAACCATCTGTCCGTCACAAAGCTCACTCTTTGTTTCAACATCCACATAATATTCTTCTCTTTTGACAAGATCTTCTTGCAAAGCAATGGCAACAGCCAATGGATCATGCATCGCACATGCCCATATACCGTTACGTTCAAAATACCTTTTCCGATAATCTGATGTACTTTCCCTTATATAGTCGGCAAGTTCAAGGTTTTGAATCAATTGGATATGCTCTTCACCCAATAGAACCTTTCTCGTGACATCAAGACCAACTTGCGTGATGGATGTGAATCCCGCCTGTAAAACGATTTTGGCAGCTTCAGGATCGACATACGTGTTATATTCGGAGGTTGGCGTGACATTGCCAACCCCTTGAACGACTCCGCCCATGAAAATGACTTCTTTAACGAGCTTGGTGATTTGCGGACATTTTTTCACCGCTAATGCCAAATTCGTAAGAGGTCCCGTCATGACAAGCGTCACTTCACCTGGAAAATTCAAAATGGAATTGATGATGAAATCAGAAGCAAATCCATCATCCGGCCGCTTTTTGACTGGCACATCCTTCAAGGCTCCGCCAATCCCGTCTTCGCCATGGACCCGGTGTTCAAAAAACGGGCTCCTGATAATTGGGCTATCTGCCCCCTTTATGACTGAAATGTCCTGTTCACTCAATAAATCCAATATTTTGCATGTATTCAATGTAGCCGTATCAAGTGATACATTCCCGTTCACTGTCGTTACCGCCAATATGTCGAATTGACGGCTTTTCACAGCAAGGATGATTCCGATCGCATCATCTATTCCAGTATCCACATCAAGAATCATTTTTTTCTTCATCAAGCACACCTCGTTTCTTTCTTAGTGTGTAAGCTCACGATTCCAACGATCGATCCATTGTTTAGAGTCTTCATTTACAAACTTCATGTCCAATACATGCAGGCTGTTAATGACGTCATCTCCATAGGTTAAGCCTTTCGCTTCGGTTTCAGAGAGCTTGACTTCCGTATTGACGGGAGAATCCACTTTCGCTTTCGCTGATTTTTCCTGAACTTCCTTGCTTAAGATGTAATTCATGAATTCGCCGGCCAATTCTTTTTGATCGCTGGCTTTAACAATATTCACCGTATTCATCACTGCGTAGCCGCCTTCTTCAGGGGAAATGAACTTGGCATTGGGAACGGCTTCCTGTAAATCGCCAAAATACATTTCCATGATCGGGCCTGCAGCGATTTCCCCTTGTGAGAACATGTTGACGAACTCTGATGTTTGCCCATATTCCTTAACCGCATTCGGCATGATCTTTTTCATTTGATTGAAGGCTTTATCTTCATTGAACTTTTCACTTCCGCTAACTTTTGAAGCGGCATCCAAAAACATCGGTCCAGTTGTTGAAGTGATGGATGGGATCGTGATCTTCCCTGCCAAATCCTTGCTCCAAAGATCTTTCCAAGAGGCGATCGGTTTACTCACTTCATCGGGATTATAGGCAATGCCAAATTGTGCAATCGTATAGGCTGGTCCAAAGTCATCGCCATTCGGCGCTTTTGCTTTGTCGTATATCTTATCAATATTCGGAATTTTGCTATGGTCCACTTTCTCAAATAATCCTTCATCGATGCCCTGCTGTGCATAGTAGTCGGATAAATAGATAACATCCACATCGCTATTCGCTTGGCGTACTTTGTTCAATCGATCTGCGTTATTTCCTGAATCAACAACAATCTTTACATTATGCTTCTTTTCAAATGGCTCATAAACTTCCGGACGGAAGAAATCATCGGCGAATCCCCAAGTGGAAACGACTAATTTGGCTGGTTTTTCCTTACCATCCTCTTTTGAAGAGCATGCAGCTAAAACTAATGTGAAAAGCGATAACATCATAAATATTTTTTTCATCATTCAAACCTCCAAAATTATATTGTTTAAATTTTCCTTTTTACTGATATAAATGTAAAAAAAGACAATCTTAAATAGAATTGAAATTCTACCCAAGATTGTCTTTTCTTTGTAAACAAAGATAAAACTTATCCTTTGGTTCTCCAGTGGCGTTCCCTCCAGATAAATCCGAAGTGAAATCCATTTATATGATTAGATGATTTTTTCCTTCAATACAATATTGGTGAATGCCAGCTGCGTCGCTGAGTCATAATCCCTCAGGACAGCTTCAATATCCCAATTCGTTTGCGTTTCCAGCTTTTGTTTCAGTTTCTTCTTATAAAGCAGGGACATATGGAAGTCAACCTCCTGCTTCAGGCTGGGAACTTCCCCTTCCAAAGCTTCAGAGCGCGGGGCACGTCGATGTTTGGCCTGGAATGTAATCACATTCTGCTCAACAGTGACCTTCAGCAGCGTCGTACCAAAGCCGAACAATTCCTTCGATACCTCATTATACATATGAGAAAGCACTTTCTTCGTTTCGTTAGAGTTTATCGGTAAGATGACTATCACCTGCCAAACTATCGTTTGAAGTAATTATATATACTTTTTCTTTATTGCACAAGATAATATTCGGATTTCACACAAAAAAATGTTTTTTTTTAATTAAATAGCACATTTACTCACCAATACACGAATTATAAAAATAAGTATATGGGAATTTCAATATATTTATATAACTTAATATCCAATCCAGCACTTCTATTAATGAAAACTTTTTCAGAGAAATAAGCGCAAGATTGAAAACAATTGATATAACCTTGAACCGCATTGAAAACGCTATCATATGGATTTAATATAGCTAGTATAGAGCGATCAAAAATAGAGAGTATCAAAGGCTCGTTAAATAAGGGAGGAATTATTATGAAGAAAGCTTTTGAGAAAGCGCAGCAATTCGGGAAATCTTTTATGCTCCCGATTGCCGTTTTGCCAGCGGCCGGTTTATTGCTGGGAATTGGCGGCGCTCTTTCCAATCCAAATACAGTTGAGGCTTATCCGTTTTTAGACTTTGCTTGGCTGCAGGCCATTTTCACGATCATGAGTTCTGCAGGAAGCATCGTATTCGGCAACTTGCCGGTCATTTTTGCTGTAGGTGTTGCAGTAGGATTGGCACGTTCGGATAAAGGGACCGCAGCACTGGCAGCCATGATCGGCTACTTCGTCATGAACAGTTCAATAAATGCACTGCTTCAAATAAACGGGGAACTTGCCAAAGAGAATTTGGCAGGTGCCGGGCAGGGAATGGCGGTCGGGATCCAAACACTGGAGACCGGTGTGTTTGGCGGTATCATAGTAGGTATCGTTGCCGCACTTTTACACAATAAATATAATAAAATTCAGCTTCCGCAAGTTTTAGGGTTTTTCGGTGGTTCCCGTTTCATTCCGATCATCGTTTCCTTCGCGTCCATCTTGGTTGGAGCCGTGCTTTTTATCGTGTGGCCTTATTTCCAGCTTTTCATAAACCAATTAGGTGCGCTGGTAACGAGCACAGGTACGATCGGGACTTTCTTTTACGGATTCATATTAAGGATGCTTGGGCCTTTAGGGTTGCACCATATTTTCTACCTTCCCTTCTGGCAAACAGCTTTAGGCGGAACGATGGAGATAAAAGGGCAGATTGTAAGCGGGACCCAGAATATCTTCTTTGCGCAATTGGCCGATCCGACTACCGTCAAGTACTATGAGGGTGTTTCCCGGTTCATGTCCGGACGGTTCATCACGATGATGTTTGGTTTACCCGGCGCTGCACTTGCCATTTATCACTGCGCTAAACCTAAAAATAAGAAAGTCGTGGCCGGCCTGCTTCTTTCTGCTGCCTTGACCTCTTTCTTAACAGGCATCACCGAACCGCTTGAATTCAGTTTCTTGTTTGTCGCCCCGATCCTTTATGTTATTCATGCCTTGTTTGACGGACTTGCCTTCATGATGGCAGATATATTCAATATAACGATCGGTCAAACCTTTTCTGGAGGATTTATTGATTTTACTTTATTCGGGATACTCCAGGGTATCAGTAAAACAAACTGGATTTATGTACTGCTCGTCGGCATTCCATGGTTTTTCCTATACTACTTCACTTTTAAATTCTTGATCAGGAAGAAGAATTTGAAAGTGGTCGGCCGTGAAGATGATGAACAGGCCGCCGTTACACAAGTAACCGCATCAGAGAGAACCCAAACCATCGTCAATGGTTTAGGCGGACAGGAAAATATCGATATAGTCGATTGCTGTGCAACCCGTCTGCGTGTCACGGTAAAGGATGAATCGTTGGTGAAAGAAGACGTCATTAAACAAACCGGTTCAAAAGGCGTCGTAAAAAAAGGAAATGGCATTCAAATAGTATACGGTCCCCAAGTGACGATCATCAAAAATGAAGTGGAAGAATACTTGGGTCATTAAGAACATAGATAACGATAAGGACGTGTTAAACATGCAACAGGTGCTGGATAAAATTCACAAAAGCTTAATTGTATCATGTCAAGCATTGGAGAATGAGCCGCTGCACAGCTCGTTTATTATGGGGCGCATGGCCATTGCTGCCAAGGAAGGCGGTGCGAAGTGCATTCGCGCAAACTCTGTAGCTGACATAATGGAAATCAAGAAAAATGTGGACCTTCCAGTCATAGGGATCATTAAACAGGTGTATGGACAAAACGATGTCTACATCACTCCCACCATGGCCGAAATTGATGCATTGATGGAATCCAAAGCGGAAATCATTGCGACGGATGCTACATCCCGGGTAAGACCGGACGGTAAAACGTTAAAGCAGTTTTATGGTGAAATAAGAGCAAAATATCCAGATGTTTTACTAATGGCCGATGTATCCACCATTGAGGAAGCCATATTCGCTGACGATTTAGGATTCGATATCGTAGCGCCCACTTTATACGGCTATACGGACGAAACGTTCGGCCAGAAAATATATCAGGATGACTATGCTGTGCTTAAAGAGATCGTAAAAGCAGTGAAAAAAGCGAAAGTGATCGCGGAAGGAAATGTCATAACACCGGAAATCGCCCGCTCTGTATTGGATATGAATGTCCATGCAGTAGTAGTGGGCGGTGCCATTACCAGACCGCAGCAAATCACTAAAAGATTCGTGGATGCCATCCAAGAATAGAACGCTGCACATAGTAATGAAAAGACCCAGACTGGAAACAGTTTGGGTCTTTTTTACGATTCATGGATCATTCGGTTATTGACGTCCCTAATGGATACATTAAACTATGAATACATATAAGAAATTTGAAATGGGTGGTCAAATGGAATATCTCGCAGAAAACCTCATATATGGCATTGAGTGCAGCATGGACAAATTCACCAAAACAGAAGAAGAATTGGCCAATTACATTCTGCAGCGCCCTGAAGAAGTAAGTCAGTTAACCATTAGTCAAATAGCTAAAAAGCTTCATATTTCACCTGCAACCATTACACGTTTTTGCCAGAAATTAGCCTTTTCCGGGTTCAATGAGTTCAAGCATGAGTTAAAAAGGTTCGTGGATCTCCGCAATACACCGAAAAATATGAAGAACATCAAGCAGGTGGATTATTTCGCTAAACTGTATCAAGACCACTTAGGTATCATTGATAATACCTTTCATATAACCACATATGACGATATCCAAAAAGCTGTATCTTACCTTACACAGGCAAATAAGATTCATGTTTATGGAATTGGGAGTTCAGGTATAGCGGCCCAGGAGTTCAAGTCCAAGTTTTTCCGTATCGGCTTAGCTGTTGAAGCCATTACAGATCCCCATCAGTCAATGATGGATGCAGCTTTAAGTAACGAGAATAGCGTTGTCATCGGCATTTCCATTTCCGGAACAACGAAAGAAGTGATTTCTTCAGTTAAAATTGCAAAGAAGCAAGGCTCACGCATCTTGATCTTCACAGGAGATAAAAAGTCCGAGCTTTCACAGCTTGGCGATATATCGCTATCGGTCACGAGCAAGAACAGCATGCATATGGGGCAAAACATTTCACCATTGCTTCCGCTGCTATTACTTTTTGATTTAATATATACAGAGTTGGTCGCTAAAGATTATAAAAAAAGGATCAGCATCAGGGAAAAGACTTTAAAGGTATTGACCGAGAACGACTGACTTTTGGCCGATCCGTTAATATAAAAAACTGCATCGCCAATGCTTGGATGTTACTAACAATTGGGATGCAGTCCACTTTATATATTCCTTTTAAACTAAATTCCTTATGACTGGCATGGAACGTTCTTGGAGGCTCTCGGAAAGAAGACTATACGCAACTACTTTATTCTTGTACTGTTTGACTACATCCACATGGTCATTGTAAATGTACACAAATAATCGAACATCGCTTTTTCCTCTTTTAGTATCAATCATTATTGGAATCCCACTGTTCTCTGGATGTAAAAACAATTCCTCGTTCCCTGGGAATATATGATTCTTTTTCAAAAACTTAGCTTCGTTAAAATAATTAATGACTTGAACTTTGTCTTCACCTTCCAAACGATTTCCATCATAGGTTACGATTGCATCCTCGCCACTAATTTCCGAATGTATTTTAAATTTACCCAGAATCCAATTCACTGCATCGGTTGGTAGGCAGGTAACTAATAATTTAAGCAAACCTAAGATAATAGTCAAAATCAATACAGGCACTGTCATATTTCATCATCTCCGCAACGTTATAATTTAAGGCTGTTTTCGCATACTTTGTTGCTATTTACCAAGTAATGTGGTGTGGTTGATCTCCCCTCCAGATGCTCGCTTTCCGCGGGGCGGGCGGTGAGCCTCCTCGGTGTAAACGCCTGTGGGGTCTCACCTGTCCTGCTGCTCCCGCAGGAGTCTCGCACTTCCACTCCAATCAACCTTAAATAGTCTCGTTTTAAAAACAACAATCTTAACGAGAAAAGCCTAATTTAAAGTTTAATTGAAAGAGGCGGTCAGGTTTTCTTTGAAGTGACCGTTCTATTACCGTGTTTCTTGTTCACCCAGCTTGCAATGGTGATTTTTTCACGTATCAATCAGATTATTTCGTTCACATTTTCGCCACATATGTGAACAAATTCACAATTCCCTGCAAATAGAGTATGTCTTGTATATCACTTACAAAACATGAGCTTTATAAATTAAGCCTATATACATTTTGATATGCTATTATAGCAATCATTCACGTGATATCTTAGGCTAATTTTATTACGAAGTAGACGATGCCCACAGTTAATATTAGGGCAAGACCTATATAAATATAACTAAGGTTCAACAAATTCCCTCTCGTTGCCGCGGAATAATCACTATCACTCTTCCCCGCTAGCGAAAGGGTCCCAACCAAGGCAACTAAACTAATGGCAACTACTAATATTATACTTATCGTCATGATCAAATGCCTCCCCATATTATTATCCATTTCCTTGAGCCATTTCAAATTATTCTGATTCTCATCGAATATCGTAGTGAAACTACACAAAAAATCGTTCCTGATTGGCAGGTCGATCGCTCATCGTAAATATATTAGAAAACCCTACTTCTCTATAATAAAAGAACAACCAATTTTAGGACCATCCAATTAAGTGAAATTTCCACCATCCACTTGCTGAATTTCCGCTAATATACACAGAAAAATGCAAAGACTATTGTTTTAGAGATGAGAATGCTTTCTAAACATGATTCTATTCAAAGACTCTAGGCAAATGGGTTCGATCTAAAAGGTAAAACAAAGTGGATTGGAGAGAAAGGCGCGAGACTCCTGGGGGAAAAGCGCGTCTAAGGAAGACCCCGCAGGCATAAGCCGAGGAGGCTCCCGGACCGTCCGCGAAAAGCGGGTGCCTGGAGCGGAAATCAAATTGCACAAACCCCTACAAAATGTAGACAAAAGAAGCTCTTTCTTACTGATAAAACAAAGTGGATTGGAACGGAAGGCACGAGACTCCTGCGGGAAAGCGTGGCCACGGGAGACCCCGCAGGCGTTAACCGAGGAGGCTCCCGGACCGCCCGCGGAAAGCGGGTGCCTGGAGCGGAAATCAACATCTAAGTTGTACAAGCCATAAAAAGACTGCAGACAACTCAATGAAAATCGAGTTTGTCTACAGTCTGAGAATATCCTTATAAACTTTTTACAGCCTCTGCAAACCTTTTGATGCCTTCGTGAATTGAAGCCTCATTTTCCCTTGCAAAAGTAAAGCGTACATATTCCTTATTTGTACCTAATGTTGAACCAGGAACGTATATAACTCCTCTTTTGATAGATTCCTCCAGTAACTTTATTTCGTTCAAAGGCACCTTCAGCTTACACCACAAATGAATTCCACCATTTGGCGAAAAATACTCAACTTCTTTATGCAGGAATTCGTTAAGACTTGAAACTATTGCATTCCTTCTTTTTTCTAGCTGCTCTCTTAAATAAGTAATATGGGCAGGAAAATACTCTGACTCCAAAAAATCATTTGCTATCCATTGAGTGAAGGAGCCATGGCCGAAGTCAACCTGCTGCTTAGCATCAGACAGTCTCTCTATAACTGGTTTCGGTCCTATTATCCAGCCAATTCTTAAGCCAGAAGCAACAATTTTTGACAAAGAGCTTATATATAAAACATTTCCGTTGTTGTCCATCGATTTAAGAGTAGAGATTTTTTCCCCAGAAAAGGAAGTTAAACTATAAGGATCGTCTTCTACAACCGGTATTCCATATTCGGATGAAATCTCTAGAATCCTTTTACGTCGGTTGATATGAAGTACAGTTCCTGTTGGGTTTTGAAAAACAGGGTTCATAAATATCATCCTGATTCGATGTTTTTTATGTAGTGCTAGTAAATCTTCTGGGTTGATGCCATCCTTATCAACTGGTAAAAGAAAAGTTCTTAGTCCTGCGGATTGAAAAATGGGAAGGTTGTAGCCGTATGATGGATCTTCCAATGCAACGGCATCGCCTGGCTTTAGCAAGCATTGGACAACGAGATGTATGGCTTGCTGTGCACCAGAGGTAATGAGTATGGAAGATGGATGAGTATCAATTTTTCTATACTGTTTTACATGATTAGTAATTGTGCCCCTTAAAACTGCATTGCCCTGGGGGTGATCATAACCTAAACTTCCAATAAAGGACCTACTCGAAATGATTTCACGTAAGGATTGGACCGGAAATAAGTCTTCTGATACCTCCCCACTAGCTAAGTTTATTAGATTATTTCCTTCCGTTTCTTTACGTATTCTTTGGGTTACCGGCAAATTGGGTAAAAATGAACCAGCTTCGATATATCTATTCCAACTAGGCATACGTTTTCTGTTGATTCCCCATATATCCTTGCTGATCATCGTTCCGCTTCCTTTTTTTCGTTCAACTAACCCATTTGCTTCCAATTCATCATAAGCTGCTACAACTGTACTTCTGTTAACCCCCAGTTCATGTGCCAAGTAGCGCTCAGAAGGTAACGGCTTATCTAGTAAAAATGTTCCATCAGCAATACCACTCTCAATATAACCAGCTATTTGTTTATATAAAGGCTCCTTGGATTTTCTATCCGTTCTCCATTCCATAAGCTACATCCTTTAAATTGGTTTTGTTAAAAGCGTTCCAAATTATTGGCTTTTTTATCTACTTATTCATTCCCTTAAATGATAAAACCTTTTATATCAGTATAATCCTCGGCCGGGATTATTGCACTCTTAGGTTGGAAGCTATACCGTTTTTCAAGTTCCAGTTTTTTATTAAGGCTGTTTTCGCATACTTTGTTGCCATTTGCCAAGTAATGTGGTGTGGTTGATTTCCCTTCCAGATGCTCGCTTTCCGCGGGGCGGGCGGTGCTCCCGCAGGAGTCTTGCACTTCCAATCCAATCAACCTTAAATCGTTTCGTTTTAAAAACAACAATCTTAACGAAAAGTGCCTTTATTAATAATCGGATTTTCCTCATTGAATAGAAACGGCCTTCATTCTTTAAAAGGAATGAAGGCTATCGTTACATTTTTAACTATGCAAACTTCCCTTCAGCCAGGGACGATTCCGATGATGGCCGATCGGGATTTGGATCAGGCTCGTTTTTCCTTGAGGACCACCACCGATCTTGTAAAGTTCATCACACATTTCCACATCAAAGCCGAGCAGCGGGTGCCCGTTCATTCCGAGCGCTGACGAAGCTAGCAGTAATTTCTGAACGAGCATCCCCGCCTCCATTTGCTGGATGCGGTATCCTCTATATCCAAGTTGCGTTTTGGAATGGTCCCGATCGCCAACTACATGTATGCAGATTGGCACTTGCTGAAAATTCATGATATCGAGGGACATTCCGTATTGCAATCGGACCCGCTGATCTCCCGATTGTATCTGTTGCAATGTATGTGTCGTGCTGTCGTATTGGTATGCACCATCTTGTATGTCTTCCACATTATACAAACAAGCATATAATGAAACGCGATGTTCATCGTTCACGTTTTTTCCATCCAAGTCATTTCGATAGGAGAACGAAGCGGTTGCCTCCTGCAGTAGAGAAGCCAGCTGCCATTGACTGACTTTCCCGAGTGCGAAGTCCATTTCAGGTGAAAACCGCTTCCGGCAAACTGATGCCAAGTCATAGGACAGCCGCTTCACGATAGGAAGGGCTACAATATGTCCTTCGGATTTCGTCCCATTCTTCGGACTGATCCGCCGGAATGATTGGGTGGTTTCGATCATGGATGCTGCATTCAGTTTAGTCAGCATCGGAAATTCCCTGATTCTTTGCGACCGAACATAGTGTTCAGGCTGAATGCCCGGCAATTCCGGCAATAATTCTGTCGAAGTGACAGGTCCGTTACTATTACTTTCAACAGTACACCAAAATGCGGGGTCTGCCGATAAGGGGACCACCGCATATGTGCTCTCTTCCTCATCGGAAAGCCCGAGAAGGTGATTGATGGCCCGATCAAGGAACTGAAAGCACACCCCAGCGGCGATTCCAAACCGTTTCGCCACTTCGAGCAACTGTCCAAGAAGCACGCCTGCATCCAGGCCTTGCAGACGATATGAAAAGTTATTATATTTGTAGAAGTTTTTCCAAAACATCGTCGATACAAAAACCGTGCCAAAGCATGCGGACATATCAAAGTTTTCTCCAAGAGCTTTTGTTATATATGAATCAAAATTCCCTTCCCGCAGCAATACCAGCCGGTGGTGTGCCGCATCATAATGGTATACACCAGCAGGTAATCCCTCCATCTTCAAGTACACGTACAATTCGCTTGGATACAAAGCTCCCCCTGATGGCGGAAAACGCCGGAATGACTGCATGAGGTCCTCAGATTCCGAGGAGCTCGATACCTGACTGACTTGGGTCAGGCCATATGCATACCAGAGGAAATGACCGATTCCTTTAAGGTCCTGTTTTGAAGGCCCGCTGCAGCCCTCCAGCGTCAGCGGCACCTCCAGTGATAGCGGAAAAACAGGCAAGTCACGGTAAAGCTTATACGTCAGCGGTGCATCATCCCAATCCACTTCCCAATCCGGCGGACTTGCCTTTTCGATATCAAAATGCAAATTGTGCAAAAATGCTTCTAGACTCATCCTCCAACCTCCTAAATCACCGCTTATGGAAAAGGATGCGGATGCGGATTGAGCTGTTCGAATTCAAGCCGCCGTTCAGCATATCCAAGTTCCATCGGAACCCTCAGTATTCTCTCAAGCCCCGTTATGCGGGTAAGATGATGGCCGAATGTCATCGGCAGCATCCCCGGTATCAGCACTTTCACGCAATGTAATCCATTTCGTGCAATTTCCGGTGTCGTCTGATCCACCACAATCACCTCGAGTTGCAATCGGCGAAACTCCTGAAGGATTTCCTGCAAGTCTTCCGTCAAGTCCGAATGGTTCACCTTTTCCCCGAATTCTTCAGCGAATGTTCGCATTGGGCGGTCATCATCCAGCAGAAACTGCAGTCGCTCTTCGGCTTGCGGTAAACCGTACAGCATGCCATGATCATCCATTTTCCGTACCAGTGAAGAATCATGCAGCATTTTCTCAACCTCATCCAGATTCTCTTCCAAATTATCGTCAAGTGTCAGCATCATGCCAGCCAACTCGAAGACCGCGCTTTTCACGGCCCGGATCGGGTCCAGATGGGCCCCTGCCGCACATATGATATTCAATCCTTTTTGTTTCCTGTTTTTAGCCAACGCCCATACGCTCGGGATACCATGTTCCATGGTCGAATTAAACAGATGGATATCATACCCAGCTGCCGCCCTCGCCCTGTC
Source organism: Peribacillus sp. NPDC056705 (assembly GCF_043656335.1). NCBI lineage: Bacteria > Bacillati > Bacillota > Bacilli > Caryophanales > Bacillaceae > Peribacillus > Peribacillus sp. NPDC056705. The sequence goes on along the minus strand of NZ_JBHTYI010000011.1, from coordinate 95,361 downwards.
AATCATCAGCTCAAGTTCTTTATCATTTGCAGAATAAGGGTCAAGACGTGTGAGCGGCAGCTGCGCATACCAGGTCAGAAGAAACGAATCACGTTCGACCACTTCCATGATGCCGTAGAAAATGGACTCCTCCAAGCTTCCCCCTAAAGCACAGCCATTGGAAGTTTCATAGACAAACCCATGACCGCAGCCCAAGCTGTAATAGGAAAGCAATTCCGGGACCAAGATCGGCCGCTCTTGCAAAAATGAGTGGCCCCATACCCAATCTATCGAGCGGTCAGGATTAAACGGTTGAAACGGGAAATCCCGCTGTGCGTAATTTTCCTTCGAGTGTACCCCTATCCTGATCGGATCGAGCGCAAAATCCTTAAGGTTGTTGTAACTGTCATGTATGACTGTCCGTTTACCGCGGGGCTCCATACCGCAATATCTTTCCAATCCCTCCAATATGGCCGTCATCTCACTGGCCGCATATGAGAGAGTACGGCCTGCCGCCCCCTCATCTCCTATGAATAAAGGCAAATTAACACTTACATCGGCAAATGGCGGCACAAGGTCAATCATTTTATTATTCAAGAAACCTGTGCGATGGTCCAAGTAATCCTTGGCCAGAACTTCATTCAGGTCTTCCATTGAACGGGTACGGTAACTGTCGGGACTGATTTTCGGGCTTGGCTGTAACGTAATTCTGGCCCGTTCCTTCGAGTCATCAGGTAATGTTGAGCAAACCAGACACAATGGATCTGGTAAAAATGAGTGCCACGAGCCATTCAGCGTTTTCAAGTTGATGATTGATACTCGCCCTTCCGAACAGGCGCGTTCTCCTTTCATCGCCTTCCTTACCTCTGCACAAATCAAGTGGGCCATCTGTAAAAGGCCTGTGCGTGATGCAGCCGCATCACGATCCATCCCCCCATTTTCCTCCAGCTGTTTGCGGATTTCCCACATTTCTTTTCGATCACGCCCGGCCATGAGATGCCTTTGGTCCGCACATTGTGAGCAGCCAGGAACATCCGGGCGCACCAACGGACCTATCACTCCCTCTCCAAATGAAACGAACCCCCGCAGCCATGGAATGCCCGCTTGCCTTATCACCTCTTCCGCCTTTAAATGGACAGCTGGATTCCAGGCATCTTGCAGCAGAAGGACCATAGCCGTCGTTTGCGGTATTCCTGCCTCGAAATCGGTTTGGCGATTCACCTGATATTGGCCGGACAGGTCCCCATGAACATGGTCGGCCAGCACTCCTTCCCCGACAACCAATACGTCAGTTTTCACCCTGATTCCTCCTCTCGCAAAAGCACCCCAAACACTCCTGCCATTTCTTCCTTCAAGAAAGTTTCCAGTTCTAATTCGAAAACGAAGATTCGCTTCTTATTCTTCTTCAAGACTTGAATGGCGGACTTTAATATCTCGGAATCCCCCGTCACCCCGCATGAAGGAATCACAAGATTCAAGGGCTTTTCTTCCTTAAGCACAGGCGATGCCACTAAATCTGGAGCTGTGAGGCAAACGGTCTGGTTTTGGACTTTCATGACGGCCTTTTGCAACGCGTTCCGTAATGCGACCGTTACATTCAAACCGACAGCTCCGGACCAGCCGTCGCTCGTTCCTGCCCAAACTACCGGGAAACCGGACACTTCCTCACCCAATGCGATGATCGGTTCTCCTTGCAGACGGGTCAGCGCTTGGAGATAATACCTGCAGCGTTCATCCTCCACTTGAGCCAACTGCACCGACATGAGTTTCTCCTGGTTGAACCGCTTATTGTCAAGCTCTTTATCCAAATAGCTTTGCAGTCCACGGCAGACACATTCAGCAAATGTTTCCCCTGCTCCGATACCGACGGCCGACTCCTTTATATCTTCTGCCCCCTGAAGCGGTGTAAGAGTCGGAATGAGCTGGCTGAGTGTTCGGGATACATATGCTTCAACTCCTGAAAGACCGGATTCCCTTCTCGCTTCCTCATGCGTCAGATCTGAACGGATGATTTCGGGCAGCAGTTCGGCCGGACCGGACGACAGCGGATCAACAACCTGAACTCGGCATTGGGCCAACGGCAGCTGTTTTAAATCTCCCTCATCCCAACGATGGAAGATCCCGGCTTCCGAGGATGTCAATCGGCTGAAATACATAAACACCTTACCCGGCTTACTCGGTTCCGATTTCTGTTCGAGCCGCTGATCAAAATCTTCAATCCATGCAGCAGTCCCCTTTCCCGTCACTCCCGGGTGGGGAATGAATGGATGCCATTTTCCCTCCATTGTATCCATATCCAACAGATAAAATTGATTGGCTTGTTCTGCTGCCGTAACGCCTGTAGCCTCTTTAAACCATTCGAATACCATTATATTGGCCAACATCGCTCCGGCTGTCGCGGAAAAGGAAGATGGTGCCTGAATCTTTTCCAGCTCAGCTTGATGTAAGCGACGCCAAGCAGACTCCCAACACCCCTTGGAATCCGGATGGACAAGCGGACCAGCCATGCCTACTTGATTGATGATCAATGCAGGAAACAGGATCTTTTTCCCTTGCCTGCAAACCGAATGAAGTTCTCTTAACTCCTCTATATCACCCTCTTGTGACACATATAAAATCGTGTCAAAAGGCTGCACGATTTCCTGCCATTCAATCTCTTCTCCCTTTTCAAGCACGACCTCCCCTATGGAAACCTCGTCGTCCGTCTTACGCGCATGCGCCACGATTTCATTCAATCTTTTTCTATTGGTCGGTACCGTGTCCGTAATGAAGATTTGGAATGCGGGCAATCCGGATTCCAACAGCGAGGACACCAATGAAAGGAACAATGGGCCAGAGCCTATGGCCAACGCCTTCTTCTTTCGATAAGTTTCAAAACGGTAAGCCCCGGAATCGCCGCAGCTTTCCAGGAACTCGATTTGTGAAGCATACCTTTCAAGTACTTGATTCCTCAATTGATGGGGACTTTCCTGACTTACATCCCGTACAAACCCATTGCCGTACAAAACCTCGGCAATTTCCATCACCCTGTTCCGGTATGGGCCCGGCAATCCATCCGTCAACTCTCCCAATGTATGGTTTCCGTTGAACATCGGTAATAGCTTTTCAATCCACTGGACGATCGAGCCGCCCTCCATACGGAACGAACTTATGTTATTCCTGAAATACACACCTCTATTCGGTTCCGGAAGAAAAAACGTATCTCTCTTCACCTTCAAACGCATAGAAGGGGTCAAATTCACCATTCCGCTCCTCCTAACCCGATGCATTTTAAGTACTGCTATTAGCACAGCACTTCACTTTAATCCTATGTACAACAATTTGTCCCTTATGTCTAATGCAATAAAGAAAAGTCCCTGTACATGCAGGGACTTCCTTTAGTAAATCTGGATACTTAACCGCCGCAACGTCCGCAACGACCGCCGCAACCTCCGCAGCGTCCGCAACCCCCGCAACGGAACCCACAACCTCCGCAACCTCCGCAACGACCGAACCCACAGCCCCCAATAAAGCAACCAACGCAACCAAAACAACCAAAACCGAAACCAATGAGTCGGGAATCGTCAGCAGCATATCCTGGCTGGAACTGGCTTTGATCCCAAGGAACTGGCTGAGTCACCTGGAAATCATCGACATACAGGTTTTGCAATTGATTTTGAAATTCATACATATTATATAACCTCCGTTTATTATTTATAAGGTAGTGCTTAGAACAGGAAATCTGAACGAAATGGTCAGGGAATTGATACCACGTCAAATACTTCCTTCAACAAAATATGTCAGGGGAGTGGGTATTGCCACTGATTATAGCGCCTAATTTCTGCAAAAGCCGTTTACGATGAATACCTGGACGATCATTGAAAAAAAAGAAAACCAGAAGGTTAACACCCTTCCGGTTTTCTTTTTTTCCTTATTTCAATAGGACGATCCTTTATGTATAGCCATTACTTTCGAAGTCGTCTTAGTTCTGCAGCTGTTCATAACGATTCCAGTTCACCGATTTTTCCAGCACGATTGATATCAATACGCCCATTATGAGCCCATTCGTCAAAAATGGCTGTAAAAGCGTGGGAACGTTCGAAAATGCATTAGGCAGGATGTTCATCAAGCTCACTCCAATCAATACTGGTACGGCAAGCCTGAATATCGTGTCTGAAGTGAAATGCTGGCCCTTGACGCTATTGAAAGCCGTACCGAACAGCTGAAGGTAAGCAACGAACAATACTGCATTCCCGACTGTTATCGGCATGGTGGCCAGGAAAGCGATGAAAGGAGGAATGAGCCCAATTATGGTCAATAGCATGCCTCCAAGCAAGAAGGGCCTCCGCTCATAGATTTGAGTGCTCTGCAAAAATCCGATGGACGAAGTAAAAGGTGTATACGGAACAAGTCCAAGCAACGGAGCGAAAATGGTAAAACCGCCAGTCATGAATAAAGAATTCCGATACTGCTTGTGTTCAGCTTCATCACCGATTAATTCCGATGCGGCTTGAATGGAAGCGAACGTGTTACACAAATTCAGTAATCCTGCAAAAAAGGAAATCGCTATGATCCCGAATTCCAGATTTGGAGCACCTAATGGGAAAAGTGAAAAAGCGGCACCCGTCGATCCCATTTCTCCCCCGGCCTCCGGAAATAGCAGCTCGTAAAAAATCCATCCCACCATAATCCCGATCAATATAGAGAAATTGCTTAAGGTCCTTGGTCCTTTTATCTTTAATATACTTACTAGAAGTACAATCCCCACTGATAGGAAACTGACCGGGATGTTAATTTCCCCATTCTCCGTAATCCCAAGCATCCCCTTGAAAAAGACAAAGATGAGCTGGAACGTCAGAAGGAATAAATAAACCGTCATGACCATGGGGGTGAAAATCTTCTGGACAAAAGAAATCAGGTTGAAGGCAGCAATAATGAGGGTCACGACACCAGCTGCAATGAGGCCAGTAGCAATTCCCCCTCCTATTTCGGCATAACCGAGCCCTAAGGATGGTGCTGATAACCCTAGATTCAGCATCACTCCCCACAATAGACCGGAGTGACCTTCCATGAGTGGATACTTATGCCCCTTCCACCCCTGAAACACGCAAGCGATCCCGGTGAAAATGAGCGAGCTTCTCATGGTCATTTCCGTAACATCGGGAGGCAGATCAAAAGCTGCGCCAATCGATATGGGCACTACTACCGTATTTGCAAAAATAAAAAACAACCATTGAAAAGAAGAAAATAGAGTCACAGAAGAACTCCAACTTTTCATAGATTCCATCTCCTTTGAACATGATACTTTTCAAGCTCATGGTGAATTTCAATTGCCCTTCCATTGAAAAAGGCGATAAGACAGCACCATGCTAATAAACGCGGTCCCCGGATGGGGCATGCGATATGATAACGTTACCATTAATAGTAACAAAGACTGCGGCTCCCTGCTAATTTGTTGGCTTGACTAAGGCTGCAAGGCAAATGGACAGGGATAAGCGAGACTGTTTAAAATATATTTGTGTAATAACGACAATGACACGGAAGGGATTCCTTAACCAATATAGAAAAAATCACTTCCACAGCATATAACATAAGTAAGTAAAAGTACATGGAAGCGGAAGCCGTTCCATAACCAAAACGAAAAAGGAAATCCGGAAGTATCCGGAAATCCTTTTTCGATTAGTCTTACCTTTCAATTGACTGCTTTTGTTTATACAGTGAACCGGAAACTACGTTTCCTTTATAAATGACTGCTTTACGTTCAGAACGCCTGGCAATTGCCTCTGCAGAACAGCTTGCGTCAATTAACACCAGACTTGCGGCATCTCCCGCTTTCGGCCATACCTGGTTACCCTTTTCGTCCAACGGGGTTTTTCCGCCGGTTATATACCCGAGTGTCCGGGAAAGTGAAACTTCATCGATCCATTTGAAACGTTCTGCGAGCCTTCCTGCTCTCTCCAAGATGTCACCATTCCCAAGAGGGGACCATACATCAAAGATATTATCATTTCCTACTGATACTTCAACCCCTCTTTCATGTAATAAATCAACAGGGGGCATCTGCCTGTTAATAGGGACACTAGTGACGATGGAAATCCCCGCATCCCTAAGAATGTCAGCCAAATCATAGGCTTCTTCCTTGGATACGTCCCCGATACCGAAAGCATGGCTTAATGCTACCCTGCCTTCCCAGCCGGCCTGCTTGGTAAGAGCTGCCAAGCGTTTCATGGTGAACGTGCCCAGATGGCCTGGATCATGCAAATGCAAGTCCACATCAGCGTTCGCTTCCACTGCCAAATCCATCAATTGAACCAGCGATGCTTCAATATTGTTATCGACTGTTGCTGGATCGACCGCCCCGACGATTCCTGCCCCGTTTCGCAATGCCTCCCTGACAAGTTTGACTGAACCGGACCGCAACAATCCGTGCTGCGCAAATGCGACTATTTCTGAACTGAGTCTATGAGAATAGCCAGCAAGCGCCTGCTGCACTTGCTCTAAGTTTTGCAATCCCACTTCAGGATAAATATCAACATGGGTCCGTATATGTGCAGAGCCGGAAGCTAAAAGGATTTCCAGTAAAGATTCTGCACGTTTACATGTGCTTGTTGCTATGGAAGGCAGAACCCGCTTCTCATTTTCAAAGCGTTCAATGACACTTGAAGAAGGAGTGCACGCTCTCCAAACATCCCCCATCAGTGTCTTATCAAGATGAACATGCTTTTCGATGAAGGATGGTAACGCCAGCAACCCTTTTGCATCCTCCACCGGTAAATCATCATGTATGGCTTCCCCATCTTTGACAACCTTCGCAATCCTTCCATCCTCCATCAACAGATGAAATAGCCCGGTCATCGTTCCTGTAACTCTTTCATTCTCTATCTTGTAACCACATTCCAAACGAACATTCTTTAACCAATAGATTGTATTCATGATCTTCATCCCTTCTTGAAATAGACCTTCAATTCGACTTCAAGGCAGATTCGCGATCGAGTCCGCCGTAAACCAGATTTCCATTGACCATAACCGCAGCACGCTTCGATCTCCTGGCAACTGCCTCGGCAGCACAAGATGCTTCGACAAAAACCATACTAGCGTCATTTCCCACATTCGGCCATAAACGATTTCCTTCAGGGTCCAGTGTCTTGATCCCTCCCGTAATGAATTGGAGCGATTGGGACAATGCATACTCGTCCTTCCAGTTGTACCTCTCGGCCAATCGGCCTGCCTTTTCCAGCATATCCCCTGTACCAAACGGAGACCAGGAGTCATAAAAGCCATCGCATCCAAGGGCAACATGGACACCTTTTTCATGCAGTGAATCAATCGGGGGAATGACCCTGTTGATCGGAACTGTAGACATGATGGCTACCCCCAGTTTTGATAGTTCACTGGCCAGTTCATTTGATTCTCCTATTGAAACATCACCAAGTGCAAAAGCATGACTGATGGCCGCTCTGTTTTTCCACCCTGCTTCATCGATCAAAGAAGCGAGTTTCTTGATCGTATATAAACCTAGATGACCGGGATCATGTATATGAATATCAATATCCGCATCAAATTCAACTGCCAAATCGACCATTTCATATAGGGAAGCTTCTATATTATTATCCACGCCGCCAGGATCCAGGCCGCCCACCAAAGACGCCCCTTCTTTCATCGCTTGTCTCATCAACCCTTTTGAATTCGTTCTTAGCAGTCCATGCTGAGGGAAAGCCACGATCTCGTATGACATTTTCCCTTTGAAACGATATAATGCACTTTGAATCTCTTCCAAGTTCTTCATACCGATGTATGGATCGATGTTAACATGCGTCCTTACATGCGTCGCCCCGCCGCTTAACAATAGTTGAAGCATCCGTTCAGCCCGGAGCCGACCGGTTTCAGCCAGTTCAGCAAGCTCTTTTGCTTCTAACTTTAAGCGTTCGATTAAATTCGGAACCGGAATGCATGATTTCCATGGCAGTCCTAAATAAGTCTTGTCAAGATGATTATGCATCTCCTTGAAAGGAGGAAGTGCAAGCAGCTTTCCCGCGTCGTGAACAGGATCAGCCGTTTTCAAAGGCATACTTGAAGCTAATTGCAATTCCTTTATGACCCCATTTTTTATATACATGTTGTATGAAGCTGTCTTCGTCCGGTCAATCCGTCCATTCTCAAAAACAAATCCACTATCAAGTGTAACGTTTGTAAGCCAGTATGCTTCATTCATCAAATCACTCTCTTTAATAGAAGATTAAACACCTGTCGTTTCAAAAGATGAAATAGATCCGCTAACAACCTTGCCTCTGAAGATGACAGCGGCACGCTTTGCCCTTCTAGCCACCGCTTCCGCAGAACAGCTGGCTTCAAGCAACACGATATTCGCCTCATCCCCGACATTAGGCCACGCCTTGATCCCGTCCTTGTTTAATGGGGTCTTCCCTCCTGTTATGAATTGCAGGCTTTGCGCTAAGGAACGTTCTTCAATCATGCGAAATCTCTCGGCAAGGCGACCGGCCTTTTCCAGATTGTCCCCGATGCCAAAGGGTGTCCAGTGATCAGTGAGGCTGTCATTACCCAATTCCACCTTCACCCCTTTTTCATGAAGAAGGGGAATCGGGATCGTTCTGAAGATCGGCACTGTGGATGTAATCGATATTCCTGTTTCCGAAAACCTTTCGGCTATGCCCGCTGCCTCCGGGACTGAAAGATCTGCCAAACCGCTTGCGTGGCTGACCGTGACCCTTCCTTGCCAGCCTGCGTCTTCCGTCAGTGAAGCGAGGCGCTGCATGGTGAAGAGTCCAAGGTGATCCGGATCATGTAAATGGACATCGATATCGGAATTGTGTTCGACCGCGATATCCATGATCGTTTCAAGTGATCGCTCTATGTTTTCATCAATGGTGGCGGGATCGACGCCGCCTACCAGATTCGCGCCATTCTTCATGGCCTCCCTTATCAAACCGACGGAATTGCTGCGTAATAGTCCATGCTGTGGGAATGCGACGATTTCATACGTCAATTTATCCTTATATCCTTCCAGTGCCTGAATGGTGGCCTCCAAGTTTTTCAGACCGATGACGGGGTCAATGTTGCAATGTGTGCGTATATGGGTAGAGCCGAAGTCCAATAATAAATCCAGCATTTTTTCCGCTCTTACTTTAGCGGTAGGCAATAATTCCGGCAGTAGGACCTGCTCTTCTTCTATCCGGGTTTTCACGCCATTAATGGCAGGCATGCAAGCCTTCCACGGACCGCCATAGTAGGTTTTATCAATGTGGATATGCATTTCCTTAAACGAGGGGACCATCAGGAGACCGTGAACATCATGCTGTGGGTCCTGATCCGTTATCGATTCCTTTGCCAATATAATCGAGGATATTTTTCCATTTTCAATCTTGATGTGGTAATTTCCGGTTTCAGTGCCGGTGATCGTTTCGTTTTCATTATAAGTAAACCCATTTTCCAAGCATACATTCGTCAGCCAATACGATTGAGACATTAAACTCACCCTTCCACTCCAGATTGAATATGCATCACTTTCATTATAGTTCTAAAAATCAACAAATCATTTCAGAATTTTTACTCGTTTTTATGTTATTTTTACTTATTGCGCCAAAGAAAGAGATTCACCCTAAAATGGATGAACCCCTTTCATCTTATCTTCCCATCACTTTATCGTTACGTCATTTATCTCCAGATAGCCTGAAGGACTGATTGAAAATCCTTTTACTTCTTTAGCGACTGCAGCAACATTTTCTATGACCCTTACAGGAATATACGGGGTGTCACCCATCTCGATTTCCTGTGCCTCTGCGTATAGTTCTTTGCGTTTCCCCTCTTCTTTTTCCTTCCTGGCGGCATCTATTAAACGATCAACCTTTTGATTGCTGTAAAAGAATGTATTTCCTGCCGCTCCCTGTGATTCCGTATGAAATAGGTTATATTGATTATAATCGGCATCCCCGGTCGCGTTTCTCCAACTGATGATGAACATTTCCGATTGCCCTTTATTCACTTGCTCCACGAACGAACCGTACTCCATCACCTGTACCTTCAAATTAATCCCTATACCTTTTAGTTGGGATTGCAGGACCTCGGCCAAGTTAACTCTTTCTTTGCTGTCCATTGTCAGGATGGCTGCATCCAGGCCGTCTGAATATCCGGCTTCGGCCATCAGTTTCTTCGCTTCCTTCAGGTTGTAATCATAGGCTTCGAGGTCTTCGTTGTAACCGAAAACTTTAGATCCCATCAAGGAGTTCGCCTTCACCCCCACATTATTAAAGACGCCCTTGATGATCGAGTCCATTTCAATGGCATGGGCGATGGCTTTACGGACCCTTACATCATTGAACGGTTCTTTATTGACATTGAACCCTAAATATTCGGTACCATACCCTTCACTGCGGTAAACATCCATTGCCGGGGAAGATTCAACCTGGTCCATGACGGCTACAGGAAGAGGCTCTGCGATTTGCGCTTCACCGGTTTCAATCATCGATATCCTCGTGGAGTCTTCAGGGACGACCTTGAAGATGACCTTGTCCACTTTTGGCTCGTCTCCCCAATAGCTGTCGTTTTTCGTCAATGTGATTTCCTGTCCTGGGGACCATGAATCAAAAACGAAAGGACCGGTTCCATTCGGTTCCTGGATGATCTTTTTGCCATACTTTTCAATCGTTTTCGGACTGATGATTCCGCCTTCGTGATTCGCCAATATGGAAAGGAGAGGGGAAAATGGTTCCTTTAAAATGAATTGCACGGTAAATTCATCAACCGGTTTCACCTCTTTTACCATTTCGAACACGACTGCCCTCGGAGATGCAACCAACGGATCTAATAGTCGATCAAACGTCTTTTTTACTGCGTCTGCATTAAATGGCGTGCCATCATGAAACTTTACATCTTCCCTAAGCTTGAATTCCCAGGTCGTGTCATCAATTTGCTTCCATTTTTCTGCTAGCATTGGCTGTATCTCACTATTCTCATCCCGTTGTACAAGACCTTCATAGACTTTATGGTGAGTGACGCTAGCGGCGTTAATCGTGGACATGAACTGCTGATCCAAATTCTCAGCGTCGGATAAGCGGGCAATGACCAATGTACCCCCTTCTTTTGATGCCCGGTTCGGATCACTTGCCGTTGTGTTTACGTCATTGTTAGAAGAACAGCCCGTAATGATGATAGCCATGATCATGACTAGAAAAAGCTTACCTGTCCCACGTTTTAACCCCATGGTCTCTGCCTCCCAATTTCATTTTTTGAATATTTATCTAATTATAGGAAATATTCTGACTATTTTTTTCGAATATCTTTACTATGTTTTTCATTTTCTTTACTTGTTATCAAGAATTGCTTCCGTCTCGCTTATCGATTCCACGACCTTGAATGATGGCTTAAACATTTCTTTCTCCGCAAGCTCCTGATAATCCCTTTCCATATATCCTCTTCTCATCTTCTTAAAATATTGTTGTCCCTTATATCTGATTTCCGTTAAATCCAGATTGGGGATCATTTGATCCTTCATGACTACTTTTCCATTTATGATCGATAATTTAACGTCCCTCCCAGACCCGCTTACGAACATGGTTCGAATGGGATCATCGATCACACCCATATGAAAACCGCCCAAGTCAATCGCGATGATATCCGCCTTGGCCCCCGCAGCGATGCGTCCTAAATCGTTCCTGCCAAGAAAAGCGGCCGCATCAAGTGTGGCTGACCGAAAGAAATCGGCATAGACAGAGCCTTCCGTTTCTCCTTCCACCATCCGTGAGAGCATGCTGCCTGTCCTGACGTTCTGGAACATATCAGGAGGGAATGTGTCCGTTCCAAGGGCGATATTGATCCCAGCACGTTTATATTCAGCGAAAGATTCCAGTGCCTCCCCATGCCTCCCGATGATCAGGGGGCAATGAATCACCGTTGTATTCGTTTCAGCAAGCAAAGCCAAGTCATCACCCTGTCCATATTTCGCTTTACTATATCCTGAAACAAAGTGGGCATGCGGGATCCCTGTTCTTGGACCGAGAAAGCCAAGATCGTACAAATATCTGATCGGTGTAACTTGATGGGCATTCCAGATGGTGTTGAATTCAAAACTTCCTTGTGCAGCATGCAGCTTTATGGGTATGTCCAATTTTTCGCTGTAATATTTAATCTGTTTTAATTGATCTGCCGTTTGGGACTCTATACGTTCTGGGGCAAGCATCCCTCTGACCATGCCTTCATACGCTCCATCGAATTTTTCCACAAACTCGACCGCTTTCCGTAATCCCGCTTCCCCGGCTTTTTCATCCCAATGCAGTTTAATATTCCCGTCAGGCTGGACGACCCTCATTCCTGATTGGAAACTCGGACCAAGGTAAATCCTTAACCCCAATCCAGCTGCATGTTCTGCCGCAGCTGCCAATTCATCATAGGTTTCAGCCCAGTTTTTATAAAAAACGGAAGTAATGGGCATCGCTGTCGTCACGCCATGAAGGATGAGTTGTGAATAAGCATAGAGTGATTTAAAAGCTTCTTCTTCCCCGGTCATTAATTCAGGATGTCCTCTTTTTATATGATTCTCTGACCATAGAAGGTTTTTCTGTCTGTCGGCATCAGCTTCAAAATGTAAAATATCATGGTCAATGTCCCCTAATGCATTTAAATCTATGAACCCGGGACTGATAATGGCGTTTCCGGCATCCATTACTTCGTCCACTTCTCCTGGATAATTTTTTCCGACATACAGAATCGTGTCTTTTTCATAAACGATTTCGGCGTTTTCCAAAATGACATGATCGCGTCCATCATACCCAATTACATATCTTCCTTTAAGCTTGGTTTTCATCTTATTCCCCTTTCACCATCGCGGCAGTGTCTTCTTCTCGTTCGTCATATCGCTTTTCATCTACATATGCCCTGGCATGGCCCCAGAAATATTTCGTCGGTTGCATATACTTTTCGAGCCCCGCACGCTTTATCGTTGAATATGCCTCCTCATTCGCTTCATCAAGCACTGTACTTTCATGGACCGTCCGTACATTCCTCCCTTCCATGATCAATTTCCCATCCACGATGACATGCTCCACATCATTCGCCACTGCTTGAAATACAAGCCGGTGAACATGCATGAATTCAGGGGTCAGGTGAGGCTGATGCAGATTGACCGTAATGACATCCGCTTTTTTCCCGATCTCAAGGGAGCCTATTTCATCATCCCAGCCAATGCATTTCGCAGCATCTATCGTGATCATTTCCAACAGCTTGCCTGGCGGTAAATAATAGTAGTCCCTAAGTGCTGCCTGGTGAACGAACTGTGTTTTCCTCATTGCCTGAAACATATCGAAACTTGTGGAAGGGGAAGTCCCATCCGTGGAGATTGCCACAGTTGCACCCATCTCCAATAATTCAGTTATCGGGGTACGGGCATGAACCTGGCCAAATCCAGGTGATGCACTGACGTTGGTACCTGTTTCTGCCAGTATTCTTGCCTCATCGAAGGAAATGCCCCGACAGTGCTGCAAATGGACATCCGGACCCAATAGGGCATTTTCCTTATCCTGTATCGCTAAATGAATCATCCCGCCAAAGGCATCAGAGTGAATGCGTGTATTATATTTCCTGGCAATCTCCCTAATTTTCTTCGCTTGATAAAGGTCATGATCATTCAGCCCATAAAGTCTGTCAGGAGATGTGGGATTGGAGGGATCCACGGATGTCACGATGACAAATGGTGTTATGAAGGCTCTGGTGCGGTCTTCATTCGCATGGTTCAGCGCCTCGATGACAGCTTCCGCCCCCTGTAGCACCTCTTCATAGGTAACTTCCTTCACCACCCTCTTTCCGTCAATCCACCGGCTGAATGAATGGGGCCATGGGGGGTTGCATGGCCCTGTGCATACCACTTCCCTGATCCCCACTTCGGCGTATGCTTTTGCATGATTGATGGCAAAAATCGGTTCATCGGACCGCGGCATGGATCCTAACACGCTCACCCCGGTTGTCACTCCCGCCTTTAATCTCTCAAGTGAGGATAGCTTTCCTTCGTAATACCAAAAGTCATCTGTAACAAAATGCTTGTACGCATTCGTCATGATGGGCATCCAAAAATCAATATTTTCCATTGCGATCGTTTTGAACATGGAATGTCCCCCATGCCCATGAACATCTATCAATCCCGGCAATATGCATTGATGGCTGCAATCGATGACTTTTACAGCCTCATACTGCAATTTCAGTTTTTCGCTGGAATCAACGGCTAAAATCCTTCCTTGATGTATGGCGACGGCGCCATCCGGCAGAATTCTCCTGTTTTGATCCATGGTTATCACGGTCCCATGGATTAGCAATATATCGATCATATTTTCCCCTCCTAATTGAGAAGACAGCATAACATCCTTATGCTGCCTTCTTTTTGTGTTGAATGCCTACTTCACGGTTACGTCATCAAGCATTAAATAATTTGCCGGATTCAGCCAAAGCCCTTGAACCGTTTCGCCATATACGGCCAAGTGTTCATAATTACGGATCGGAACATATGGAACTTCCTCCCTTTCAATTGCTTGTGCCTTGGAATATAGTTCCTTACGTTTATCGCTATCCGATTCTTTACGTGCATTTTCAATCAATTTATCCACTTCCGGGTTGCTGTAGAATGCACTATTTCCCGCTGCACCTTGGGATTTGCTATTGAAAAGATTGAATTGATTATAATCTCCATCGCCGGTGGCATTGCCCCAGCCGCCTATCGCTACCTGGTGCTCGCCCTTGGCTGTCGCGTCAATGTAAGCCCCATACTCAAGGACTTGAATCTTGACCTTGATTCCGATTCCTTTTAACTGGGATTGAATCACCTCGGCCATATTGATCCTTTCCTTACGATCGCTCGTCGTCAGTGTAAACTCCAAACCATCCTTGACACCCGCTTCAGTCAAGAGCTTCTTCGATTCATTAATATCATAGTCGTAGCCTTTTATATCCGGATCATATCCAAACACCTTTGGGCTCATTGTCGAATTTGCCCTCGTACCGATGTCGTTATAAACCCCTTTGATGATGGAATCCACCTCGATGGCATGAGCGACCGCCTTGCGGACCCGCACATCATCAAAAGGTTTTTTCTTAACATTGAAGCTTAAGTATTCAACGGCAAGTCCCTCCGTGCGATATAAATCCATCGTGCCCGAAGCTTCGATCCTATCAATCTCCGTCACCGGCACTTGATCTGTCACATGTGCTTCACCCGTTTCAATCATCGCAATCCTCGTGGCATCTTCAGGGACGACCTTGAATACCACTCCATCGATCTTAGGCTTATCCCCCCAGTAATCCTTGTTTTTCGAAAGTGTGATTTCTTCACCAGGCTTCCACGATTTAAACACGAATGGCCCTGTCCCAACAGGGTTTTGAGCCAATTTGTCACTATTTTCCTTAATCGCTTTAGGGCTGATGATGCTTCCTTCATTACTCACTAAAATCGATAACAGCGGAGCATAAGGATATTTCAGCCTGAATTGTACAGTCGTTTCGTCAACGACTTTGATTTCTTTGATCATTTCCAATTTACCAGCCTGCGGCGATGCTGTTGCCGGGTCCAGTATCCTGTCGAAATTGGTTTTCACCGCTTCGGCATTGAATGGAGCCCCATCATGGAATTTCACTCCCTCCTGCAATTTGAACTCCCACGTGACATCATTCAGCTGTTTCCACTCTTTTGCGAGCAGCGGTTTAGGATCCATATTTTTGTCAGGAACGACCAATGTTTGATAAACCTTTTCATAAATGACGTTTGCCGATGGAATGTCTGTTATGAAATGAGGGTCCAAGGTGGTCGCATCAGATAGTCGCACGACGATCAGCGTTCCTCCTTCTTTCGCTTTTTCCTCTGTTTCCTTGCTGCCGGTTTGTTCTGCTGCACACCCTGATAAAACGGATGAGATGCCTATTAAAGAGGCAAAAAGCAACCCAATCATACCTTTTCTCATTCTATTTCCTCCCTTTTCATCCTCCCTTTGTTTCTCCAAGTAACGTTCAGCTATGGGTACATCGGGCTTATGTAAATTATAAAAAAAAATGAAATAGTATATTTTCAGAATCTTTACTCATTTTTTAATTATCTTTACTGCTTTTCCGCATCATATTTACTTCAATTCCTTTTTTGAATAAATTGAATGAAAGAAAAGGAGGAAGTCCAATGAAGCCAGAGGTCGTAATCAATCATAACGAATTGAATGTAAACGAAAGAAAATCTCCGAAACTAAGACACTGGAAAGCCTTTTATAAAAAATTCAAACGAAATAAATTGGCGTTGGTAGGCGGGTACATCGTACTTTTTTATATTTTATTGGCTATCTTTGCACCTTTGATCTCACCGCAGGATCCGTATGAAATTGATTTGGTCAACAAACTCCAGCCTCCGTCAGCCGAACATTTGATGGGTACGGATGATAAGGGAAGGGATATTTTAAGCAGATTATTATATGGGACAAGGCTTTCATTAACTGTCGGGTTTGTCTCTGTATTCTTCGGGGCGTTCATTGGGATACTTCTCGGGTTAACAGCCGGGTATTACGGAAAATGGATCGATACCGTCATCATGAGGATTGTCGATGTTCTGCTGGCTTTCCCGGGAATTTTGCTTGCCCTAGCCATCATCAGTGCCCTTGGTCCAAGTTTAATCAATGTAATGGTAGCGGTCGGCGTCTTTTCCATACCGATGTTCGCCCGGATTGTACGCGGTTCCACATTGTCAGTCAGGAAGCTGGAATATATCGATGCCATTCGTGCATTGGGAGCCACTGATATCACGATCATATGCAAGCATATTTTTCCGAATATTCTATCACCCGTCATCGTTCAAGCCACATTACGTCTGGCAACGGCCATTCTGTCGGCAGCCGGATTATCATTTCTGGGACTGGGAGCCCAGCCGCCCTCTCCAGAATGGGGAGCGATGCTGAGCAGCGGTCGGGATTACTTGTTCAGCGCCCCCCACATCGCTTTGTTTCCGGGGATAGCGATATCAACACTGGTACTTGGTTTCAACATCTTCGGGGATGGACTTAGAGATGCCCTGGATCCAAGAATGAAAAAATAAGGAGGAGAGAAAATGTTCGTATTTATTATCCGACGGGTGCTCCAAACCATACCTGTATTACTGGGAGTGAGTCTTGTTGTGTTCCTCATCATGCAAATGGTCCCTGGAGATCCGGCAACACTGCTTGCAGGTGAAGGAGCGACTAAAGAAACGATTGAATCGCTGCGGCATGAGCTTGGCCTGGATCGTCCAATCCTCTATCAGTACGTCGACTATATCTTTCATGCGGTTCAAGGTGACTTCGGGGAATCTCTCCGCAGCAGCCGCCCTGTTTTGGACGAAATCATGGTCCGTTTGCCCATCACCCTTGAACTGGCACTTGCCAGCATTTTCATAACCGTCGTCCTTGGAATGATCGCAGGAATCATCTCGGCCACCAAGCAATACTCGGCAGCTGACATTTCCATCATGATCGTTGCTTTACTGGGAATCTCGTTACCTAGTTTTTGGCTGGGCCTCATGCTTATCTACTTCTTTTCCGTGAACCTTCATTTGTTTCCGGTTTCAGGTTGGGGAACTTTCAGCCACATGATACTCCCAGCCATAACCCTTGGGGCCGGCGGAGCGGCCATTGTCGCCAGGATGACCAGGTCGAGCATGCTTGAAGTCGTTCGCCAGGACTACATCCGGACCGCAAGAGCCAAGGGATTGAAAGAATATATCATCATTTATAAACATGGCCTGAAAAATGCGCTTATCCCCGTCATTACAGTCGTTGGCCTCCAGTTCGGTGCACTCCTTGGCGGCACGGTATTGACAGAGTCCGTTTTTGCCATCAATGGACTTGGGAGATTGATAGTCGATGCAATCAGAACGAGGGATTTGCCGATGGTCCAAGGCGGGGTCCTCATCGCTTCCGTTATCTTCGTATTCATGAATTTAGCAGTGGATGTCCTCTATCGATACTTTAACAAAAGAATAGACTTGAACTAAGGAGGTATGATGATGAAACAGGTTGATGATAAAATACTGGAGGTAAAAAATCTGCAAACCCACTTTTTCACTGACGAAGGAACGAGTAAAGCAGTCAACGGAATCAGTTTCTCCCTTAATAAAGGGGAAACGCTTGGAATCGTCGGGGAGTCGGGAAGCGGGAAAAGCATAACATCGCTATCATTATTAAGGCTCATTCCATCTCCGCCCGGCAAGATTGCCGGTGGCAGCATCCTTTTTAAAGGGGAGGATTTGCTTACGAAGTCTGAAAAACAGATGCGGTCCATACGCGGCAATGAAATTTCGATGATATTTCAGGAGCCGATGACATCATTGAATCCCGTATATCCAGCGGGCGAGCAAATTGCGGAAGCGATCCGGCTCCATCAAAAGCTGGGAAAAAAGGAAGCATGGAATAAAGCGGTCGACATGCTTCGGCTCGTCGGCATCCCCTCACCTGAAAAAAGGGCAAAACAGGAGCCGCATGAGCTAAGCGGCGGAATGAGGCAAAGGGTCATGATTGCCATGGCACTTGCCTGCCACCCTGAGGTTCTGATAGCGGATGAACCTACAACAGCACTGGATGTGACGATCCAAGCCCAAATCCTTGAACTGATCAAGACGCTGCAAAAGGATTTCGGGACGGCTGTCATTTTGATCACCCATGATTTGGGTGTCGTATACGAAACCTGTGACCGGGTTGCCGTCATGTATGCAGGAAAAATCGTCGAATACACTTTGGCCAAGGAAATATTCACAAACCCAAAACATCCATACACCATTGGCTTATTGAACTCCCTTCCGCGTCTGGACATGGACCAGGAAGAACTGGCTACAATCCCCGGGACCGTTCCAAGTCCTTACAACATGCCCAAGGGCTGCAGCTTCGCTCCCCGCTGTGCACATGCGAGGGACATTTGTAAACAAGCCGTTCCGGATCTCCAGGCTATCGGTCCCAGCACCGAGGTCAGCTGCTGGATGTTCACCTCCCAATGGGAGAAGGAATATGACGCTCAAGAGAAGGTGGGAATGTAATGATGGGTGTACCAGCTGCAGAGAAAAAGGTTCTGCTTAAAGTGGATCAATTGAAACAATACTTTCCGATCAAGGGCGGGTTTTTCGGAAGGACCATCAATCATGTAAAAGCCGTTGATGACATTACCTTCGATATCCATCAGGGCGAGACCTTAAGCATAGTCGGCGAATCCGGCTGCGGAAAATCGACTACCGGAAGGGCCATCCTTCGATTGGATGAACCAACAAGCGGGAGCATTCACTTTCAGGATAAGGATTTACTGAGTTTAGGAAAAAAAGAAATGAGGCGTACCAGGAAGGATCTGCAAGTCATTTTTCAAGATCCATTCGCCTCCCTTAATCCGAGACAGACGATCGGCCAAATTCTCAGAGAAGCTTTGGCCATCCAAAATGTAGTACCTAAAGAAAACCGAAAAAGCCGGATTGAAGAATTATTGGGACATGTCGGGCTGAGACCGGAATCCATGGAAAGATACCCGCATGAATTCAGCGGCGGCCAGAGACAGCGGGTCGGCATTGCACGGGCTCTTGCAGTGGACCCAAAATTGATCATATGTGACGAAGCTGTATCTGCTCTGGATGTCTCCATTCAAGCACAAGTGCTGAATTTATTGAAATCCTTACAGCGCCAGTTCGACCTTACCTTCCTTTTCATCTCACATGATTTAGGCGTGGTCAGGCATATCTCGGATCGGGTGATGGTCATGTATCTCGGAAAGATAGTCGAAATAGCCGATAAAAAGTCCATTTTCGAACAGCCGCAGCATCCATATACAAGGGCATTGCTATCGGCCATCCCAGTACCGAATCCTGTGCATGAAAGAGAACGGATCCTCTTGACGGGTGATGTCCCCTCGCCCATCGACCCTCCAAGCGGCTGCCGCTTCCATACACGGTGCCCTTTTGTACAGGATATCTGCAAAACACATCTGCCTGAACTAAAAAGAACGGCACAAAATCATCAAGTCGCTTGTCACATTGTGTCATAAGCTGTAGATTTCCGGAGGGGTCTTTAGTATGATACTAATAAACAGAATCATTCAAGTTATTTAAAAATATAACCAGCAGAGGTTCACCATGCTAAGTTACGAAGGATTCACATTAATTATCATGCTCTTCATTTTAGCTCCCATCATGGGGGCTATCGCTCTTTTATTTCTATTCATATTCGAGAAAAGGATCGACCTTCTTGAAAATAAAAACAAAGAGATCCGCCTGGAGCAAGCACTGCAAGAAGCACAGTATAATAAATTGAACCAGCAAATCCAGCCACACTTTTTGTTCAATACACTGAATGTCATACTGGGCTTGGCCCGCCTGAACAGGACGGCTGAATTGATACGGGCCTTAGAGGCATTTTCGCAATTCCTGAAATTCAAATATAAAGCATCAGAACCATTGATCCCCCTTTCCCAGGAAATCCAGTATACCCAGCATTATCTCGACATCCAGACCCTTCGCTTCGGTGATCGGCTCAAGATTGACATGGAGTGCCCAGAACCATTATCAATCGCACTGGTCCCGCCCTTCATCCTCCAGACATTGGTGGAGAATTCGTTTAAACACGGTTTGGAAAAAAAAGTGGGGGAAGCCCTGCTGCATATCCGGTTCCATCTGGATTCGCAGATGGTATATCTGGAAGTGGCGGATAATGGATTAATGGGAAATGAATCTTCCGTTACGGACGAGGGCGGCCATGGCCTGGATAATATCCAAAAACGTCTATATTTGTATTTTAATGACCGTGCACAATTGAATATCGCTTCTAATGAATCGGGAACTAAAGTAGAGGTATCATGGCCACTTGTTTTTGAAAAGAAATTGGAGGAGGCGGAGCCGGAATGAATGTATTATTAGTTGATGACGAACCATTGGTCCTTGAACAAATGGAATATATGATTCAGTCCATATACCCTTTTTGGACGTTTCACAAAGCTGCTGATGCCTGTCAGGCACTGACCCTCAACCAAAATCATAAAATCAACCTCGCTTTCCTGGATATTAATCTACCGGGGCGATCGGGTCTTGAATTTGGTGAAGACCTAAGGGCACTTAACAAAGAAGTCGAAATCATAATGGTGACCGCGCATCAAAGTTTCGATTATGCCCAGCAATCCATCAGGATAGGCGTGGTTGATTATTTAACGAAACCCGTCATAGAAAGTGATTTGCATAAAGTCCTGGCCAAGTATGACAAAAGGGAATCTTCTCAAAACTATTCAACCCTTATTCACCATTCACTTTCATTCATTCACGAAAATTATGCCGAAAAACTTTCCCTTTCGGACATCGCTCGTGAAGTGCATACCAACCCGACTTATTTAAGCAGGAAATTCCATGAAGAAGTCGGCACTTCCTTTTCGGAATATTTAATGCACTATAGAATAAAGGCCGCTAAAAGGGCCTTAACCAATAACACCAGCTGGAGCATATCCGACGTCGCTGAAAACTCAGGCTTCAATAGCCAGCATTACTTCAGCACTTTATTCCGGAAGATAGAGGGAATCACGCCCAAGGAGTTCCGCGAGAAAGGAAAATGAACATTGCGATCACGTACATTTCAAGAATACGTACAAGGCCCCATCCAAATCGGGATGGGTTTAGGGATCATCTCCCTCCTCGCACGCTGGGTGACAGGAACCACGATCCTATCCTCCCCCGAATCGATGGTGAAGTATGGAGTCTTCGGAGGGATTGGATACGCACTGATGGGAGCGATCGCCCTGTCCATGTTCAGCTTCATCGGGAAGAGGGTTCGGCAGGATTTCCCCGTGGGGCTGACAATCGGGGACTATTTAAAAGCCCGGCTTCACCCCCTCGGATATTGGATATTGATCGTGATTCTGGTCATAACCAGTTTACACATCTTATTCATTCAGGGAATGGCCGCGTCCACCCTATGTCAGTTTCTTTTCGACACCCCGCTCTATGTCGGATTGTTCTTTTTTTTCGGTTTTTGTGTCCTTTATGCTGGATTCGGCGGGCTAAAGCTCATTCATGGATTCGCCGCTTTTCAAGTCATCTTCATGTTTGCCGCGGTAATCTTGATTCCTTTATACTTTTTCGTCAAGGAAGGGATTCAGCCTGTTTATGATGGGATTCGCTTATACCATCCATACATGCTCGTAATCAATAAGTATGATCTATGGAGTTTTCTTTTAGCAGGACTTCTTGTCGGGTTCGGCCAGTTTTTCTTTGACCTGACATCATGGCAGCGATTATTCATGATGGAAATGAAAAAGGTTCCCTTAACATTCTCTTTATCCGGCCTAATCTGGATCATATTCCCGCTCTCCTTTTCATCCCTGTTCATCATGGTCATCTTTACGGGCGGCTTCACTGACATACACTCGATCCTGGCTGGATTGGCAAACAAAATCACGACACCATTCTTTTTCATCCTTTTTGTGCTCTGCGCTTTCAGTGCAATCACCTCAACATTCGGTGCCTGCCTGCATTCATTGGTAAGCCTGATCGTAGCCAATATTCTTGAACCATTACAACCCAAAAAAAGCGACCAGCAAAAAATAAGGATGGCCTGCCTGCTTTCAATCTGTATTGGAGGATTGGTTTTCATCGCTACACTCTTCTACTCACCCAACCTGTTGGAGCTCTTATTTTACTCAGGCAATATATACTCGGCATTACTTGCACCAATCCTGGTCATCGTATTCAGCAAAGGGAAAGTCGCTGATTACATACCGATAAGCGCGGTCCTGGCCATTTTGGCTTCATACATCATCCAGCCTTATGTAAGTGAATTCCAAAGCATATGGTTCAGCGGATTGGCTTCATTGACGATCATGGTGATTTGTATGATCCTTACCCTTATCAAGAACAATTGGAGGTTTGTGAAAACAAAACAATAAATACTGTAAACCCCAATCATCATGATGTTCCATACATGAATGGGGTTCTTCTTTTTATCTCGTAATAACTTAGCTTGCCACCTTTCTGAAATACCGATAAACCTTTTCTAGCTTTTGAGTCTGTTTCCCCTTTGGGCTTTCCATATTGCCGAATTCGAAAAACTTCACTTTTTTGATTCCGACAAAATTGAATAACGCTCTTTTCATCAAGATTTTATGCGCATCATTCAACCAGAGAAGCGGATACTTTGCAGGTCCCTTCATCGTGGACACACATACGACCGACTTTCCCTTTAGGAGACCCTCCGGGAACAATCCCTTTTTATCCCTGTAAGCAAAATTCGCAGAAAATAATTGATCAATGTATCCCATCAGCATTGCCGGAGGCCTCCCCCACCAGATAGGATAGACAAAGACAATCTTGTCGGCCCAGGTAATTTGATTTCTATATTTTTCAAGCTGAGGATCACGATGCATATCACGCCTTCGTTTATGCTCATTGAACTCCAAGAGCGGATTGAAGCCCTCTTCATATAAATCCAATACCTGCAGCCCCTTTATGTTCGGGTTCTCCTTACTTCCTTTTATGACTTTTTCTAAAAAAGCATGGCTTAAGCTTTTTTGATTTGGATATGTGTAGATGACCAGCACGTTCATGACGTCCCCCCTATTACTTATCATTTGATAACTATAATATAACACCGCTATTTTTTTATTGTCAAATGATAATTGTATTTTGATAATATCTTTGATATCTTCACAAGAGAGGTGAAAGCTATGGACAAAAAAGCCCTTTTTGAAAAAATGGTCACATTTACAACTTCCGTACATCAAGTGACACACGAATTGACCCAAAACGCAAAATCCGATTCCATCACGCCGGTACAATATAAAATTCTTGAATATATAACAGTCAGTCAGCCTGTCACACCAAGTGAAATCAGTGACTGTCAGCATATTTCCATGCCTAACACGAGCCGTGAACTAAAAAAATTAAGCGAAAAGAATTTAATTGAAAAAATAAGTGATTCGGAAGATAGACGGAAACAATACATCCGCCTCTCCAAAGACGGGGAAAGGATAATGAACGAGGCTTTTGCAATCGTGGAATCCCGTTTCCAAAGCCGGCTGCAATATGCATCAAAGGAAGATTTAGCGGATATTGACCGTGCCCTGGACATTCTTCAAACAAAACTTTTTTACTAAATAAACAAAAATGGCTCCCGGGATGAAGTTGACAAAGAATCAACTTCCATCCCGGGAGCTCCTTCATAATCCCCATGCATGTTTTATCATCAGGTACCGCAAAAAGTCCGGTATGGTTTTGTTGACTCAGGCAGTGCGGCGTATTCAGCTTGTTCCTCGCAATGTCCATAAGGGTTTGCAAGAACAGCCAAAAGCCGTTCCATCACGCTGTAGTCCCCTTGTTCCACTGCCGCTTCCAACGCCTCTTCCACTCGGTGATTCCGTGGGATCACTGCAGGATTGCTGTTCTGCATCAACTGATTCGAAGCTTCTTTCGATTCCTTCTGCCTGCCCAGTCTCGCCTGCCAAAGCTCTTGCCACTGAGCGAATTCCGGTGCCCCGAAAAGGACCGTATCCTCCACTTTATCAAAGGTCAAAGCACGGAACGTATTGGTATAGTCGGCACCATGCTTCTTCATCATACTGAGGATGCCATTAATAAGGGCTTCATCCTGAGTCTCTTCGTTGAATATCCCCAACTTCGCCCTCATTCCCGCTATCCAATTAGCGTGATACAGATCATTAAAAACAGAAATCCTATCTTGGGCCAGTGTAACGGCCTGATCTTGGTCATCATGCAACAGTTGCAATAGGGACTCAGCGAATCGCGCAAGATTCCATCCCCCAATAACCGGCTGGTTGCCATAGGCATAGCGGCCTTGTCTATCAATTGAACTGAATACCGTTGCAGGGTCATAGACATCCATGAAGGCGCAAGGGCCATAATCTATGGTTTCCCCGCTGATCGTCATGTTGTCGGTGTTCATCACCCCATGAATGAAGCCAACCAGCTGCCATTGGGCGATGAGCTCAGCCTGACGCTTGACCACTTCCTGCAGCAGCGAGAGATAACGGCTTTCATCGGCTTCGATGTCTGGAAAATGACGCTTAATGGCATAGTCGGCAAGTGTCCGGAGTTCCTCAAGCGTGCCCCATTTTGCAGCGAATTGAAAGGTTCCGACACGAAGATGACTCGAAGCCACTCGGGTCATGATGGCACCAGGCAGCCCGGTTTCACGGATGACCGTTTCACCTGTCGTCACAACTGCCAGACTTCTGGTGGTAGGAATGCCAAGCCCATGCATCGCCTCGCTGATAATGTATTCGCGGAGCATCGGTCCAAGTGCAGCCCGGCCATCGCCCCCGCGGGAGTATGGCGTTCTTCCTGGACCCTTCAGCTGGATATCGACCCTCTCTCCTTCTGGCAACACCTGCTCACCAAGCAATATCGCCCGGCCGTCCCCCAACATGTTAAAATGGCCGAATTGATGCCCAGCATATGCTTGTGCAAGAGGCGAAGCACCTTCAGGTACCTCGTTTCCGGCAAACACCGCCACTCCATCTTCGCCTTGTAGCTTTTTCACGTCCAAACCAAGAGTTCCAGCCAAACTCTCATTGAGAATGACCAACTCCGGTGAACGTACAGGAGTCGGGTTGGTGCTCGTGAAAAACTTTTCCGGAAGAAGCGCATAGCTATTGTCTAAATTCCATCCTGTTTCATTAGTCATGGTTTCTCCTTTTCTAATTTTGACTTTTGTATAAAGGTTCGTTCTCTCAAGATTCAGTTAAAACACGGTATAAAACTCGGTTGCAGTCCATTTTTTAATGTCTACTTCTAACAATTAATTATACCGTTTCTTCCTAAAAATGGCTCTCTTAAAGTTATGTTAAATCCGTGACGCCCCGGGATTTTATAAAACGATTGGTAAAATGCCACCCCTCATCGGTTCCTTAGACCCCGTACTCTTCAAACATTTAACGAAACGAAGATCATTTCTTTACTTCTAGGTTTAATAGGTCAACGAAAAGTGAAAAAACCTTTCGTTTCATAATTGGCAACTAAGCTATTAAGTGTAGATTTGAAATAAAGTCACGATGTTTTCAAAAAAGTTACGGCGTTTCACCCCTTTGGATGTTTATCTAAAGGGGTGTTTTTAGGATTGGAAAATTTTGATTCCACAAAAAATTGGGGGATTGGAAGAAGGAAAGCTATGTATGATTAGGGATGTAAGTTTATGCTTTTTATGTAATAATTATTTTGTAGAAGTGTAAAGTTACAATTCATACATAGTGAAGGTGGGGATCATAATGGCAACGGGAACACATGCTGTAGTAGTTCCAGTAGATGTACAAGCAGTTTGGGATTATGTCAGTGATCTCGAAAAATGGGCAACGGCAGTACCAGCCTATAAAGAACATGAAATCATAAATGACAAGCAATCTATCTGGACATTTGAAGGTAGTGTGAAAGGTATTAAAAAAACAATACAAGCGCAGGTAGATATTACCGAATGGAATGAACCTTCAAATATTAAGTTTGAACTGAAAGGTTTATCAGATAATTTTACAGGAAGCGGTCACTTTACTGCAGAAGATGTTAATGGTAAAACACTAATGACTTGTACGGTGGAAGTCCATGCAGGCGGATTATCTGGTGCGGTGTTAACACCAATTATTAAATGGGCTGTTCCAAAAGTAGCATCTCGTTTAACAGAATCCATCGCACGTAAAATTGCAGTATTCTCATAGTTTTCAAAGATTGAAAGCCAATTCATTTTGGAGATGCCTTCTCTGAAGTATAGAGGGTAACATTCTGAAGTGACCAATGTAATGCTATGGAGCTCTATTAGAAATTTTATAATTAGCGGAAGGGGCTGTCCAAAAATGGATGGCCTCTTTTTTCAATATTCGAGAGTCGGGAGCCTTAATGGCATAAGAATCACAAAACTCCTCAAACTTTTTTATGAAAATCTCATACTTATCTAATAAGAGTACCTCCCATCCCGAACCATGATTTTAAAGAAGACTTGATTACCCTTCATATTTTTTACTTTTTTATATAGTACAATTTCATCATTAAGCCACATAAAGGGATATAATCATTTTGCATCAAAAAAGCCTGCCATCGATTCGGCAGGCTTTTTTATATCATCTATGATTTTCTCAAACAGGTGAACAGAAACTTGCTAATCGTGTGGAGGATTCATGTTTTCTGAATGCCCCCCACCTTTTTCTGTCCGCTTCGTCTCTTATATCCCTCTTCCAATCCAATATATGCTTAATTCAGTAAAGTCAGGCTAATAAAGGCAATGCCAAATATACAGTACAGAATGAGGGTAAAGGGCTGGGGAAAAATAATATATACTATCATACTAATGATCATCAACAGGATGCTGAAGGCATTTATCCTATCTCTCCACATACTCACCTTTGGTCAACTCCTTTTCCACAAGCGTAAGGTACATTTTCATCGCAAACTTCTTCCGGTGCTGCCTGGCCGGCTTTGAGGAAGCACTTCTCCCACAGTCAAAGCGAGCATCAGCAAAAATAGAGTTTCTTCTTCATCCTTCATTCCACTTTGTTATAATGGCTTTGTGCCTAATTTGCATTTTTTCATTTTTCGTTAGTAAGTAAGCGACTGATAATTTATAATTATAAAATTGAACCCGCTAAACAGCCATGTAGCCAAAATGATAAATCTATAAAAATAATTTAAATATTCAGACTTTTTAAGGGGTATGAAGTGAATGATCTATAAAACTTTCAAGGTTGTATTAAGAGCCTTGCACAAAGGCCAAACAGAGGAATTCGCTTATGTTTTTGAAGGGAAAAGCTTGCTGATCGGCCGTGCAAGCCAGCACTCCAAAGCTGATTTCAAGCTTTACAATGACTTCGTTTCCAGGGAACATTGCCGGATTTATATGGAGGAGGGACAGCTCTTCATTGAGGATTTGGCAAGCAAACACGGTACCTCGGTGAACCAGATGCCGCTCGTACCGGGCAATCCCTGTCGCATTGAACCGGGAGATTCAATTACTTTGATCAATGGACTGATTGAATTCATGATTTCCATCGACAACGATTTAACAAGGGATTTCACCCCGGTGAACCCCGAGTTCCAGCAAACCGTCACTATCAATGAGCACCTTCAGACCGTGATCATCAATGAAGAAGCACCCATTAAAATGCCGACAAAGGAATTCAATTGCTTTAAGCTGCTTTATGAAAATTTGGACAACCTAATTTCAAAGGAAGAGATTGTCCAGCAAGTATGGCCAGAGAGAGTCGGTGATCCCGAGCAAATTGTGACGGCAGAAGAAATCGCTTCACTGCTGTACCGGGTGCGGAAACGGATAAATGGGCACTTCGCAATAAAAGCCGTCATTCAAAAAGGATATTATATGGAATCCATCCATTCATTCAACCTATCGGACTTATAATGACAATCATTCGAAAAACATGAAAAAAAAGCATTGCTGATAACAATGCTTTTTTTTCATGATT
Source organism: Peribacillus sp. NPDC056705 (assembly GCF_043656335.1). Classification (NCBI taxonomy): domain Bacteria; kingdom Bacillati; phylum Bacillota; class Bacilli; order Caryophanales; family Bacillaceae; genus Peribacillus; species Peribacillus sp. NPDC056705. The sequence continues at coordinate 66,972 of NZ_JBHTYI010000011.1, read as the reverse complement.
CAATCATGCTTTTATTTCTTCGGTAAGTCCAGATTCGTGAATTGATCGACTGGAACGATGTCTTCTTCCATATCCATCACCTTCAGCACAACCCGGTCCCCTACATTCGTCAACACAACATCGGATAGCTCATTGACTCCAGGGTCCACCGAGAATCTCTTGGCATTGCCTTCTACAATTAAATAGAATACGTATCCATTTGAAAGATTGGCATCGTTGATCCTTGTAACTTTCCCCTGTATTTTTTTCATCTCAAATCCTTTTTGAGGTGTCACACCGCTGACTTTCCCTAAAGAGGCAATCAGCTTTTTATAATTGCGGAAAGCTTCGTCTTTCGTTTTCCCATAGACCACTTGGGGGTTATCACTATTGGCATACACGATCGCCACACCTTGGAACTTGCTGCCCTTTGTAACCGGAATCACATAAGTGGGAGCACCGTAAATCGTATAGAAAATTCCATTAGTGGCTTTCCACCCTGGATATTTAGACAAAAACTCACTCGCATTTGCGTTGGATTTTGCCTCCTTACCAGTCAGAACGGACGTGACGCCTTTATAGTACGTCATTTCACCGGTTTTGGCATTGAAAACACCATAACCTACAAGGGTTTTGGAGTTGCCTTTTGATTTAGCCCTGGTGAAGTCCACTACATAAATCAATTCGCCTTTTTCGTTAAACGTAACCTGCATATTATCCTCATTAGGAATCAGGACATCTTTCTTCGGCCCAATCAAGGACTGGTTCTTCCACCCGTGAACATATTTTCCCCAGTAGGTCCAATATTCCAGGGCTGTTTCCAATGTGTATGTCCGATCTACCCATTTAGGTTCTTTTCCTTTAGGATAGTATTTCGTGTCCCCCGTTTCCGGATTCACCAATACCACCCCGTCCACTACGGGACCGCTGCGATATTTCAAATAATGTCCGACTGAAACTACGAAGAAAGGCTTTCCATCTTCGTTCGGTTCCAAATATGAATCATGGATGATTTTATTCGGATAGGCCTTGCGAATCGTTCTTTCCAAATCATGATCGAGGTACTGTGAGGGAGCATACAGCATCTTCCCTTTGACAGTACTTGCCCCTTTATCCGTCGATACGGCGGAAATCAGATTATAACCTGGTGTGTATTCCGCTTTCCCTGCTTTCAAAAACCCGTCCATTTCAATGGGCGATGTATAAGCCAATTCACCATTGATATTGGTTAGACGGTATTCGCCTTCAGTGAAATATGATGCATTTTCTATTTTATTAATCGCTGCATCGCCTTTTGCGTCAGCCATTTTCACTGTAACAAGCGGCATGGTTTTTATATCTTGAACTTCTTCCAGCTCTTTTTTCTTATCGACTTTCGCCAATCCATGCAGATCAGCGGCAAAAGTGATGGGGTAGAACAGCATGATGACCCATGCTGCTATCAAAACGGCACCTAGCAAACTGTTGAAGTGTACGTTCCAAGGTATTTTTGGTTGCTTTGCTGCTTCATTTCCCCTCCGATTCCGTCGGGTGCTTGAAGTTTCACTGGCACTGTACACATAAATTCTTGAATCGATGATGAGAATGAGCCCAAGTATAATGGCAAAACTCGAAAAGAATGCAGCGGCAGTGAGATCCAGCAGCAAGATATCGATAACGAAAAAAAGTATGGCAGCAGAAACTAAAAGTCTCAGCACCTGTTCAATGAAAAAAGGTATCTCCTTTTTGGCGATTGCGTTTGTCCATCTCTGCGGAATCAAGGAAAGCCCCAATATGGCAATTGGCACTTTCAATAAAATTCCTTTTAAGATGAAAACGAGTAGTGAAATTATCATGGTTTTAAAAATCTCTCCTTGTCATGTGCGTTTCCATATACCCATTTTATCACTTTTGTACAACTATTTTACTATTTTTTAATATATCGAAATAACGTAAAAAAAACTACCAATATTATTTGCTCCAACGATGCTACTTTTATCGATTTAATGTTTATATAGACTCTAGAATAGGATCGATGCCAAAGGGGGCGAAGCCTTATGATTTATGAAGAAACTTACCAATACCTATTAAGGAATGTATCTTCCACTGAATTCGATACGTGTTTGTACGCCTTGCTCCACAGTGATTGGGACGGGGTCATCCAGAGCCCGCTTCATATGATGGCCCGAGGAGTCGGAACGACAGAAAAGTACTTAAGGCAGATCATCACTAAATTCACCTCACCACAAGGATCACTAAAAAAAGTGTTTGTGCCTGTTCATCAAGGTGAAGATATTTTATATAAGTTTAACCTTGGTCCTGCAAGTAATCTTGGCTATAACAGGAAGACGGACCGTTATTGCAAGAAATACCGTTTCTTTTATTGCGATGCTTTCAAAACCTTAACGATTCATGGAAAACGGCTGCTGCTGATGGGCGCTTTCCGAATGTCCGTTTTGAAGTCTGAAGAAGTCCTATTCGATTATAATGAAATCGTTCCTGATTCCAATTCGCCATTCACGAGGAAGCGCTTGTTGGATGCAGTCGATGCCATCCATGAAGCTTTAGGCCATTTAGTGACGATTTCTTTTGCGAGCAGGGCTTTTTCAAAGAAAGAAGTTCTGGTATTCACCTTTACCGAAGGCGTGTTGGAGCAGTATAAGGAAAATAGGGCGGAAAGGACATGGTTGCGTAGAACGATTTTTGACTCTGGCTACCTTGGGCATATCAATGATTCTGTATGCAGGGAATTGGAACGGGTAGGCAAATATATTTTCCGTTCATTTCTGCAGGAAACGACAAACATCTCCAATGATATCCAAAAGGAACTGCAGAAGTTAGCCCGTTTCGTCTATTCTCATTCTCTTAAGAAATTTGGCCAGGCGATTCCTGCCAATGAGCAGTTACTTCTTGCCCCAAAACAAGCCTCTGCTTATTTAAGCAAGATCATGTACAATGAAACATTGGAACAGATGGTCAAGTATGCCCACCAGGCGGAATCCATCAAAAGCCTGCTTGAACGCGATCATTTTCATAGAAACATCTCCGAGAAAGCTCTCTGCCGGGAAGTGAATGATTTGGAAATGGCTGAACATATCAAACCCATTCTCCAAAAGTACCAACAAGCAGACTTCATCCGCCATGTGCTGAACGACTGGTGCGAAACATGGCTCATTTCCCGTGTAAAGACAGTGACAGAAGAATTCCGGGCAGAAGGAAAAAGGAAAAGTACAGATGCTGATAAGCAGGACGCGTTCGAATATATGACGCGCATTAGGAACGATACATATGACCAGTTGGACAGGCTGTTGACCTTGCTTCTTAAGTTCGGCAATCATGCAGTGGCCCCGGCTGTCCGGAACTTCCCTCTCACTAAGAAAAAGGAAACCCTCCAATCCTATTTCGCGATCCAAAAGGAGCGTCTCGGCGTTCTCCCCTTTTCCTTTTAAAAAATCACCCGGTTTAAGCCTTTTAATAGGTCATTTGTTTTCCAAGAGAACGGATCCGTTCTCTTTTTTTTTGCTTGTAACGAAGGCCGACTGTTAATTGCAGAATGACGATTGTGGTTTGGTGATTGGCACATTGTGGATTTCTCCCCTGAATTCGTGTATTGCCTATGGACCTTGTGGATAAGGGAACTTGCGCAGCAGTTTTTTTTGAAGGCAGGACATGACCCCTGCATGGGCAAGGGCATTTATCCAGAGTTATTCTAAGGGTCTAAGAATGGGTCTATATAAAGGAACTGAAAAAGGTTTTGAACATCAGTATGAATAAGGTGTTGAATCTAGGAGGCCGCTATACGGGTAAAAGAGCCCCATTTAGAATGGAAGGCCCTTATGACTTGTTATGGCATTAATAATATTTTCCCCGAACTTTTCCGGCTTTCAAGAAGTCTATGTGCATCCGCCCCATTTTCCAAAGAGAAAAGAGTCGGTTCCTTGATGAGGATTTCCCCGGACAGAATCCATTGGAACAGCTCTGCTGTTCTTCTTGTCCGTTCTTCATGGGTAGTCAGGACGTTCCAAAGGTCTCCGCCTATTAATGCTTTCGATGTATCCATTAACATTCTTGGATCGATTTTCTCTGGATCACCGCCTGCCATTCCAAAAAATACAACCGTTCCTCCAGTCTTGGTCGCCTCGAAACTATCCATCAAGGTTTGGCCCACTGATTCATAAACGACATCAACGCCTTTCCCCCCTGTTACAGCCTTGATGGAATCCACCCAGTCCGAACCGTAAAGGAAAACATGAGCCGCCCCCATTTGTTTGGCAACCGCCGCTTTATCATTTGTTGAGGTCAAGCCAATGACCTGACCGCCCTTCATCTTGATCATCTGTGTCAGTAATTGACCGACTCCACCAGCAGCGGCATGGACCAGAATGGTTTCACCTGCTTTAACTTGATGACTGTCATGGGTTAAATATTGGGCAGTCAATCCTTGAAGTAAAACGGATGCGGCCGTTTCAAAGGAAATGTACTCAGGCAGAGGTAACAGTTTATCAGCTGGAACTGAAACCAGCTCCGCATTGGCATGGGGAACATCAGCGAACCCCACACGATCACCGGCTTTCAGATGATGGACATCTTCCCCGACATGTTCGATGACCCCTGCCCCCTCATACCCTAGAATGAATGGGGGATCACCCACCAAATGATAATTCCCTTTCCTTCTATATACATCGGCAAAATTCAATCCGATTGCTTTCATTCGTACGATCACGGCTGATCTTGAATGTTCAGGTTCTGCAATTTCCCTTACAGACAGAACTTCGGGCCCGCCGAAATCATCAAAGACAAGTGCTTTCATTATCCTGACTCCCTTCAATGTTTCTTCATTCTTTAAGATATAGGATGGATCCTTCGGTGGCAAGAAACACAAATAACCGCTCTCCCTTAAAGGCAAGAGCGGTCACTAAGTTTACTCAATCTGTATTGGAACCAGGGCCGTTCTTTCGTTTATTCGCAGAGTATTCTTTACCATGCGCTTCATGTTCTGCAATGATGTCCGCTTTCGGAATATGGTTATTTTTTTTCGGTGAACCAGTACGGTTACGATGTTTTTTTCCCATGATCTATCTCCCCTTCATTCAAAGCTATTTATGTTGAACTAATGTTAGCTTGTCCGATTACCACTGAAAATACCGGCAAAATAGGCGCTTCATAATAAAGGAAAAAACATCGCGGGAGCCGAATAGATGTAAAACGGATATATGAGGAGGGATAAACATGTTTCCTGAATTGAACACGGAAAGGTTACGCTTTCGGGAAATTCGTGAAAGTGATGCGGAAGCGGTTTTCCAATGCTTATCAAAAGATGAAGTCACCCGCTTTTATGGCCAGGATTCATTGGAAAATGTCGAACAGGCGAAGGATATCATAGCGTCTTTTGCAAAAAACTATCTTGAAAAAAGAGCTATCCGATGGGGAATTGAAAGAAAGGACACACAGGAATTGATTGGTACCATCGGTTTTCATGCCCACAGTCCCAAATACAGACGGGCGGAAATCGGTTATGAACTCCATCCAGCACATTGGCGGAAAGGATTTGCGTCAGAAGCACTTAAGGAAATTATCGCTTACGGTTTCAATGACCTTGATTTAACCCGCATCGGCGCGGTCGTTTTCCTGGAAAACCAGCCATCAAGTGAGCTCTTGCTTAAGCTGGGCTTCATCCAGGAAGGGATATTAAGGAGTTATATTTACCAAAACGGTATCCCTCATGATACATATGTGTATTCCTTGCTGAAGTGAAGAAATTTGTGGCACTCCTGCCGAATGACTGGTTAGCCAAGACCCGCTAGATGCTTGCTTTGATGAGGGCTTGGCAGTCAGTCGGCGTAAAGGGGGTGGCTTTCCGGAACCAAGTTTCAGTTCTGTTCGGAGCATCCTTTCCCCATTCCATTTACTCATATGAATAAGATAAAACCGAAAATAAATTTCCTTTATATTCCAAATTACCTGCAAAAGAAAGTCACCAAAACATGGCGGCTCCCACTTCACGTGACTACAAGATAGTCCTTCAAGGCCTGCTGCAGCGTCCCCTTTGTTTCAGCTCTATTCTCGATTTGGACCCCTGAACGGATCATTTTCGTTACCACTTCAGGGCGTAATCCAGTCACTACAGCTTTACACCCCATCATTGCCGTTCCATCGAGGATTTTCAATAAATCATTAATGATTTCAACTTCCATTTCGATGATACCGGATAAATCCAAAATCAAGGTCTGTATCCGCCGTTCACCTATCTCCTGCAATACTTTTTCCTCGATTATCTGTATACGTGTATTATCGATTGTCCCAATTAACGGAAGGACGCAGGTAGTGGGGGTGACTGGAATGATTGGGACGGATAGATTTTCCACCAAGTTTTGCTGAGCAAGAATTAATTTGTCTTTGTAATCGGAGTAGCTGACGAAAAAGGATTTAAGAAATACATCAACCTTTTCATTCACTTTTTTCTCTAATTCAAAAAAGGTTTTGGATTCACTGAAGACTACTTTTGCACTTTCGAATTTATAAAGAAATGTCCAAAGCGTTCTGCGGATGGCCTGAATCCATTCCAGCTTGAACGAAAGCGTCAAAGAGTGGGTTGCCCACGTAACTCCCTCTTGTTCGGCAAATGCAATCATATCCGTTTCATTCTGTTCCACTATATAACGGATGAGCTTATGGGCATTATTCAAAAGGTCGACATTTCCAATCAGCAGAATTTCTTCAATTTTATCCCTGACATTGACAGCTTCTGATAAAAGATATTCTTCAAATTCACTTTTATTCTGCAAAAGGAATTCCATTATCTTTTCTTCCTCATAAACAAAACTCACTCTTCCCCACTCCCTTTTTGAACTCCAACTGTGATTTTTGTTACTATTTACTTTCTAGATGGGTGGAGTTTTTTCCTGCTAATTGCTCCTATATTAAAAAAATATGGTTAGTACATTGCTTAAAACCGATTATACCTCATCTCCGGAAAAAATATTTTTCGATGCGGAAGAAAATATTAAATGGGTGGACGACTTCCCGTATTTAATGGCTTCATCGACGAAGTCTTCCAGCGTTTCCATCGAAAATGTACTTATTTTAATCAAATAACTGTATTGACCGGCTAACCGGTGGCATTCCAGCACTTCCGGATGGTTCAAGCTAAATTGATAAAAGTCTTTGCATCTATCCGTTTCGAATAAGATGAATGCCGTTATGCGCCTATCAAGTTTTTCAAGTGATATTTCCGTTTTATATCCTTTTATCACTCCGCTTTCCTCTAATTTATTCACCCGTTCCTTCGTTGCTGGAGCCGTTAAAGAAACTTCATGTGCCAGTTCTTTCATGGACATGCGCCCATTATTCTCCAGCAAGGAAAGTATCTTTTTATCCGTTCGATCCAATTCAATCACACCCACTTTTTATTGTTAATAGAATTTACCTAAATACATTATAAAATAAACAGAAATGAAATGATTACATAATTTATCGTATGTATTAGGGAATTCGCTTTTTATATAATAAACACAAATATAAATAAGGGGGATTCACGATGAAAAAAGTATTGATGCTGCTATCCAATGGATTCGAAGCGGTAGAAGCAAGTGTGTTTACAGATGTATTGGGCTGGAATAAATTAGAGGGTGATGGTACGACTGACCTGGTAACGGTGGGACTTCATGAACAATTGAAATGCACATGGAATTTCATTGTGCAGCCCGAATTGACCCTCGATCAAGTGAACCTTGATGACTACGATGCTTTGGCCATTCCAGGAGGATTTGAAGAAGCCGGTTTCTATGAGGATGCCTATGATCAAAGGTTTCTTGATGTGATCAAGTATTTTCATGATAAGAACAAAATCATAGCAACCATTTGTGTAGGTTCTCTCCCACTAGGAAAAAGCGGGATATTGAATGGAAGAAAAGCCACTACATACAACCATCCAACCAGTATGAGACAAGGGCAGCTAAAAGATTTTGGGGCGATTGTCGTTAATGAACCGATTGTCGTCACGGACAATATCATTACATCCTACAATCCTTCCACTGCATTCGATGTTGCCTTTACGCTCTTGGAAATGCTCACTTCCAAAGATAATTGTAAACATGTGAAGGAATTGATGGGCTTCCATTAAGGTTTTCTTCCGCTTCAGGCACTCGCTTTCCGCGGGCGGCCGGGGAGCCTCCTCGGCTGGGCTCCATCTATAATCAAGGGTCCCGAATGAATTCGGAACCCTTTTTCACGTTACTTCCAATAAGTCAATGAACGGGTTTTCATGGATTCACGGAACTGTTTTGTTGATTCTGGCAGGACTTTATTCGTTGCATAATCGATGATGACACCATACTGGCGAATGACATCCAGACTATCCAGCTCGCCATTGGCGAATTTGTCTTCGACTCTTTGTACGCTTTCCTCAAGCCATTGTTTACGGTTGTTCCTGATATACGACCTAGCTTGTTCCGTTGCTTCAACATCTATTTCGAATAAATCGAGATCTTTATCGATTTCTTTGATCACGACTCCATAATCTTTTTTGGCTCGCTCAATTGAAACATATTCATCGATCACATCTTCCAAGACATCTTCGGGATTTCTTTCAAGCGGATCTCCCAGTCCCCCGCCCCCAGCGGATGGGCGTACAAAGGAATCTCCTTGCTGCACCTTCACATTTGAAAAAATCGCACCTAAATAACGTTCGTCCTCTTTGCCCGGATTCAGCCATGCTCCATGCGGGGAAGAAGGAAGCCCTCCAAAAATCCCCCATGTTATTGAACGGGAACGGTCACAGCAATAGGACATGACGGTGTTTTTGACATTCGTGAGTGTACCGCCCTTTTCTACACCGCACCCGCCGCGGTATTTCCCCGGCCCGGCAGAGTCGGTGATGATTTCATGCTTCATCGTCACGACGGGTGACAATCTTTCTTGCCCTTCGCAAGGCTGCACACTTAGGCCCAAACCGAATGTCGGCGAAGTGGCGTTCACACCGTCCCGGTCATAGCGTCCTCCATGACCGCCGGCCATCCAGTCATACCACATGAAGTATTTATCTTGCTCCTGGCGTTGATCCCAACCGCCGATAAGTAAATACTCCAGGTTAAATGAGCATGCAATCGCTCTTTCCGGCATGATATTGGACCAGAGTTCGAAGCAAGCACTCATGATTTTTTCATAGGCCCCTGAACAAAAACCGGTTACGGCAATCGGTGCCGGGGCATTGACGACGGAATTTTCCGGAAGTTCAATCTTCACCACTCTGTAAAAGCCGGAGTTCAAAGGGATTTCAGGAAAAAATGTCTTGGTTCCCGAGTATGCTGCTGATAAAGATGCCCCGAAACCGGCATTCAAAAAGCAGCCGATATAAGAATGTGAACCAGAAAGATCATAATGGATCTCGTCATCCGTGATAGTCATCTTAACCCTGATCGGAATCAGGCCGTCTCCGGCTTCCGGGTCCATATCAATATAATCAACAGTCTCCCAGGTTCCATTCGGTAAAGCCGCAACCTTGGCCCTCGCCAAGCGCTCCACATAATTCTGCACTTCCGCAAAGGCAGACAAAGTCGTATCGATTCCATACTTCTCGATGATGGCAAACAACTGGCGCTCGCCTACCTTGGCCGCTTCCACTTGAGCACGAAGATCGCCGACACGTTCCTCAGGGACGCGCATGTTCGAAACGAGCACATTGACCACATCTTTTAAAAATGTTCCTTTACTATATATCCTTAGCGGCGGAATCCTTACTCCCTCGCCAAAATGTTCCTTGGCATTGATATCGAAGGAGCCAGGTGTCGAGCCGCCCATGTCGGCCCAATGGCCATTCGTCTGCATGAACGCAATGAGCTTGTCCTCATGAAAGACTGGCAAGAGAACCCGTGTATCATTGAAATGAGTACCGCCCCGATACGGGTCATTGACCAAGAATACGTCCCCGGGATGGATATCACCCCCGAAGTCCTCGAGCACCGCCTTTGCCGTTAGATGCAGTGTTCCTACGTGGACCGATATATCCTGCGTCCCTTGCATGACTGTATTTCCTTCTGCATCACAAAGCGCACAACTGAAATCCCGATTATAAATGACGAAGGAATAGCATGTCCGAAGGATTTGTTCAGCCATCTGATCTACAAGGTTAACGAAGCCATTTTTAATCACTTCAAATGTCACCGGATCTAAACCTGTTCCAACTCCAGATTGGTCAATTAACTGTTTATTCGACAATGAAATCCACCTCTTTTTATTTATTTTGGGAAAGAATCAAGTTTCTGTATTTATCAACTTTTGCCGTGAAATTTGGCGGAATGACAGTCGTTGTATCAAGCTGATCCACGATGGCAGGCCCCGGGATTTCAGAAAAGGCCGGAATGAGTTCCCGGTTATACACGTTCGTATTCACATACCCTTCCTCTTCGAAATAGACATCACGAGTTTCCTTCAAGGCATCAGCAAGTGTGCCCCCTGGTTCATAAGTCGGGAATTCAGGTTTTGGCACAGTTCCGATAGCCGTAACGAGCAGCCCGTAGATTTCCACGGTCTGTTCTTTATCGGAAAAAGAAAATTCCCGTTCATGCTCTTGATGGAAACGGTCAAGGGTCTCTTCCAATGAAGAAATCGGGCAATCGACTTCTATCGCCAATGAACGCCACTGTCCCATATACCTCATGTCAATATAGCGCACCAATGTGGAAGCTTCCTTAGCGACCCCTTCTTCTTGCAATAACTCAGCGGCCTCTTTTTCCATTCCGATGAATTCCCTCTCTAAATCCATTAACGATACATCCTTGACATTCTTGACATAGGTTTTGGATATATCATGACGAACATCGACCAACAGGCATCCCATTGCAGCGGCAACACCCGGATGCGGCGGGATGATGACAGTCGGGATTTCCATTTCCTTGGCGAGGTACGCTCCATGTAAGGGTCCAGCGCCTCCGAAGGCCACAAGTGCAAAGTCGCGGGGATCGTATCCCCTTCTGACTGAAATCAGCCTTAGCGCATCACACATATTGGCATTGGCCACCCGTGTGATGGCATTCGCCGCTTCTTCAATCGTATAATCGAATTTCTTGGCGATCTTATCCACGACTTCAATCGCTTTTTGTTTATCAAGTTCCATTTGCCCATCCAATAGTTTTGTGCCAAGTCGTCCCAATACAATATTGGCATCGGAATTGGTCGGTTCCACGCCACCCCTGCTATAGCAAGCAGGTCCGGGTACCGCGCCTGCACTTTGAGGGCCATTGCGTAAAGAACCGCCTTCATCCACCCAAGCCAAGCTTCCTCCTCCTGCTCCTATCGTCAGGATTTCGATACTTGGGAAACCGATCGGATATCCATACTCGATATACCAATCTTTAGTAATCCGCAAATCACCTTCATGCATCAAGGAAATATCGGTGCTCGTTCCTCCCATATCCAGCCCAATGGCATTATTGAACCCGCAAAGCTGGGCGATATGTTTACTGGCAATCGCACCTGCAGCGATTCCGGAACTTGCGAGCCTTGCCGCATAACGGGGTACGGTTTGGGATGTCATTACCCCTCCGCCGGAGTGAAGCACTAATATATCATCTTCATACCCCCGTTTATTCATTTCACCTTCAAGGGTTTTAATATACTTGCTGACAGTCGGTCCTAAAACCGCATTGACGATCGTCGTACTCATGCGCTCATGCTCAAAAATCTCAGGAAGGACTTCACTTGAAATGCATATATAGACGTCCGGGAGTTCCTCCTGGATGATTCGTTTCACTTTCGCCTCATTGCTTCCATTTACATACGAGTTCATGAAGCAAACCGCAATGGATTCCGTACCGCGTCTTTTTAATTTCCTTGCCAGTGACCGTACTTCCTCTTCATTGATTTCCGTCAAGACATTTCCTGCAAAATCGATGCGCTCTTCCACTTCAAAACGGTCTCTTCTTTGTATATACGGTTTGGCTACATCATCATATGTATCCCATAACTCAAGCTTGGTTCCTCGGCGGATTTCCGATACATCCCGGAATCCAGCGGATGTGATCAATGCTGTCTTTGGCAATTTCCTTTCAATCAAGGCATTGGTGCCCACTGTTGTACCATGGGAAAACACTTTAATATTTTCACAATCTATTTCCGCCTTTGCAATTCCATCCAAAATGCCGATTTCCGGATTCTGAGGAGTCGACGACGTTTTCGTGATGGAAATTTCCTTCGTGCTTTCATCAAAAACGAACACATCCGTAAATGTTCCGCCTACATCAATTGCGAGCCTAGTTTGCTTCGTACCTATCATTTCATTCCCACCCCTGCTACAAGATTTTAAAAAATCATACCTATTGACATTGCTTCGTACCCATTTCACCACTTAATGGAACTGTGTAAAAGAGTGTCAGCCAGCCGCTGGATTTTCTTAGCCAAAAAAGGAACATGATGAAATAAAAAAAACCAGTCATATCAATAAGAAATCATTGATATAACTGGTTTTTGATCTAGGTTTAGCTTCGCTGGGCGGCGAAGTCTATTAGATTCGACAGTTATTTATAGAATTCATCTTTAAATCACCAGTCCCCTTAAGGCGATGGCAGAGTAGTATTTGCTAGATAAACTACCTTTTCACTATGGCTATATACTTTATCTTACGTCAATCCACCATAAAGTCAAGGGTATTTTTTAGAATACTCAAACAATTTATAAGGCTAAGAAGTTTACAAATAAGTGAAATTAAGGAACCATAACTGTTCCCCTATGCTTACGCAACATGGTTATTTATCAGGTGCTTCCGATGTGCCTTCCTCACTGTTTTTGAGGTAAACTTCAGAAATTCCATTCATGCCTTCCGATAGTTGTGCTTTAGTATATTCCATACTGCCAACCAGTTTATGAAGCTTCTTATCATCATTCACTTCTGTAAGTTTAGATTCTGAATCCGTCACATTATTTCACCTCCATCATTTAGGATGGCAAATCAAGATGGAAATATGTATGACCGGCGATAATGATAGACACTCTTGAAGTTCATTTTAGGTAAAGAATGGAATATTCCAGCAGAATCTGTACTTAAATAAGCTAGAAAAGTTTATTTTATGAATCTTTTTTTAAAAATCAGCTGTTTTCATGGAACTAAAGGGATATACTATAGTTTAGCTTTTATTACATTTTTGTTAGTATTTTTACTTGCCACACATTGTGTAATATTTTACAAGATTTTCTATTTACATCAACAAAATGCTTATTGCAAAGGAGAATTGGATATGTCAGAAACGATTACCCAATCACAAACTGAACAACTTAATGCCAGCCAAAAACAATTAGATGTACTGGACCAATTATTAAACCCTGAGGTTCAGGAATCATTGAACACTTTAGTTGAGCAGTTACCAAAACTAACTGAGTTAGTGAATATTTTAACAAAGTCTTATGATTTCGCTCAATCGGTTGCGACTGATGATGTTTTGAAAAACGATACGGTCAGCGCCATTTCGGAGATCGCGACACCTGTAGTCGATTCAGTGAAAGGGCTTGCGGTTACTGCCATCGAAGCTAAGGATCGTGCTGAAGTGAATCATGACGTGATCGGTCTTTTTGGTCTGTTAAGAATGATGAAAGACCCACAAGCACAAAAACTTTTCCGTTTCGCCCAAGCTTTTCTTGAAGTCTCTTCAGAACGTAAAAACCAAAAATAATTTAATGAATTTTCAATCAGTAAGGACGGGGGATTAACTATGTCAAAACAAATCGTCATCTTAGGTGCAGGTTACGCTGGATTGCTATCTGCCTTATCCGTACGTGAATATTACAAAAAAGATGAAGTACAGGTTACAGTGGTGAACCAATTTCCAACACACCAAATCATCACTGAATTGCACCGTCTTGCAGGAGGTTCCATTTCTGAACAAGCCGTTTCCATTCCGTTGGAAAAACTTTTCAAAGGAAAAGATATCGACCTTATCATTTCCAAAGTGGATTCTTTCTCAGTCGATAACAAAGAAGTGAAACTTGCCAATGGTTCCACTTTATCTTATGATGCCCTGGTTGTTGCTTTAGGAAGCCAAACAGGATTCTTCGGCATTCCGGGACTTGAGGAAAACAGCATGGTCTTGAAATCCGTAAACGATGCAAACAAAATTTACAAACATATCGAAGATCGCATCCGCGAATATGCACAAACGAATAATGAAGCGGACGCAACTATCGTGATTGGCGGCGGCGGATTGACAGGCGTCGAGTTAATCGGTGAAATCGTGGATCATTTCCCTAAAATCGCCAAAAAATTCGGAGTGGACTTCAAGGACTTGAAAATCAAGCTTGTGGAAGCTGGTCCAAAAATCCTTCCGGTCCTGCCTGACCACTTGATCGAGCGTGCGATGACAAGCTTGGAAGCACGCGGTGTTGAATTCCTGACAGGTCTGCCTGTAACGGGTGTTAAAGGAAATCAAATCGAGTTGAAAGATGGACAAACGATAACGGCCAATACGCTTGTTTGGACAGGCGGAGTTGCGGCTCTTCCTATCGTAGGCGAATCAGGCCTTGAAGTGGATCGCGGCAAAGCGACCGTTAATGAGTATTTGCAATCCAAATCCCATAATGACGTATTCGTTGTCGGGGACAGCGCCGTTGCGTTCCCTCCAGAAGGCGGCCGTCCATACGCTCCTACTGCACAAAATGCTTGGCAAATGGGTGAGCTTGTTGGATACAACCTATATGCAGCCTTTGAAGGCAAGAAACTTGAAGAATTTTCACCTGTAAACTCAGGTACACTTGCGAGCCTAGGCCGTAAGGATGCGGTGGCAACCGTTGGGGCCAATAACACTTCCCTTAAAGGCCTGCCGGCTACATTGATGAAAGAAGCAAGTAATGTTCGCTATCTATCACACATCAAAGCCCTATTCAGCTTGGCTTATTAATTCATTATCGCCGTGACATGACATCCAGTTCATTGATATGTCCGCGGTATATGCCCTTTCTTCCCGGTCATCGGGATTAAAGGGCATTTTTTTCATGAAATTATTAATGCCTGATCATGATGCAATGATTGACGAAAGTTGTTAATAATGGACGGTACTCCATTTTGTTGATTATCCATTCTATAAATCTCCTGTGATTAGGCAACTCTCCTAAATCCTCTCCGTTAATTTTTATTAGCCCGTTTGTCGTTAACTAACGCTCAAGTCTGTACCATTGCGCATATCATAAAATTAACCTTATTAAGGAGGGTTCTGTATGAAAGGGAAAAAAGGAAAAGCAGCTGGCGGTTCATCTACCGGTAGCACTTCTACTGGCAACAATTCCACTGGCCATAAATCCACTGGCCATAAATCCACTGGTAATAAATCCACTGGCAATAAATCCACTGGTAATAAATCCACTGGAAAATAATCTACTGGCAACACAGCTACTGGTATCATAACTACTGGTATCACATCTACAACAACAACATCTACTTCATCAAGTTCAAGTTCAAGTTTAAGCTCGTCCACTGGACGTGGCAAAAAAAGAAGAAGATAGATAGTTAAATATATAATGCTTCCGCTTGATTGATCCTGATTAATCAAGCGGAAGTATTTTATGATATTACGGCTTCATTAAGGTCAAGACTGTCCATAAAACATCTTATACAAGGAAGGAAGGTGAGTGTATGTCTTATCATATTCCATCTTATTTCTTAATGATAGAAGAAGAAGATCTAGAAGATTTACGTGCGGATATTTGGAGCGATAACCCTATTCCTGCCAATTTGAAAGTAGAAAACGACATTTATGTTATCGATATTGCCTATCGGGGTTCTTATACCCGCAAATTCCGAAAAAGGTCCTATTGGATTGATTTCATCGAGCCAGAACGATTCTTTGGCGCCCACAAAATCCATCTCAATGCCGAATACAGAGATCCTTCCCTCATTCGCAATAAACTCTCACTCGATTTCTTTCAAGACCTTGGTGTCCTTTCCCCTCATAGCCAACACATCAACCTAATCCGAAATGGCACGTTTAAAGGTGTGTATTTACAATTGGATTCCGTCGATGGAGTTTTTTTAGAAAAAAGAGGACTTCCTGCCGGCCCGATTTATTATGCTGTCAACAATGATGCCAACTTTTCATTGAAAAGGGATGGGATAGCGAAAGACTCCCTTACGTCAGGCTATATACAAGCGTTTGGCAAACCCGCCGATGATGAATATCTAATCGAATTGATCAAAAAAATCAACACCACCCCACTTGCAAAGTTTCCTGAAGTAGTCTCGCAACATCTTGATATCCATAAATACTTACGCTGGCTGGTTGGAGCCGTTTGCACCATGAATAACGACGGTTTCACTCATAACTATGCACTATACCGCAATAGTAAAACGAAGTTATTTGAAATCATTCCTTGGGATTACGATGCCACTTGGGGACGTAAAGTCAATGGAGGGATCATGGAGCACACATATGTCCCTATCGGAGGAAAAAAGACAAACCACCTTATTCATCTGCTCTTGCAGGTTCCGGAATACAGTAAGTTCTACAAAGACCTCTTGGTTGAAACATTAGAAACCACATTTACTGTGAAGTATATAGAAAATAAAGTATTACCACTGCACCAGGGCATACGCCCCCACATCCTTCATGATCCATATAAAAAGAATAAGATTGATCTATTCGACAAGGAACCGGAATTCATCTTCGAATTCATTCGCAAACGCAGTGCTTACTTAAATAAACACCTTGGTAGCCTAGATGAAAAAAATGCCACGACACAACTGATAGCCAAACAAGACCGAAAAAGGGGAGTTGCTTCCATGTCACCAATCTGCATTAAAAATACGGGGAAGTATGGCAGGGGAGTATATGCTACAAGGGATATTAAAAAAGATGAACTCATTGAGGTATCACCTATCATCATTTCACCCAAACATGAATGGAAATATCTAAAGAAAACCGCACTCTTTCATCACTGTTTCTATTGGGGAGATGATGATGAAACTGCCATTGCCTTAGGAAATGGTTCACTATTCAATCATTCATACACTCCAAATGCGACATTCGATAATAATTTTGAAGATTTAACGATAGACTTTTATGCACATAAAGATATAAAGGCTGGTGAGGAAATCACGATCAATTACAATGGTGAACCTGATGATAAATCCCCGCTATGGTTCGATGTCATCGAGTAGGCGTTTTTTGCTTCCATTTTATTTTGAAAGAATCCATTTCGAAAGGTCGAAATGGATTCTTTTTTTGCAGGGATATTTGAACTTACATTTTATTCGGCGCTGAAATTCCCAATAAACTTAGCGCATCCTTTAATACAACCGCCACGGAAAAAGCGAATGAGAGCTTCATTTGTTTGCATTCATCTTCAACTAAGATTTTGGTATGTGCATAATACTTATTGAATGCACGCGATAAATGCAAGCTGAATTTCGCGATTTGTGATGGGTCGGTTTGTTCAAATGATTTTTGGACAATGATCGGGTATTGCTCCAACAGCTGGATGACCGGCCACGCATATTCTCCTAAAGCTTCAAAAGTGAGGGACTGCTCTTTAAATTCACCTTTTTCAAGCAATGAGGAAATTCGCGCATATGTGTACTGTACATATGGACCCGTCTCTCCCTCAAAATTCATCATTTGCTCTAATGAAAAATCAATATCATTCATGCGGTTATTTTTTAGATCATTAAAGATGACCGCTCCGACACCAACCTGTCTTGCAACCAGTTCCTTCTGTTCAAGCGCTTGATTTTTTTCTTCAATATTGCGCTTCGCAGTTTCGATTGCCTCTGCCAATACATCCGCAAGCAGCACGACTTTCCCTTTACGTGTCGACATTTTCTTGCCGTCTTTCAGCATCATGCCAAATGCTACGTGCTGCAAATCTTTTGACCATCCATACCCCATTTTTTCAATGACATTAAAAAGTTGCTTAAAGTGCAGGGATTGTTCGTTTCCGACAACATAAAATGTTTTCTTCGCCCCGTACTGTTTTTTACGATACATGGCTGCAGCCAAATCACGCGTCGCATAAAGTGTCGCCCCATCGGTTTTTGTAATCAAACAAGGCGGCATATCTTCCAATTGCACGACATAGGCACCTTCGGATAGGGTAAGCAAGCCCTTTTCTTTTAGCTCCCCGACAACAGCATCCATTTTGTCATTGTAAAACGCTTCGCCGGCATAGGAATCAAAACAGATGCCCAATAAATCATAAATCGTCTCGAATTCTTTTAAAGACGCATCCCTGAACCATTTCCACAGAGCCAGTGCTTCCTCGTCCCCATCTTCAAGCGACTTGAAGCTTGCGCGCGCTTGTTCATTCAACGATTCGTCCGTTTCAGCTCTTTCATGGAACTTCACATAGATTTTCAATAATTCCTGAATCGGCGAAGCCTCGATTGCCTCTTTGTCGCCCCACAGCTTATACGCGACGATCAACTTGCCGAATTGCGTGCCCCAATCTCCTAAATGATTGATTCGGACGGCATCGTAGCCATTTTTTTCGGCAATGTTAGCCAGTGCATTCCCTATGACCGTTGAGCGTAAGTGCCCCATGGAAAAAGGCTTGGCGATATTCGGGGATGAGTAATCAATCACGACATTTTCCTGTACAGGCTGCACCGAACCATACTGATCCTTTTCCCTTAATATCGTTTGCAGCACGTTTTCCGTCACCAGCTGCTGATTGACGAAGATATTCAGATAACCACCCACAACGTTCACTTCTTGGAGCAACTCACTGTTTAATTGTTGGGCTATTTCAGACGCAATCACTTGAGGTGATTTTTTGAATTTTTTTGCAAGAGTAAAGCATGGAAAGGCGACATCACCTAACTCCATCAATTTAGGCTTTTCCATTAATTTCTCTATTTCACTTGCTTGCATTTCATTGTTCAAAGCAGTTGAAATCAATTCTGCAATTGGCTTATTCATCGACATTTTCCCTCCTAAACAAAAAAGCCCCCGCCTCTAAATAAGAGACGAGAGCATGAATTCCCGTGGTACCACTCTAGTTGCCACAATTGTGACCACTTTCCATTGTTAACGAGGTGACTCCCCGATGTTCCCTACTAAACGTTTCAAGAAATTTCTCCAAAGTGCGCTTCATTCATCCGTCCTGCATTAGGCTCCCACCATCCCTAACTCGCTTTCCATTTCGAAATGAACTACTCTCTTCATCACAGAATTTTCAATATTATAATTTAATCTATCGTACACAATTAAAAAAAACGTGTCAACAGGATTTAAGAAACAAATCCTAACCAGCCGGTAACTTCATTTTATCCTTGATGGTCGAAAAATATTTCCTTACTGTCCCTATTGTTCCGCTTTGCTTATTATTAGCTTCCATTTTGGATTGACCATCGGCTAACAGCCCTAACACTCCCATTTCCCGGTCATTATTGCTGGGGGACTCGTCTATAAGTTCTGGGGAGTATATTCGCTTGCCGTCCATTATGCCGCGAATCGAGCAGGCTAACTCTTCACCGGGGCTATCCTTCAATAAATAACCACTTACATTAGCTTTCAATGCGAGTTGAAAATAACCAGTCCTTCGAAATGTCGTTAAAATGACCACTTTGCATTCAAATGACTTTAATGCTTCTGCCGCCTCAAGTCCGCTCATTACAGGCATCTCCATATCCATGATACACACATCAGGCTGTAATTGGTGTACAAGGGCCATCGCTTCTTCTCCATTACTGGCTTGCCCGACAATTTCTATATCTTCTTCAAGATTGAGTAGAGAACTTATTGCCTCTAACAGCATTTGCTGATTCTCTGCAATGACAATTCGAATCATTTTAAGTTCTCTCCTTTATCGAGTTCCTTATATGCAGCAAAGACTCCCCCAAATCCAAGGATTATTAAGGGAGTCTGGAATGATACATGAACGTTACAGTTCAGATTTCACTTGAACGGGAACACTTTTTTTCGTTAAATATTTAATGTCCTTGAAGCTAACAAAATTCTTGGATTCCTCATCCCATAAACGGAAACGGAGTGAGCGCAAGCTTGTCGCAAGAGTAATCGTTGGAACGTTCTCTAAAGGCTCTGTATTATTGTGCGCCATTTCCAATTTATAGTTAGGTACCCTTGGACTTAAATGGTGAACATGATGGTAACCGATATTACCTGTAAGGAACTGCATCAGTTTTGGAAGCTTATAGAAAGAACTTCCTTCCACTGCCGCCAATACATATTCCCACTCCTCATTCTCTTCGAAGTAAGAGTCCTCGAATGTATGCTGGACGTAAAACAGCCAAATGCCCACTGAACCAGAAATCATGAAGATGGAACCTTGTACCAGAAGGAACGACTGCCAGCCTACTGCCAGGCAAAGCAATGCCACTAAAGCGACGATTATTACATTCGTCAAATACGTATTCATCTTTTCCTTCTTTCTAGCACCTTTACGGTTAAATCTGTTTTTAAGAAGGAAAACATAAATGGGCCCCAAACCAAACATAACCAATGGATTGCGATAAAAACGATACGCAAAACGAAGTTTAAGCGGTGCAGCCAAATACTCATCCACCGTAAGGGTCCAAATATCCCCCGTCCCCCGCTTATCCAAATTGCCGCTTGTTGCGTGATGCACAGAATGCTCATGTCCCCATTGATCAAACGGGAATAAAGTCAAAACACCCATGATCGTACCGACTGTTCTATTCGCACGGCGGTTTTTGAAAAATGAATGATGCGTGCAATCATGAAAAATGATGAATATCCTTGTCAAGAAACCAGCAGCAAACACAGCTGGAATTAAAGCTAACCAATAAGAAACGGAAAGGCTTATATATGCTAGGTACCATAAAATAATGAATGGCCCCAAGGTATTGACGATCTGCCATATACTTTGCTTTGTCGTTGATTGTTCAAAAGGAGCAATTTGTTTTCTCAAGTTTTTCGTATTTTGCAAGGTCATTATTCAATTGCACTTCCTTTTATTTGTCGTTATTTCATATTATAAAGAAAGCAGCATGAATTTATTAGTACCAGGTGTCATGACTAGAAGATGACAAATGTCATGTACAAGTCATTTTCAGCGGCAAGCGTAAAAAAAGGCCAACCAGTAAAAACTGATTAACCTGTTCATATGTATAGGATTTCGTTATCATGAAAAACGGGACTATCAATATCAGGCCACCAGTCCAGCAGTAAGCAAAATAATTCGTCCTACCATAGAGTGGAACAACAATACAGAATCGGAATTAGATTCCCTATTTTCTCCTATATAAGGCCTTTCCACAATGTACCTCTATTTTAAAGCGATTCTCCATAGTAAACTAGTAAAGTTAAATTTTACAAAGGGGAATAAAATCATTGTGAAAAAATTCTTTGGATGTTTTATTATATTAAGCCTTCTTTGTATATGTCTCTATCCACCCAGTGGTCATTCATCAAGCAAAACCCTTTACATAGGTTCTGTTAAAGTGGACAATACAAAAGTTTTTAGTTCTCCTAAGTTAGGTTCCACTCAATTAAAGCCCTTAAAAAAGGGCGAGGAGTTTCCCGTCATTTCCACTTCCGCCGGAGATTCCGCGGGGCCTATTATCCATAAAGTAAAGGCTGGAAACACATTATGGAAAGTAGCAAATCAATATGGTGTTTCACTAAGTGAGCTACAAAAAGAAAATAAATTAACTTCACCCGAAATAAATATTGGCCAAAACCTGAAGATCCCCCAGAAATATAAGATCCATAAGGTTGTATCAGGAGATACATTGTGGAAGATTTCCACTAAATATAAGGTAACCACAAGTGATTTGACGAAATTAAACAAATTACATACGGTTACCCTTAAAGTTGGCCAAAAATTGAAGATTCCTGATTATTACTACCAGGTTCAATTGCTTGATGGTAAAAAGGGATGGATAAAGTCATCCCAGCTTCAAAAAAAGGCGCAAAAACCTATCGTCATGGGCTGGACGCATAATGGATCGAAAGAAAACTACACCCAACAAATGAAACAACCTAATTTAAATGTAGTATCTCCCCGTTCCTATACGCTGAAGGATTCCGGTAATTTCGTTTCCGTTTCTGCGGATGCAAAATTCGTCCAAAACGCCCATAAACAAGGAAAACAAGTTTGGCAGCTTATCGGTAATCAATTTGACCCTGTTTTAACTGATTCTGTACTAGGCAATACAAAAAATCGCCAGAAATTAGTTTCAGCTTTACGTGATTCACTTGTTAAAACTAAAAGTGATGGAATAAATGTAGATTTTGAAAACATCGATCCAAAAAGCAAGAAGGACTTTGTACTTTTCATAGGCGAACTAAAAAAAGCCTTAAAACCGCATGGAATTAAAGTGTCCGTGGATGTCACCCGAGAAAATGAAGACCCTTTTTGGTCAAAAAGTCTGGATAGGAAAGCACTTGGCAAAATAGCGGACTACATCATCATAATGGGTTATGACGAGCATTGGGGAGGGAGCCCGGTAGCCGGGTCCGTTTCCTCGTTACCTTGGATCAAAGAAGGAACGAAGCTTTTAATGAAAGAAGTACCTGCCCATAAGATCATATTGGCTGTACCATTTTATACGAGGGAATGGGTAACCGATTTATCGACCAAAAAAGTGAAAAGTCATGACCGTACCATGACTGAAGTCAACAAAATCATTTCATCTCACAAACTTAAAAAGGTATGGGATAAAAAGGCGCAGCAAAATTATGTGGAGTATACTTCCAAAGGGGAAAAGCATCAAATATGGATAGAAGATAAAAAATCGGTGAAGCTCCGTATTGACCTGGTCAAACAAAATCATCTAGGCGGTGTATCTGCTTGGTACCTTGGCTCAGAAACCACTGACATTTGGGATGTCTATCATTTTAATCAATAGATTGATAGAAAAACCATAAAGAAAAAAGGCCTCACATTGTGTGCGGCCTTTTTTGCATGACATCCTTTTCATTCGGTCTTGTCGTCTTAAGTGAATAGAGCACACCAATAAATATCAATGTAATGCCCAAGATTTGAATCCTGTCCGGTTGAAATCCTGAAAGAAGAATATCCAAAAGGATGGCTACTGCCGGATCGACAAAAATCATGAAAGATACTACATTTGTAGGCAAATGGCGGATACTATTAAAAAACAGCAGATACACGACGCCTGTATGGATGATGCCGGTAAGTACCGTATAAAACCATTCGGAAGATTTTAGCGTTGTGTAGACTGAAAAATCGACAAAAGGAATCAGTAATAGAAATCCAATGAACATTTGCAGAAAGGTGGTCGCGTATACACTGGTCTTTGAAATGCTCTTTCCTAAAAGCATGGTTGCCGCATAGAAAAATGCAGCAATGATCCCATAAATGATCCCTTCCCATTCAGGGGTCGATGATCGAAATCCATCTGTTCCCATAATGAATAATGTGCCAATGAAGCAAAGTGAAATGGCCAGGATGGAAAATAAACTCATTTTCTCCCTAAAGATGAAGCTCCCGAAAATGAGTACAATGATCGGCGCTAAATGATAAAGCGAAATGGCAATTGTCACCGATATCAGTTCGAAAGATTTAAAGAGGAATATCCAGTTCAACAAGTTGGCCACCGCGCAGAAAATGATGAGCATTACCTCTTTGGAATTCCATATTTCGTTCTTGAAATGTCCTGTAATCATCCAAGCTGCACATAAGAAAATGGCAGCACAAATGCAGCGAACAAAAACCAATTCCAATGCAGGAAGTCCTGATAGTCCTGAAAAGAAACCGACAGAACCAAAGATCGTCATGGCTAGAGACAGTTGAAGAAGTGCTATTTTATTCATATGATTTCCCCTCAAGAATTTCCCATTTTTTACATTCATACTAACATTTCTCGGGCATGCCGTCACGTGTGATGATATTCGCCCACATGTGATCTGGAATCATTAATGTACACCTGCTATCGCGCGGCAAGGTCGTCATGATCTCGTCTTCCCTTCCTTCTTTTATTTTGGCGACCCAGTCCGGTTCCATCAGTAATTCTCTTCCTAATGCGAAAAGCGGTATATTTTTCTCAAGCACAGCATTTGCTTCCTCTGGAGTATGAATCGACCCAAGTGATATGAAACTGGTCCTGCCAGCGATGACATCGCGGAGAATTTCGGTCCTTGTCAATCCTCTGTTCAATCCGCTTCTAGGCATGGACCAGACATTTTTAACAGAAAGATGTAAATAGGAAAGCCCCTGAGTTGCCAATTTATCTACCAGTGCAGCTGTATCATCCATTTTCAATCCGTCCTCTTCCGGTTCTTCGGGGGAGAAGCGATACCCAATAACGAATTCCTTGTCTGCGTATTGATCACGGATCCGCTTCACTTCCGAGATGACGGCAAGTGGAAAATGCATTCTATTTTCCAAGCTGCCTCCCCAATGATCTCTCCGCCTGTTAGAGTGGGGTGAGAAAAACTGCTGAAGGAGATATCCATTCGCTCCATGGATTTCCACGCCGTCGAATCCTGAACGAATGGCATGGAGGGTGGCTCTTCCAAAGTCTTGAAGAGCGGATAGAATCTCAGTGTGGCTCATTGACCTTGGAATATACTCCCCGCCCATTTCTTTATAAACGCTCGCAATGATTCCGCTCGGACTAACCATTTTTTCTCCGCCTGTACAGCTTGGCAGGCTCTCGCTTCCGCCATGATGAAGCTGGAGAATGGCTTTTGCACCTTTTGATTTGATTGTTTTTGAAAGCTGTGTGAGTCCAGCGATACTTTGTTCATCATACACTTTCATTTGCCTGGGAAAGCTTGTCGCAACTGGGGAAATGGCGGCAGCGGCAGTAATGAACATCGCAGGCCCATCTGCCCTTCTTTTATAGTAAACCAATTCCTGGTCAGAAACCAAGCCATCCTCTTGACCAGAATAAGTGGTCATCGGCGCAACTACAATCCTGTTTTTAAGAACCGTTCCATTAGAAAGCATGTACGGTGAAAAAATTTGCACGTATTTCCGTTTCATCATTTTTCATCACCCATTCGTATTTTATATTTGTGATTTTATTGTATTCTCGGCCACATCATAAGTAAAATGAATGTTTTTCATTACTTGGATTAGAGATTCTCATGTATAATTTATTACAAGAAAGGTGTGGGGCATATGAATTTTTTTCAGCTGGAAGTGTTTTTACATGTTGTTGAACACGGAAGTTTTACGAAAGCGGGAGACCGGATCGGACTGACTCAATCAGGAGTAAGCCATAACATTACAGCGCTTGAAGCGGAGCTTGGTGTGACTTTATTAAAGCGTGACCGAAAAGGTGTAACTCTCACGACTGCGGGAGAGCAGGTAATTCCACATATGCGGGCAATCGCTGCCAACCTTGCACATATCGAACAAAAAATTGCAGCTGTGAATGGAATGGATATCGGGAAAATAACTATTGGCAGTTTTCCAAGCTTCACTGCCAGATTCATACCGCAGCTATTCTCTGCCTTTAAAGAAAAATACCCTAATATCGAATTGCTGATCCATGAAGGTGGATATGAGGAAATCTTAAAATGGATCGAAGAAGGAGCAGTGGACATTGGCTTTGCAGCAAAACCGGTGAAGAACGCGGAATTCATCCATCTGCTAACAGATCCTTTATCAGCTGTCGTATACGAAGGCCATCCACTTTCAGGGAAAACCGTAATTAACCTTGAGAACTTCGTTGATGAACCATTCATCATGCTGCGTTCTGGCTGTGAAACACTCATAGAAGATAGATTCCTGGAAGCCAAGATAAAACCAAACATTTCATACGACATTAAAGACAATCAAACCGTGCTCTCAATGGTAGCAGGAAAATTAGGCATCACGATTATGCCCGACCTGGCTTTACCGGAAAAACCCGAACGCATCAAAAGACTGCCCTTGAATCCGGAACTTTCCCGGGAGATAGGCTTAGTCATGAAATCATCTAAACACCTTTCACCCGTCGCAAAGGAATTTACAAAAGTCGTTCAAGACCATTTCATCGAGTAATGAGCTGACATGATGAAGAAAAAACAAGAACCCCCTTTTCATTAAAAAGGGGGTTCTTCATGCCAGTGATCATCCAAAGAATAGATCTAGCAGATTACTGCCTGCAGATGATTGCCTATTATAAAACTCCGAATATCCGCACTGCTTGCAATACACAACCGTAAATTGATTATTCTGGACATCGAACATTTTTGACAAGCCTGTTCCTGTCATGGCTACATCCTTCTTGGCAGCATCATTGCTTCCGCATTTCATACAACCCTTTTCGCTCATGATTCTTCATCTCCCAATTTATTAAAATGATGAATGCCGCTAAATACCGGAGCTTCCCAGCACCGTTCATAATTAAATATACGGATAAAATGGAAAAAAGTTTCAGCCAACAACGGAAAATAAATCCAAGACTGTTGATATTATCCCCTTAAGGTAGGCACCATTATCAGGAGGCGAATTTATTTTGGCTAAAAATGAATTCGATAAACTGGCGAAGGGAATGACGCTAAACACATGAATCTCCGAGAATGATATAGTAAGATTAAGGCAAGAATAAAAAAAAAGGCAAGGTGCTCTAACACCCTGCCCAAAACATCATAGAATTCCCTTCAAGGGGGAAAGCTTACTCAGGTGTTACAAGAGAAAAATAACCACCCACTAGCTTGCTGGCATGGGGTGGTTATTTTTTGTTTATGCACAAAGATAAAGCTTCATATACGCTCATGTAATCCCCCCTTTCTGTAAGGGGCAATACAAGAAGCTTCCACCCATGAAGCAGACTATTACATTTATACTATTATCATAGGGAAGATTCCTAAAGGAATCCACATTGATATTTTATAACCCCTGACATTAACTACTAATCCCTCTTAATTGATTGAACATCATCAGCATGGCTTTTATAGTAAGTGATAGATGAGGTTTTTTATGAACATAATGTTTATCGCATCGCTTTCTTAAACGGCCGAAACTCTTAATCGAGGACACTCGAGAAAAAACATTACATGACCTCTGCATCGTCCAATCGTATTTCTGCAACCCTTCCACCTGGAACACACCAAAATTCTAAAGTAATATTCCGTTCATGGTCAATGTAGCCGATAATATCTGCTCCCTGTTCATAACTTTTATAATAATGATCTCCATACTTCGAAAGAACGTCCGCTTTCTTACTCCCTAACTTTATACCTTTGCTTGTTTGCAGGGAGTTGTCAAATGAATCGTCGTCCGTACTTGAAATGATTAACCGCATAATTTTCCCTTTATCCTCGTCTGTATTGCTAGAGGCCGTTTTTAACCCGCCTTTCCAATAATAATAATCATATGCATTATTATTATCTTGATCGATGGGTTCTCCATATTCCCTAATAAATTCTGGACTCGATATGTTATCCAAAACCTTGAATCCCCCGATGGATTCATCGGCCAAATCCGTTGATTTTGTCAATTTTTCAGAGAATGCCGAGTACACATAGAAACCTAATGCTGCCCCAATAATAATAAGTACAATAATGAACTTTCGTTTATCATGCATTTTTCCCATCTTTGAATCTACTCCATCTCTATCGGATTATTTCCGTGGGTCGACTATTCTGTATTGGAGCTACTAACTGGCGAACAGGCAGGAACTGATCCCTATTATGAGTCCTCCGCCTATCCCGATCACTACACCAACAACTGACCATCGTGAAATGATCATGCCTAGTAGAAATAAAGAGAATCCTATAAGCCCAAATTAACAGAACCTTATTTTTTATTTTACATCCATATGTCCTACTAAATATCCTCATATTATCTTATACGGATAAATATGGATAAAGGTTTCACTTTTTCAAGCAGCAACTGGCTCATGCATTCTATGTTGCATAATAAAAACCGAAATCAGCTACTGATTTCGGTTTTTTCGACTATTTAATTAGTGATATCTTTTTTCTGGAAGAAGAAGAAAGTTAACGCTAAAAAGATAATATAATAGATGCCGAGTACACTCATTGAAAATCCAAGTGTAGCTCCATCGAACATTTCCATGGTTCCGGAAATATAGCCCCTTAAATCAAGGTGGGGGAATAAGACGAATTTTAACCACTCGTATTTGCCGATGAATGATTGAATGACCATATTTAATGTCGAGGAAGCAAATAGGATGAAAATGGATATACCTACTGCAAGTGCTTGGTTTTTAAATAATGTGCTTAGCATGAAAGCGATGGTCGTGATGACCAGGAATCCTGGTATCCAGTAAACGATCATGTCCACGAAATATTCGCCGACTACCACAGGACTGAATTCACCGAAAGATGCGGGATCCATGATTTTGTCTGAATACGAACCATTGCCAAAGAATATGATACCGATAAGATAACTGAATATAAGTAGGCTCGCAAGTAATAACGCTGCAAATAACAAGGAAGTAATATATTTGGAAAGTAGAATCTTCCAACGTTTATAAGGCCTGATCAACAGTTGTTTAATGGTGCCATCCGAAAATTCAGAGGAAACGAGCGAGCTGCAAACAATAACGACGAATAAAGTGACAAATGATGTTAATGATGTAGTCCATTCCGCCATATAGGTCCAATTCGTGTTCAAGTCAGGGTTTATATCATCAGCCAACAGTTGCTTGTTGAGATTGATATCTTCCATGATCTCGGCTTTTTCATCTTCACTGATTTCCTTAGCTTTCAAAGCCTTTTCCTGTTCTTGTATATCTGCCTTTAACTCTTGCTTCCAATCTTTACCCGATTCTTCGGGACTTAGTTTATAATCGATGACTGCAGTCCCTAATGCTGCCAATAAAAGAAAAGCGATGAATATATAAGTTGATACTTTTGAAAAGATTTTCATCCATTCATTTTTTACTAAGGACATCATACAGACTCCCTCATTTCCTGCTCAGTGATTTCAAAGAATTTATCTTCCAGTGATTTTCTAGTAATGCCAATTTCATAGACATCTAGTTGATTTTCAATAAAGCTCCTATTTATATCGGCCGTTTGTTCACGAGAGGCCGATACGGAGATTGTCTTCGCATCATATTTCAGAATCGTAATATCCCCAAACTGTTCTTGAAGGATTTTTTTAGCTAGCTTTCCATCACTGACAGTGAATGAAACTTCATTGATCGTTTCGGTTTTTTCATCTGAAATATGTTCTTTCGTATGTATCAATTTTCCCTTTTCGATAACGGCAAAACTATCGCACATCAATTGCATTTCCGATAGTAAATGTGATGAAATCAATATCCCGACGCCTTCACTCGCCAGTACTTTCAAATAATCACGAAACTCGCGAATCCCTTGCGGATCCAAGCCGTTCGTCGGTTCATCAAAAATCAATAACGACGGTTTATGTAAAATGGCCTGTGCCACGCCAAGGCGCTGTCGCATCCCTAATGAATAGGTTTTAACCTTCTTATCGATGGCATGATCCAGTTTGACAAGCTTAATGACCTCTTCTATTCTCTCATTGGATATGTCATTGGATGACATTCGGGCATAATGGAGGATATTCTTTCTGCCTGTCATGTACTTATAAAACTCCGGGTTTTCAACAATGGCCCCCAATTGATTCATTGCACCTTCGAAATCATTATCGAGGTCACTGCCATTGATCATGACAGTACCGCCCGTACGATTGATGAGGCCTGTGACCATACGGATGATAGTGGTCTTCCCTGCCCCATTCGGACCAAGCAAACCAAATATTTCATTACTTTTTATTTCAAAGCTAACATTGTCCACAATGGTTGCTTTTCCAATTTTTTTAGTTAAGGATTGAACCTTAAGAACCGATTCAGACATATAATACCTTCCTTTTTTCATTTTTTCCAAAATCACACAAACCCTACATTACCATATAATGCATATTATTACTATACTGATATTCTTCTTTTTGGGTATATTGAACCAATGCCTCCATCGGCGTCACCTTCCCGCCCGCATTATCATAAACACTTTTTTCCTCGAAATAGCAACAACTCCTATGTACCGTTTTCTTTTTAATACGTTTTTGTTTGAATAAAGTTCCAGGGTTATTTTATCTAATTAGGAAAATTTACGGATAATCACAAGTTGAGAAATATATAAGTAAAGCCAATGGAAATGGCCAGGCCCAATGAAAAAAGAAGGACTTTTCTAACAATGGATGGTAAAAGCCTATATATCATCATTAAAATTACATCGATGAAATTCATTGGTATCCCGGAGCCGAACTCTTTGATCTCTTTCTTCTTGCCAAAAACGGCGAACCACATTACAAAAAGACCACATAAAATAAAAATGATGGAAAAAATCTTCAATCCCATAGTATGCCACCCATTTCCTCATAGGTTTAACGATATTGTTATATTCTTATCTTAACTGGGGTTTCCTGATTCAAGTTTCAAAATGAATTCTTCAACCTCTTCCCCTCTTGCATGGGAATACCCTTTGTCTTCATCGAATCTTTCAAATCCGCATTTTTCCAGAACCTTGATGGATGCAAGATTATCCTTGGCTGCGCGGGCATAAAGAGGGCGGACCTTTATTTTCGGCAAAAAATTGAGCAGTGCTTCTGTAGCGATTCCCTTACCCCAATATTGCTTCCCGATCCAATAACTCACTTCAGGGTTACCAAACTGTTCAAACCTGAGAATGCTGCCCGCAACACATCCGTTGTGGATTATGGTCATTTTTTGAATATCCCGGTTCGATAAGATGTTCTTCCAGTGTATCAAAAAAGCCATTTTGTCTGTTGGATCCTTCGATGTGAAAGCAGCCATATGGTTTGCGGCAGGATCCAGTTGCTGCTCGAAAAAGATAGGTAGATCACTCTCCTTGACCTCCCGCAGCAAGACTCCTTCGTCATTGGTTTGCAATCCCATAATATCACCCTCCGCACCAATTCATTAAAAACCGGAAAAACCGAAGACTCTGCCATCTTCGGCGTGGTTTCATTCCTTTATCATACTATAATTACCTTCGAACGCTTATGGCTCAATATGTTTGATAACTTCAGACAAGCTCTTATCCATCATGGATCGGAGGCGTAAATGATGATTTTCAAAAGCTAAAGCTTCCGTAACGGGATTAGGAACGATTACACACTTTAATCCTGCAGTCAGGGCTGCCTGAAGACCATTTAACGAATCTTCGAATGCTACGGCTTCTGTGGGCCGAATGCCCAGAACTTCAATTGCCTTTACATATAAATCAGGCGCAGGTTTTACTTTTTCAACATCATCCCCTGTGATCAGAACTTCAAAATAGTTTAACAGTCCAAGTTCCCCCAAATGATGAGTGACCCACTCTTTCGTCGAGCTTGAAGCGAGGGCGATTTTATATCCATTGTTTTTTGCTTCTTCTAAATAATCCTTTACACCTTCACGTGCCTGTGATGTTTTCATTTTAACTTCATGAAGGCTTTTTGCCCTGGATTCAATTTCTTCAATATTACAACTTTCCCCCAGCTGATCCTTGAAGTACTGATTAAGTTCAGTATTATCCGTTCCGATACATTTTACGAAATGTTCAAGAGGCAAATCAGATTTATAAAAAGCCATCGTTTCTTTATAAGCCTCATACCAAGCCGTTTCTGTGTCTAAAATTAAACCATCAAAGTCGAAAATAACTGCTTTAATGATAATGATTTCCTCCTTTAACCTTGAAATGGCATTTCCATTAACATAAACGTACATGAATGAATTCCCTTGTTCAACAAAACGGTTCCGTCCGTTTTCTGGAAAGTTTGTTTTTTCCCATAATTAGTTAATCGCTAAGGATATGGTAACCCGATGTCCGCCTCATTTCTTTTTTATATGTTACATGTTTTAACAATTACTTAGTGCCTTCGCGGTGTTTTTCCTTAACTGCGCCTAAAAGGGTGATCCTTTAACGAATTGTTTAATTGCAGGAAACAACGAGGAGGAAAAACATGAAGAAAATTTTATTAACGATCCTAACGGCTTCTGTATTCATTCTAGGAGTTTGCATGCCAACAAAAGGCGAAGCCGCTGCTTTGGATCGCACACTTTCATTTGGAATGAGTAATAGTGATGTTAAAGACTTACAAGAATTATTACTGACAAAAGGGGTTTTTCCCTATCATGAAGCAACAGGTAACTTCGGACCGATTACAAAAGAATCCGTCAAGAAGTATCAGGAAAAATCAGGACTGAAAGTCGATGGAATAGCAGGAACACAAACGAATCAGAAAATACAGGTACTAAAAAGCGGGGATATGGGAAGGCCTGTAGCTGAACTGCAAAGATTATTGAAGGCCTGGGACGTTTACACATCAACGATCGATGGCATTTATGGAACAGGTACAAAGCAAGCCGTCATCAACTTTCAAAAGCAAAAGGGATTATCCGCTGATGGAATAGCCGGTGCTCGGACCTTCAGTAAATTAAAAGAAAGAGCAAGTTCAGCAAGCTCTGCCGTTAAAGAAATAACGGTAACTAGTACAGCATATACAGCGAGCTGCCAGGGATGCTCCGGCACTACAAGAATGGGCGTTGACCTAAAAAAATATGATGATGCCAAACTGATAGCCGTTGATCCTAACGTGATCCCGCTAGGCTCCATCGTGGAAGTCGAAGGCTATGGACAAGCAATCGCTGCAGATACGGGCGGCGCCATCAAAGGAAACAGAATCGATGTATTCATCGCGGGTGAAGCGGATGCTTTAACGTGGGGAAGAAAGCAAGTGAAAGTGAAAGTAATTAGATGATGCGTAACATAAACAGCGTTTTTATATAAAAATAGATACATAACCAAACCGAAAGAGCATGTATTCAATCCATTCATGCTCTTTTGGTCTGATCAAACCATTTTGTACATGATAATATCATCGACGTATTCACGTTCGCTCATCTTGAATTCCTTTATTTTACGGCCCTCTTCAACAAATCCCATCTTTTTATACAGTGATATTGCCCGCTGATTTGTTGAAAATACTCCCAAGCTCACCTTTTCAATGAACGGATTTGCCTCTGCCCATTCCAATAACGCTTTTAAAAGCTCCTTTCCAATTCCTTTCCCTCTGTAATTTTTCCTGATCATCATTCCAAATGAGCCCTTGTGAGACATTCTCTTCCTATTTTCCGATTGAAACACGATCCATCCAATGACCTCACCATTTTTTTCGGCCACGATGATGGTTTCCCGTTCATTTTCCAATAACGTTCGTATCCAATCCCTCTGTTGTTCTGGTGTTTTATTGAACTCCTCCGATACCGCAATAAAATACTCTCCTTCGGAAATAACGGAATTCTGTACATCCAAAACCGCTTCCGCATCCGCCAATTCACCAGTCCGAATGATGTGATTTTTCATTTCTGACATTCCCATCCCCCTTAATGAACCATGTTCGGATCGAAGTGAACAATAGGACGGCTTTCGATAATTCTTTGTTCGATATTTTTCACGGTTTTGAATAATTGACCATCCGCATTCTTCAAATCATACTTTTTATGAAAAAAATTATATAACGTTAGGTCCCTTAACTTTAAAAATAGAGGAATCGTTTCGTATGCTTCAGGTGCCAGGATATTTTCCGTCTCATAGCCTTTTATGAAAGCCCTCATGAACTTGGCGGCATATTCATCAAGCCCTTTTATCCCTTCACGTTCCAAGCTCCATATCAGATAGTACAGAGGGATGGCCAAATCGCTGGCAAACCAGTGATAAGAACAGTCATCAAAGTCAAAAACATGAATCTTCCCCTCATGAAAATGGAAATTGCCGTTATGTATATCAGAATGGATCAATCCAAAATTATCTTGATGAACTGGAAGGGCATCTAAATTCTTCTTGATTGATTCTTGTTGGTGCATCAATTGCTCTGGAACATCGGATTGGTAGAGTTCAGCATTCAATAGTTCCTCTTCATGCCAATCCAGCCTTCTATATTTTGTTTCAGGCTGATAATTTTTTGTTTGTTTATGCATATGGCCAATCGTTCTTCCCCATTCAAAAAATAAAGGTTCATCGAAATTTTCATCGGTGACTTTCATCCTCACACCAGGAGCTTTTTCAAACAGGCAACAATAAAATTCCGTACCATCCGAACCCTTTACAATTTCAACTAAGTTATTTTCTTTCGAAGAGAGAACTTTAGGAATTTCACTACTATTATTCTGTAAATATTCAATCCATTTTAACTCAGCAAGCACTTGACCTTTTGTACGATGCGATTGATGTGTCATTCTTAAGATATATGGCGTTCCATCCCTGTAAACCTCAAATACATAGTTCTCTGCATCTCCAAGTTTAACCGGATCCCCAGCATTCACTTGAAAAAAATGCCCAGCCAATTTCACCAATTCCATAGAAAAAATCCGCTCTACAGATGCTTCCATTATCATCACTCCTTAATGATATTGCTAAAAAAAAGGCTGTTTTCGCATACTTTGTTGCGATTTAACAAGTAATGCGTTGTGGTTGATTCCCCCTCCAGATGCTCGCTTTCCGCGGGGCGGGCGGTGAGCATCCTCGGCGTAAACGCCTGTGGTGTCTCACCTGTCCCGCTGCTCCCGCAGGAGTCTCGCACTTGCGCTCCAATCAACCTTAAATCGTTTCGTTTTAAAAACAACAATCTTTACGAAAAGAGCCAAAATAAAAACGATTTATACTATGCTTTATACGATACCAAAATGCCTTTTCCCTTTATTTGTATATCATTCTTTTTTATTTAAAAAAATGGGGGAAAGTGTGATTTTGAACAAGATCAGTGTAATCGAGCGTTGCATGAAACCGCGTTAAGGCTGTATACGCGAATCATCCAGAAAGCCTTAAGGACTATACGAAACAAGATTCCATCATCCTTAATATACAACGTACATGCAAATCCTCGATTGACCTGGCCATGCATATTGTAGCTGATCAAAGACTTGGGTTGCCTCAATCAAGCAGGGATGCTTTTGATAGACTGAGGGATCATTCAGTTATTGATGAAGATATAGCAAGGCGCTTAAAAGCTATGGTTGGATTTAGAAACATTGCTTTTATGATGACCAAAACATTAATTTAGACATTTTAGAACAAATCGTAGTGAATCATCTCAGCGATTTCACTGCGTATACAAAACAAATCCTAAATTTCCACGGAATGCGGTCAAAGAGGTATCCAACAAAAGCTCTTGCTTTTTCATACTTCAAAAAAAAAAACGCCCAATAGGGCGCGTCCAAAATCAAGTTTCCGTTTCTTCTTCATTCGCTATTTTATTGAACTTCAAGATCGTTTCTTCGATTACTGGATTATTGAATTCCTCTTGGATGGCTGATTGTACAAATTTATCTTCACCATTCATTTCATCCCAAGCATTAACTTTGTAATCTTGATCCCGACGATTTGATTTACCGTTTTGTTCCTCATTATTTGACAACTGTCTTCACCTCTTAAACATAGTAGAGTTCGAACCAATCATAAGCAGAAAATAACTTTTTAAAAATCTTCCTTGATTGAAATGGGTGAACCCGTTGAGGTATGTTGATTAACCCAGTCAAGCGACACTTTTGAAACGGCATTCCACTCAGGTATTTGGGCTTTATGCTGTTCCACCCAGCTCATGCAATATTGCGGGTCTATATTGCTTTCTTGGGATTTCGCCAAGAATGACTGAATTGTGGTTTCGGTACAGTTTTCCCATGATCCACATGTATCCTGCCAAATATGCTCCATTTTCATTTGTATATTATCGTTAACCATTGGGTTTCCTCCTTAAATGAATATTACTTTTTGATATCTTAATTAAGTATGTCCAAGGCTAAATAAATCATTACAAAAATGTTCAAATAGATTTTTTCAGCGAAAGAATGAATTTACAGTTGTAAAAATGATGAATAAACTGATTCCGATGAACAAAATCCGCCAGCACCAATAACTGCCTACTTCAATCTCTTCAATTGTATTGAAACAAACCAAAATACAGAAAACTCACTCGTGAATTCCACACTTTTACTCGTGAATCGGTGTTTTACTCGTGAGTTTCAGCGATTTACTCGTGAATTTAGCCTGTTTACTCGTGAATTTAGCCGATTTACTCGTGAATTCCACACTTTTACTCGTGAATCGGTGTTTTACTCGTGAGTTTCAGCGATTTACTCGTGAATTTAGCCGATTTACTCGTGAATTTCACACTTTTACTCGTAAATCGGCGTTTACTCGTGGGTTTCAGCGATTTACTCGTGAAGCTGATTACTCAGCTATTTCCACTCACTGCGTTTTTCTAAATGAGTAGCACCATTTATCATAATCCAATTTCTCTTCATAGAAACGGTGGGCATCGTTTCGCTGGATTCCGGATTCCAATGCCACATAGGCAGCTCCGTTTTCTTTTGCCCAGTCATGTATATAATTCAATAACTTCTCTCCATATCCAAATGATCGGTGGGCAGAATCTGTTACAAGGTCATAAATAAATACGTGACGTTTATTATAAAAGTTCACTCTCCAGCTTAAACCAGCCAAGGATACAACCTGGTTATCCTTATATAAAGCAAACAAACGGTACCCATCTTTCTTCATTTCTTCAAGTAACTCCAGATATGTTTTTTGAGTTAAGTCAGTACGCAGCTGATTCATGATTGGAAAGGCTGCTAACCATTGTTCTTTATTGGTTAATTCTTGTATTGTTTCTATCGAATTCACATTAACACCCCTGAAAGTTTTATTAGCATGTATTTCAACTTCCAACACCGTAATTCCTTTCTTGCTTCGATATTGTTGTAATCGTTTGCAGAATTACTCAATCGGAATCATGATGTTTAACCGTACTTTTTTACGGCTAAAGTATGACTAGTTCAATAGTTTAAGAGGAGGAGATTTTCTTTGAATATATATGAACAGCAAAAAAACGGACAGCCAGGACAAACACAGGAAAGACAGCCTGGCATTGAATCTGAGATGAATCCACTTCCGATTCAGCCAAAGGATTACATAGGAAGCGGTAAGCTAAAGGACCGCGTTGCCTTGATAACAGGCGGAGATAGCGGCATCGGACGTGCGGTTGCCATCGCTTATGCAAAGGAAGGCGCACATGTGGTTGTGAATTATTTAGATGAGCACGGTGATGCCGAGGAAACGAAGAAGCTGATTGAAGCGGAAGGCGTCCGCTGCCTCTTGCTTCCAAGTGACGTTTCCGTGGAGGCGAATTGTAAGGAATTGATTACGAAGACGTTGGACGAGTTTGGGAAGCTGGACATCCTCGTCAATAATGCAGCGGTGCAATTCCCGACGGAAAACATTGAGGATATCACGGACGAGCAATGGGACAAAACGTTCCGCACCAATATTTATTCAGTTTTTTACATGAGCAAGCACGCGGTTCCTCATATGAAACAAGGCAATTCAGTCATCAACACAACATCGATCAATCCATATAGAGGGCATGCAACATTGATGGATTATACAGCGACAAAAGGGGCAATCGTCGGATTCACACGCAGCCTTGCACAGAATGTGGCTAAAAAAGGGATCCGGGTCAATATGGTGGCACCAGGCCCGATTTGGACTCCGCTCATCCCGGCGACGTTCGACGAACAATCCGTTGCCGAGTTCGGTACCGAGGCACCGCTTGGCCGCCCTGGGCAGCCGGCAGACCATGCAGGCGCATATGTGCTGCTGGCATCTGATGAAGGTGCTTATATAACGGGGCAGTGCATTCACATCAATGGCGGAATCACAATGTCCTCATGAACCCAAAACGACCGAAAAGCATGGTGCTTTTCGGTCGTTTTCAATTACATTGCTAAATTGAAATTTAATTTCCTATGCCGGGCGAATTCATTAAAACTATTCTCCAACCATCCGGATCTTCAATGGTAACACCTGATTTCTCCCAATATGGATTTTCCGGAACTACTGGTTGATAGCCCATACCTTTCAATCTATTCGTGATTTTCTCAATGGCTTTACGTTCAGGAATATAAAAGACAAGCAGATTATCCTTTGATGGGGCAGGACAAGGACTGCCATCTTTATGCTCGGTAAACTCCAGATGATAGCTGGAATCTGGAAGCCCAATCATGATGCCGTCATACCCTTCATGATCTTCAAAAGACCCGATTTTTTTCAAGCCCAATCCTTCACAATAGAAGCTTACAACCTTTTTAAGTTGATCAGTAGGACGTGCAACCCGGATTTGCGCTACTTTCATTTCATTTGACCATTTACTTTCCATTGTCCCATCCCTCTCTGTAAATCGAACTATATTTCTTCTTTCAAGTTACTTTTACCAATATCCATACCAAAACCTAATGCAATAGCGGCACCTAAACAACTGAAAAGACAGCCAGCTCCCAAGAAAATGGATGGATCTGATTCACCGATCATCACTGAAGCTATGCCTCCAATTGCCGGAAAAAGGGCAACCATGTATCCACTTTTCGATCCGCCTATTTTTTCTACAAGCTTGAGGTAGAATAGCCAAGCTCCAAAGGAAGCGAATATAGTTAAATAGAACAAAGCAGATAAATAGGTAATAGATGTCGGTAAAGTGACTGCTTGTCCTTGAATGAACACAATTGCCGCTAAAAGAATTCCTCCTACTGCAAATCCAAGTGCATTAGCATAGATTGGGTCTACTTTCTTCCTGGCATTTCTAGCTGAACTTGCATCGCCCAATGCAGTAAGGAGGGTACCAAGAACAGCCATCATGATACCCTTTATATCATTGAATCCATGAATATTATTTAAACTCGGGTAAATAACAATGCAAACAGCCAGCACACCAATTATCCCACCAATTAAGATACGTGAATGTAGTGGTTCCTTCAAAAAAACACGAAGGGCAATGGGTGTTAGAATGACTTTCAATGAAAATATTAAAGTGACAATGGCCGCTGAACTTAAGATAGTGGCGTAATAAAGGCATAAATAGCTTAAAGCAAAATTACAAGTTCCAAACACAATAATAAATGGAACATCCTTTTTCCTGGGTTTTCCTTTAGGTCTAAGAATGCACAATAAAATGAAAAATAGGATGGCCGTCAAACCTAAACGATATGTTAAAGATAATTCTAAACTTACAGGCGTACCTTGAATCTTAACGGCAATAAAATTAAGTCCCCATACTAATAAACAAAATATGTACATAAAGTTTGTCATGATAAAATGACCAATTTGCGATATTGCCCACTTTCTATCAGTTTATTAAACTCATCGTAAATGATTTTCCCATCCATAATTTAACCGCCTTCTATTAAAAATCACATCCGGTATTAATGTAATAATAAAGTAAATATTACCAATTCGAAAGGAATTGTCAATATATAAAAATTCCTTCCGAAAAAGCCCTCCAGTTAAAATGGAGAGCTTATCATTGGCTAGTCTATTAGCTTCTGACTGCAGACAAACTCGGTAATAATTGAGTTTGTCTGCAGTTTTAAAAACGTTCCAGTTGATTTCAGAAATTCGCTCCCTATCCGCCAACTTGCCAAGCCTCATCAAAGTAAGCGTCTGTGGGGTCTTGGCTAGCAAATTTCTTCAATCCAATGAGGGTTTCATCAAAAGTAAAGGCTGTTCACATACATTGTTGCCTTCTCGAACTGCACGCCTGTTGAAATGTTGTTCATAAAAAAAGACCGCTTTAAACGGTCTTGTCGTTATTTGATTTCTCTTCATATTGAATATGATGCTTGGTATCATGTATTGGATTATCTTGTTGTATATCGTCATCTTTAATTCCCATTGTGATGTCATCATAAGGTGTGTATCTATTTGAAGGTATTAATTTCTTTTTAATCATCCGATAACAAACAAAGCCTATTACAAAAATAATGAATAGAGAAAAAACATATGTCATTTAATCACTCCTTAAATAGATTACTCACTAATTTATTCATCACAAACCATACTATCCCTCTATCCAAAAAACAAACTTTACGAAAACAGCCAAAGGTACAAAAACACAAAGTTTACTTAGCCTTGCTTTAAAAACTGTGTTTCGGGATGAGACCATTCCGAACTCCCTCTTGTCTACAAACTGCGCTAACGACTATTAGCCTTTAAAGCTGACCTGTCCAGTTTCAACCAATTCCTTCAGTCCCCGGCCAACCTGCATTTGTTTTTATGACTTGGAAGTTCACAATCCCCTTTTTCATATTTTGAAAGGAATAGATATCGTTTGTAACTTTAAAAGGTTCCCCGTTCTTGGTGAAAATTGCACTTCCATTCGGTATTGCATATATCTTTCGATCATTTGATAGGGGAATTAATTCTCCATCTATATTATCCTCGTAATGGACCTCAACACTAAATCCGACTAACCCCAAGCCCTTGAGTCACCGCTAATGGCAGCTGAGAAATTTTTATATTTAGATATCATATTGACGTTTAAATTCAAAAATCTCATCAACAGCTTTGTGATATCCACCCGATTTTTGAAAGGATTCCCTTATATATGAAACATCTTTATGGAAAGATGGGTCGTTTAACACATGATCTGCGGCCTCACGTAGTTGATTTGCATTCAAGCTTTGCATTTGTAATTTAATACCTGCTCCGATATTGGCAACTTGCTCTGCAATAATTGGCTGATCCGCGCTTTGCGGGATTACAATTAGCGGAACCCCGTAGCAGAGTCCCTCATTGGTACTATTCATTCCACCATGTGTGATAAATAACTTCGTGTATTTTAGCACTTCCGTTTGCGGAACATATTTTTTTACAATGAAGTTTTGGGGGATCTCTCCTAAATCAATTAGTGGGGTTTGTTGACCGATCGACATTACAACCGTGTGATTGCTATTTCCAAATGCTTCAAAACAAAGCTTATAAAAATCAACATCACGGTTAAAAACTGTCCCGAGCGAAATGTAAATGGGACTTTTCCCTTTGATAGCAGTAAGGTCAAAGTCATCCTGTATTAATCGTGAAGAGATGGATGGACCTACAAATTTGTAAGTTTGGTCGAATTCTTCTCCAAAAGGTTGAAATTCCCTAGTTGTATAAACGATTGTAAGTGGTGCAGGATTACAAAAAACTTCGTAAGGAGAATGGATCTCCACATCATATTTCCCCTTCACCATTTCCGTCAGGCTTTGAAATTCATCGTATATACGTGTAGGGATATCTTTAGAAAGCTGTTCCAACATTTTATCGAATGATGCTTTCGTCTGCGCAAAAGAAGTACAAGAATTGATTGCAGGAAGCTTAAGGATTTGGGCAAGTAAACGGCCACAACCAAACATGGAATCGTGGATGATGTAATCAAAATGCTCTCCCTTGATCTGTTCAAGAACGCTAGGTATGACGATATCTGCCGTATGTAAAAGACCGTTGATTCTTTCGAGTAAATAATTTCTCCCGCCTGAGATAAAAGCTTTTATAAATTTTTCACCGTCAATTGTTCGTACAGTGGCTCCCGTCTTCTCAATACGCTCTCGAAAAGCTTCTATCGTAAAGTACACTACCTCTTCTCCACACGAAATAAGCTCTTGCACAACTCCAAGAGTTGGATTGATATGTCCTTCTGATCCACCATTAATAAATAAAACACGTGCCATTTTATCACTCCTTAGGTAATTCTGTAAGAGTATCACTGTCCCATACCCTTCTATTTAAATTTATCATAGTACACTACTTGAAAACCTCAAACTCCTAATCACCCCTGTCATCTAAAATTAATATCGTTTAGGCACCATTCTTCTTTTAATAAGGCTCTTTTCGTAAAGATTGTTGTTTTTATTTAAGGTTGATTGGAGCGCAAGTGCAAGACTCCTGCGGGGCAGCGGGACAGGTGAGACCCCACAGGCGTTTAGGCCGAGGAGGCTCAACGCCCGCCCCGCGGAAAGCGAGCATCTGGAGGGGAAATCAACCACACCGCTTTACTTGGTAAATAGCAACAAAGTATGCGCAGCCTTTAATAAAGAGCCTGTTAATATAACCCCCGCTTAAATGAACCTTTTATTTTCTAACAATACTCCCCATGGCTGGATAGCGGCAGGAAGGAATCCCCTCAAGAAATGACTCGCATCCTATCGACCATTCAGTTAATGGTCCCTTCTTTGCAGCTGGTTTGAAAAAATAAGATAAAGGGACACTACCATGACAAATAGGTACTGTCCCTTTATTAGTAAAATGCTTATTCAACTTAACAGCCCCTATAAGAAAAAGCTTCCTTAAAAGTCAGCTCTGATCTTAAGCTTACGCACCCGTTTGTTCAACAAAGTTCATTATCCCTGACGTAATATCTTTTGAAACATTCCCGGGTGATGTTTTTCAAAACCTTTTATCAATTCTTTTCCAAAAATAGTGATGGTTTCTTTCCAAGGATGTCCTAATAATCCCCATTCAAAATTCTTATGAATAAAAAAGTAATAATCACCGTTTGGAAAAATGGGCACTGTCCATTCACCAAATTCACTTTTTGGAAACTCCATACGGGGGTTTATCCAATAACCTGGATGTTGCCAATCTAACGCATACATATATTCATTTTTCTGTGTGAGTTCTTGAAAAACAAGCAATGACTTATCCTCTAGATCTTTGTAAATCTCATTATAAGTATTTGAATCTCCAGACCAATTTAAATACGGGGATACATCGTATGTGATAAATGGATTGGGTACTTCAAAAGATGGGAAGTTTGATATGCTTGGTTCAAAATTAAATTCAGTATATATCCTACCCCATACCTCTTTGTATTCTATTGTAGATAATTCAATCCAATTTTCCATTTGAATAGCCACCTTTAAGACGCTTTTAAGAGGGTTATTATATCATTTATTGTTCAACTACCCATCCCTGTTTGTACCATAAGAAAAAGAGCTGCCGATGCAGCTCTTACCGGAAAAAATTCCATTTAGTTTTTAGGTTTATCCAATCCTTCTTCTTTAATAATCCCTTCTAACGAGATTCCCCGTGGTATATCAGGGTCTCCATCTGTACTAAACGTTTCACTGCAATGTGTATTTGTTACAGTAAAGTAGGTGCTGGAGTACTCGTAGTCATCTATTTGTACACCTTCCGAACCTCCAAGATTAATGCAAGAATCATCAATTTTTTCTTTATTTCCTTCCTTATCAATATAAAAATATTGATTATTGATAATCCCTTCTCTTTCAGGAAGCGGGCTGAGTGTGTATCCTTTTTCATTCATTCGATAAATATCAAAGTCTTCACTTTTTTTAGGTTTTGGAGCATCCTTGATATTGTACACCACTCTAACTTCACCCTCATACCCTTTTGGAATGAGATAGACTTCATTTGTATGCTTTTCAAACAATGGACCCGAGACAGTCATTGACCCATATAATGCTAAAGAGAATAAGATAACGGTGGATAGCGTGTTCGTAATCATTACCTTGTTGGCCGGCTTTATCCCCCTGTTGTGTTTTTTCATTCTCTGCCATTCTTCTGATAGGCAGAAGAGCAAAGAACAGATGACCGCATAAATTCCGAGTTCTCCTAAAAATATCGAGGGCAGAAAACCGAACACCAGATAGAACAAGGATGCGAAAATAAATCGATTCTTTCCGATCTTCATTGTTACAAAATCCGAAAGAAAGGAAACGGGTATCCCGTAAACAACATTGCCTATGAAGGCATATACCATCGCGAATATAAAATAGATTGGCAAACCTGTTCGAAGTTCCAATAGGAGAATGAACCCTCCGAGAATACCGCTGACAATCAAGACAGATTTAAGCTTTGCGGAAAG
Organism: Peribacillus sp. NPDC056705; assembly: GCF_043656335.1. Classification (NCBI taxonomy): domain Bacteria; kingdom Bacillati; phylum Bacillota; class Bacilli; order Caryophanales; family Bacillaceae; genus Peribacillus; species Peribacillus sp. NPDC056705. Next base: position 23,469 of record NZ_JBHTYI010000011.1, on the reverse strand, counting down.
CATATCTTTCATTTTTATTCCCCTTTTGTTTTATCATCTCTACATTCGTACACAGAGCCTTAATCAAAGCCCTTGCAAACCATTTATAAAGGGATTAAGTTGGATAATCCTGTCAGCGCGATATTGTAAAATATGTTTAAAGATTGAAGAAAAGCTCCTGTTAGATTAATTTTCTAAGTAATCTGTTTGATTAATTGACCTTAAAGTAATGTAACCAGAATAAGATAAATGGGATGGATAGATAATAAATGTTTATTAAGCATCCTAAAATCATTACATACTTTATGAATCTTTTCTTAATAAGAATCGACAAAAATAGCCCAATAACAGGTAATAAAATAACTGCTAGTTGTATCGTTATATTAACAAAGTTGTGCATCCCCCAAGGACTTACATTCAACATCCCCCTATTATGGATGAACAAAAAAGTTCCTGATAAGATCCAAATCAAACTAGTAATAAATATATATATTTGATTTCTTATCTTTATCTCCCCTTACAGAGTCCCCAGTCCTCTAGTGAAACTTTAACACATTTTCCCATTTATTTGGTTGCATATTAAAAATTGCTCTTACTCCACAAAAAAAAGGCTGCTGCAGCAACCTCTTTTATTGAAGCACAGTCATTTTCCCAATGCCATATTAACAGTATCAACGGCATGGATTACGGCCGTATCAAATAATGGCACTTCTGAATCCTCTTGTTTTACCAATAATCCAATTTCGGTGCAGCCTAATATTATTCCTTCCGCTCCATCATCAACCAACCCCTTGATGACCTTTTTGTAATGATCTCTTGATGATTGTTGGATTTCCCCTAAACATAATTCTTCATAAATTACTTGATTGATCACTTTTCTATCCTCTTCATTTGGTATCAAAACCTTGATACCATTAGACTCAATTCGTGTTTTATAAAAGTCTTGCTCCATCGTATATTTAGTGCCAAGTAAACCAACCGTACTTATTTTGGACTCTTGAATTTGTTTTGCTGTTGAATCAGCAATGTGTAAAATCGGTAAACTGACTTTCTCTTCAATATATCCGACCACTTTATGCATCGTATTTGTACAGATGACAATCATTTCGGCACCTGCCTTTTCCAAAGACAGAGCTGCTTCCCCTAATAATTTACCGGAACTATCCCAATCGCCTTCAGCTTGATAGCGTTCGATTTCTTCAAAATCCACGCTATATAAAATGCACTTGGCTGAATGCAATCCTCCCAATTTGGCTTTCACTTCCTCATTGATGAGTCGATAATATTCCAGCGACGATTCCCAGCTCATTCCGCCAATAAGGCCAATAGTTTTCACAAATATTCCCCTTTTCATCGTTTAATTATCAGTCGAAAAACTCCATATGTGCTTTTTCTTGTTTGTAGTAATCCATTCTATTTTGTAAAGTACCTGTATGAAACTCGAACTTATGACCATCTGGATCAGTGAAATAAATGGACTTCTTATCTTTTTCATCCCTTGGACGTCCTGACAGGATGCTTACATTTAATTCCTTTAGTTTCTCGTACATGTTCATAAAGTCAGCTTCTTCTATGGAAAATGCTATATGTGTGTATGATTGGCTTATTTCATTACGGGGTATATCCTTTTCTGCATTCAGGGCCAGCCACATTCCATTCAAGTCAAAATAGGCAGTGTTTCTCCCCTTAACTAACAATTTTGCATCAAAAACATTTTGATAAAACTCTATGGATCTCTCTAAATCGGAAACTGAAAATAAAAAGTGATTCAAACCTTTTATAGACACAATACCACCTCATATTAAGATTGCTTTTTTTTCGCCATTAGACGCTTATAAAGAGGATACCCGAACATGTAATACCCTGAAAATGACAGCAGGATTAAGGATAAACCGGTCATTGTGAGGATACTGTATCTATACCAATCGCCAAAGAAGGTTCCATCATGCAAAGTGATGAGGAACGTCGAGTAATCCGGATTTGTGGATAACACTTTTCCCGTACTCACATCCATTTGAACACCTTGACCGTTATTAAAGCGAACCTGGTACACATTTGCACTTGGTCTATATTCAATTCTAAATATATCTTCAACCGAGTCCGCACCTGGAAGATCCTGTGACGTAGCAATGGACACGACCTTCTCCATAGGTATCGCTTGATCTGGACCCGCCTCTTTCCCCGTCCTTAACTCATCAGCCACTCCGAGTGGTAACATATAAACAAGCACGAGGCCTGTGACTGCGATGAACATAAAAAAAACGGATAAAACCAATCCAGTCCATTTATGTATTTTTCGGCTTAATTGATACAACTTTACAGATTTCGACAATCCCATCACCCCTTGACTAAACAGTAAAATTCATGAAATTAAAAATTTTTCTTCATGACCAACCGATCTTCATTTACAACATAATCATTTTTTAGATAAAATGCTTCTGCAAGCCCGCTATTAGCAGTTAATAAATATAGACTTTTAATCTCTCTTTTCTGCAGTTCAGCTTCTAAAGATTGAAGCATCCTTGAGCCATGCCCCTTACCTTGCCTTTCATTATTCACACAAAGTTCTGCCAAATAATAAGTTAAACCTTGATAAGACACCTTACTGTTTCCAGCAACAAAACCAACTGGATTGTGAGCATCCTGAAATAAATAGCCAATAAATTTAGGCGTATGCAATAAGTCGGAAAGTCTCTCTTTAGCCATTTCATATGTCCAACTTTCATTCCATGGTTCATGATTAAAAACGTTCATGTAGAGTTCGATACATTGCTCCAAATTCTCCGATGTCAGCGGCCGCATTTCTGTCATATTCATGCTTCCTTTCTATTTTCATTAAAATTTTGTATATTAATCCAAATTATATCTTATCTTATGTGAACTAACCTGTTTCTATAGAACCATAAAAGAAGAGCTAATATCAGCCTTAGGCGGGGTGATCGCTGCTGCTTCAATTCAAACAAATTATGATATATACACCATTTTCACCGCTTTATCTAAAGGATACAGACCGGGGTGGAACAAGCCGACAACTTACTCAATAGAGGCGGTATAGCAAGCATGACCGACTGTTACACACCATTTACGCACTAACAGGATTTGCAATCTTTCAAGAAAAAGGAAATGGGAACAAGGATAATAAAAACCCGGAAGAAAAAACGTTCATGCAGAAAAAGATAAGCAATGAATAAAAACACTTTAGCTGAAAGTCCTGCTAATAATGTTCTATGAAAAAAGTCGACCAGTGATTTACACTGGCCGACCTTCGTTCATTAGAATAGGACTTTATTGTAATTTGACAACTGTTTCACGAATAAAACTCTATCTTGATTTAGTCCGTCATAGTCAGAGTGGACTGAAGTACCATCCATTAATTTATCTCCCTCTTCCATTTCAAATCCCATCTTGAGATGATAGGCAATAGAGGTTTTGTTGACAGGAGACGTTACACAACGGACAATATTGCGGCCATTTTGATGAACGACATTAAAAAACTGATGGTATAAATGTCTTCCGATATCATTTTTTCTGTATTCAGGATGTACGCCAACAAAATGAATATATGCCTCATTGGATTGAGATTGAGATAGAATCCCTATCAGGAAACCGACTATTTCCCCTTCCTTTTCGGCTATGAAACTTGTTTTTGTAAAATGATCAAAAAATAGCTTCGGTAACATATCAGACATTTGCCTTCCGCCCCACCATTCATTTATCAGTGGCGATATTGCATAATAATCTGACCCTTTCACTGAACGGATCTCCATCCTTCTCCTCCTTTAATGATGCAACTAAACTAATTTCTCATTTGCCATATAACCTAGAAACATTTTGCACAACTTATCCCGATAGTTGCATAAAGAAAGAGCTGCCTTATAGATAGCTTTGATCTTAAGGTGACGTACCCATTAGTTCAGTAAGAAACCCTGTATGGAAACAAAGAAAAGAAAAGCTGAGACAACCATGCTCATATACCCCCAAAATCCTTTTCTATCTTTTTGAAGTTCGGCTAATCCAGTAACTAACATCAATGCCCCCAAGAACAACATAGAATACGGCATCAACTCAAAATTTTCAGTAATTAGCTGATAGGCTGATAAAGCAAGTACAATTATTGCTAAGATAATTCTAACCATTTTCAAGAATATATTTCCCCCTAAAAAATTAAGTTCTGAACAATTTCTGTTTCAATCATACCATTTGACACCTTTTCATTTGTGCAAAAAATGGGAATTTATTATTGAACTAACATGCGCCCCGTTAGTCGCATAAAGAAAAAGCTGCTCCGATCTTCAGCTAAACCAGCTAATAGGAGGTCAATATCTTTCTCTAAAACTTTCATTTCCCTTATCAATACTATTTTTGGCCATGCCAAATAACCCTCCAAAACGCTTTTGGAGGGGTTTCACAAAACCGTTAATCAGTCTAAATTTAGGAACGTTTCTTTTCTCTTTAATAGAGCGTAAATCCAATGAAGCAACTTAAATACAGGCAACGATTTACACTTGGCCGGTTTTCCTTCTGATATTTTCTTATCATATTGGGGAACAAGGGATTTCTTACCTTGATGGCTATGGGGCAGCGTCAGGAAAATGCGGATTTACAACGTTAAGCTGTTCTAGGAAGTGGATATCGTTGGTGTAGCAAAGATAAATGCGTTGTGACAAGTTATACGGGACACTAGTAAGCCTTGTTTCAATATGGATACAAGGAGTTCTATCTTAACCTTATAAATTGTCAAAATCCTGACGTGACCCCTACATAATGTTTCGTGAAAATAGATTTAGAATGTCCTAAGATACTTGACTGCCGCCTCAGCATATATCTCGGCAGATTCTACCAAGTTCTCCACTGAAACCCGCTCATCGTACCCATGGATAGTGTTATCCAGGCCAGGACCGTAAAGGACGGTATCAATGCCATGGCGCCGGAAGTGACTGGCATCACTTGAACTAAGCAAAAGTACGCTGAAGACGGGTTCCTCCATTCCGAGGACACGCTGGATTCCCAGTTCTATGGCCCTCACAATTGGACGATTCTCCAAGGTCCAGTTCGGGTTAGTAAAGGGGACCATTGGCTCTACAACCGCACCTGGCGCTACAGCACTAACAAGATTCCTAGCGACATCAAGTACAAACTCGGGCTTCATACCGAATGGAACCCGGGTATCCACTTTAATGATACACTTGTCTGCGACGACGTTCACATTTGTTCCGCCCTGGATTACACCTGGATTGTAAGAGGGGCGATAAAGTAACTGTGACAGTAGGGGATTTTCTAGACTCTGAGATAGGAGCCACTCAGTATTGTACAAAAGTTGACAAGGCTCTGCCGGAGGCGTTGCCTTGAGCTCCCATAGCTTGGTTAGTGCTTCGACCGCGGCTGCCCCTCTTCGTACGGCGGAGATTCCATAAAGAGGTTGTAGGCTGCCATGATCTGCCTGACCTGGTATGATCAGCTGCATCAATACCTTGCCCTTTTCACCGGCATTGGGATGGTAGGGATCCGACGGTTCACCAATCAGACAAGCATCCCCCTTAATCAATCCTTGATCCAGGAGCGAGGCCACCTCAATGCCGCCAGTCTCTTCATCCGGAGAAGCAATAACTCCCAGACTTCCTTTTAAATTAAGAGCGGGGGCGAACTCCTGAAGTATTCCAGCCACAAAAACAAGTGATGCCAAGCCTCCTTTCATATCGGAGGCTCCCCTGCCCAAAAGCATACCTGCTCTGACTTCTCCTGAAAAAGGATCGAAGGTCCAATGTGAACAATCGCCTGCAGGTACGACATCCGTATGTCCACAAAATAGGAGCCGTGGACCAGGTACCCTGGTTAAGGGAGCATCACAGACGACGGTGACCAGCGAATTTTCGCTACGGCTGTGCTCGGTAATCAAGAACCCTTTTGCTGCTAGGTATCGGCTAATATGGCGCCCCATTTCTGCTGACCGCTTCTTAAACTCGGGCGATGGATTTTCAGATGGAATTCGAATAAATGAAGCAGCAAGTTCGACTAATTCCCGTTGCCTTGACCTTATCAGCTGCCTGATTAATCTGGTACTCATATAAATACATCCCCTCCATGTCCGGCATTAGCCGCAGTATTTCTATACTATTCTATGTGCCGTTCCTAGATCATATTTCTGGGGATAAAGGTGGGGAAACATTTGATACGTGTTAATTAAAGTCGCGTTCAATGCTATAGTTACACTTAACACTCCCTAACTATTTTCATTATTTGTGGTGAATCGCCGATTTTTTCGATACATGGCAAAAATGATCAATCCAAAGGTATATAGGGATAACGTCTTGAAAATGTGCTTAACGTTGTAAATCACCTAATCCATAGACTAATTAATTATCGCTCTCCTCTTTTTTTAACGAATGAGCAGAGTCTTCTTAAGTATTTTCATTTTTCCATTCTTAAAATTCATGGTAGTTCTATAGGACTTATTGTTGAGTGGACAAGTGAAGGAGGAAGTAGGCTGGGGAAGATCATTAGAAAACATAGAAAAACGCCCCAAAAAAGGCGTTCAATTTAATCATTTTTATTTATTTTACCGTCGTTCCCCTTGTCAATACCAGTAGCGTTATTAACTACTTGCGGAAACAAGTTTAACCCCTGATCCAAAGCATTCATTGAATCGGCTTTTTGGCCGAGATTTTTTGATTTTTCTTGTTTTTTCATTTTGTCGCCTCCTAAAATTAGGATTCGTAGTAAATCAAAAAATATTCCAAAGTAATTTTAAATGATTATGCTGCACAGTTCGAATAAACTATGCTGCTTAAACTTCTGCCCCGATAGTTCCAATCAACTTTCTTATACTTTGGATACACCTTTTGTCTAAAAACTCTTCTTAAAGGCAGATCTGATCTTTGCTAAAGCACCTGATGTTTTAACAAGGTGCCATCCCTTATTTGAATACTTCGTCTATTTCATTTCTGTCGTAATCTAATATCCAGTCGTTGTATTTATCATAAACATCTCTTATCGTTTCGGGCGAAGTCGCCAATAAATCACAACCCCTGTCATCATAAACGTGAAATATAGTTTTCCTGTTGATGTTTATAACATAGACACTATTAAATATACTTGGCTTTATTCCCATATCTTGATTGCAGATTGCTTTTAGCATAGGAATGTATTTGAAGTCAGACGTTTGGCACTTTAACGTAAATCTATGTGTTTTATATGTTCCTTCTTCATCATCGTCATGAAGGGTTGTCTTTTGGTTTAACCGGTATAAGATCGACTTCTCCTTAATATACCGTGAAAAAGTGTTTGATTTATGTTTAAAACCATCGGCATAATCGTTTACGTCAACTACGATATAAATATCATCGTTATAAGAATGCAAGGACTTGAATAAAGTGATAGCCCTTTTATATACTCCTTGTAGATATGGGCTATTTTCATAAGCAAAATCACTATCATAGTCCACACCTAATTCAAAACGGATGCCCGTTTTCCAACTATAAAACAACGGCGGTCTAAGTTCTAAGTTCGGGAAATTCCCATTCATAAAATCGTTTAAAAGCATTTTTGCACCTCATTAAGTTCCTTCATTATACCTTTCCTTGTTAACATGTCCCTCTGGTTGCATAAAAAGAAGAGTTGCCTAAGCAACTCCTTACCCTAACCAATAAGAATGTGCGTACTTTTCATTTTATATTATATGAAGTATCATTGGTTTTACAAGAGAAGACTAAATATTCGTTCTTTTCAAAATAGGTATGAGACATTTCCCAAAAAAAATAAATAGGAGTGACTAAAGTGAAGGCGCAAATTATTCAATCTTTTGGTGAACCCTCCGTATTTCAATGTAAAGAGATTTCAAAACCTGAACTAAAACCTGGACATGTACTTATTCAAGTCAAAGCTACAAGTGTAAATCCCATTGATACGAAAGTCCGTACTGGTGCAGTTCCAGCCGTTGCCCCCGAGTTTCCGGCAGTATTACATGGAGATGTTGCAGGTTTGGTAGCTGCAGTAGGTGAAGGAGTAACCGAGTTTAAAGTTGGCGATGAAGTGTTTGGATGCGCGGGAGGTTTTAGAGGGACTGGCGGTGCACTTGCAGAGTTTATGCTTGCAGATGTCGATTTACTTGCTCACAAACCGAAAAATTTGACGATGGAGGAAGCAGCTGCTTTACCATTGGTTGCCATTACTGCATGGGAAGCATTATTCAATCGGGCAAATCTTGTCCCTGGACAAGATATACTAATCCATGCAGCGACCGGCGGAGTAGGACACATTGCCATTCAACTGGCGAAATGGGGAGGGGCGACAGTCTATACAACCGCCTCTTCGCAAGAGAAGCTGGAGATTGGCACGCACCTTGGTGCAGATGTCACGATTAATTATCGAGAAGAAAGCGTTCACGACTATGTACAGAAATATACAGATGGAAAAGGATTTGACGTTGTGTTTGATACGGTAGGAGGAGAAAACCTTGATCGCTCCTTTGAGGCGGCCGCAGTACATGGAACGGTAGCAGCCATCGCTGCCCGTTCGACCCATGACCTCTCCCCCGTGCATGCAAAGGGACTTTCTCTGCATGTTACCTTTATGTTGTTAAAGATATTAAACAAGGACATGCATAAGCATTATCGGGAAATTTTGAAGAAGGTTGCTCGGTTGGCTGAGGAAGAGCAGCTGCGTCCGCTTGTGGATCCAAACATTTTTACGTTTGATGAGGTTTCAAAAGCCCATGAGTACATGGAGTCCGGCAAGGCGATAGGAAAAATAGTTTTGAAAAATAATTGGTAATATCATAAAACAATTGAAATGCCTCAACAACTTTATGTTCATTTAAAAATAGACGGTACAGTGAGAATTTCTATAAAACTCTCACTGTACCGTCTGCTTTTTATTTTTAATTATTTTCGGTTCTTCATTCCAAATTTAAATACTATATACCTAAAAAAAAATTCATTTTCTGTCCCGGTGCTTAAAAATAACAACCGTTGATCAAATGAAACCTTTTACAGACACTTTTTCTATCTGTATACCATTGTCCCTTCAACTGGTTGATTATTACGAAACTTTATCAGTTACTTGTCCAGCTATATCAATAATTACACTGGATTCTTGTTTAGTTTTCGCGACTATTAGCCCAATCAAAAAGCCCACTAATCCTGTGCTAATCCATCCAACTCCATAATCGAATAATGGAATGAATCCAAATGTATGGTTAATTGCATTTGTTAAGATATGCGCTTCTTTTAAAGCATCAAGCAGAGCAACCAATCCGACTCCCGCTACAGTGCTCACATATACGGACCGATAACCTTTAAATAGATTATTGGCAAATATTAAAGCAATCAAAGCAATGGCCAATGGATAAAGCAGCAGCAATATTGGAGAAGCAAGTGTCAATACAGTATTCAATCCAAAGTTTGTAATGATTGTTCCTATGATAGAAAAAACTATAATCCATTTTTTATAGCTAATAGACGGAACAATTCGTTCAAAGTATTCAGAAACGGCTGCCAGGCATGCAACATTTGTTGTAATTCCTGTGAGGAAAATAATTGTTCCTATGATATAAATTCCATAATTCCCAAACAGAGCAATAGCACTGGCAGCTAAAACTTCTCCCCCGTTTTCTTTTAACCCAATTGCATCTACACTGGAAGCACCCATCCAAGCCATTGAAACCTGTAAAGCAACTAACCCAATAATTGTTATGATTCCTGCTTTGATAAATAGCTTGGAAACTTCTTTTTCAGATTTTATTCCTAACGAACCAATTGACTTAATGAAAATGCCGCCAAATATAAAAGCAGCTAGTACATCCATTGTATAGTAGCCTTGCGTAAACCCTTTTAAGAAAACGCCATCTATGTATTCCTCTCCAGGAGCCCCTATTTTGCCCATCGGTGTTATAAATGATTTTATAATCAATACTGCTAGCAATATTGAAAAGATGGGGGTAATAATTTTACCCAGGTTATCTACCAATTTCTTTGTATCCCAGGAGAGCAGGACCGTCAATAGAATAAATAACACTGAAAATACAAGCAGATACAGCCTTTCATTTGCTGCACTTTGAATTAAGGGATTTAAACCGATTTCATAAACAACAGAGGTTGTTCTGGGAATAACATAAATAGGTCCCAACGTTAGAAAAAGTAACATTGAAAAGAATGTTGCAAAGCGTGGGTGGACCCTTCCTGCAAGTTTTTCTACAGTACCACCTCCACGAGTCAGGGCAATGATAGCTAGTAAAACCAGTCCAACGCCTGTTATCAAAAACCCTCCCATGGCAAGCCAAGTGTTTGTTCCCGCCTGTTGACCTAACATCGGGGCAAATATAACGTTCCCCGCTCCTAAAAACATGGCAAAGAGCATTAACCCAATAGACAGCACTTGTGAAAAGGACACTTTCTTATCCATTGTTATTCCCCCTTAATACTTATTAAAGCTGCGGGAACGGCTGAAAGAGCCCTTCCTAAAATATCCTGTAATAAATGGCTGCATATTTCTTTATACTTTCGTTGGTTTCTTCTTGCTTAATCTTCCTAATAGAAAGGCACCCGCTCCGATCCCGATTAGGGTTTTCGTTTTTTTGTTGAATGTCTGTTTAGCTACTAAGTTAAGGTTTTGGGGACGCTCCGCCAAACGGCGCATAAAGTATCCATACCAGTCCACTCCAAACGGAACATAAGTACAAAAATTGTATCCTTCCTTGGCTAAACTCAACTGCATATCCTTTCTGAATCCGTAAAGCATTTGGAATTCATATTTCTCTGTTGGTATGTTATTCTTTTTCGCGAACTTTTTCACATGATTAATGATTTGGTGATCATGTGTAGCAATGGATGTAAATTTACCATGCAGGAGATGATACTCGATTAACTCAATGAAATTTTGATCAATATCTTTTTTGTCTTGATATGCGACATTATCAGACTCTTTATAAGCGCCTTTTACGATTCTTAACCGGTAATTTTTATATTTTGTAATCATATCTTTCGCATTATGAAAATAAGCCTGAATAACCGTTCCAATATTATCATAGTCTTTGGAAAGTTCATCAATTAAATCAAAAGATGACTGAAGATGACCATGATCTTCCATATCAAAATTGATGAATACATTATATTTGTACGCGTTTTCAACAATTTCCGATAGATTTTCAAGGCAGAAACTATAATCAATATCCTGGCCCAGCTGAGTAGGCTTTAAGGAAATATGGGCATCCAATTGATGCTCATAAATAGCTTCAATAACGGCAAGAATCTTGGTTTTCGCCTGCAAGGCTTCTTTCTTTTCAAATACAAACTCACCAAGGTTATCGATTGTTGCAGAAATCCCGTTTGCATTCAATTCTTTAACACTCTTCACCATTTCTTCAATATTCGTTCCTGCTACGACAGACTGGGCACCAAGTTTAAGCCCCCATCGTTTTGCACCGCTATTAAGCATCTTATTTTGAGAAAGCATAATAAAAAAATCTTTTGTTATTGTCAAAGTAGTGACCTCCATCATTTTGAACTGGACTTTTTACCAACTCAATTATATTTAGCGTTAATCCCAGAATTTCACTTAATAAAATTCACTTCAATTTTTCAAACCGGTTGCTAACATCCTTTATAAAAGGCAGCATAAAAGCTGCCTTCTTTCTTAAATTGTTTCACTAATCGTTTTTGCCTGCATGTGTAAAATAAGATAGTCAGGGCCTCCTGCCTTGGAGTCTGTTCCTGACATGTTAAAACCGCCAAATGGCTGGTAGCCAACAATGGCTCCTGTGCAGCCACGGTTAAAATAAAGATTTCCTACATGAAATTCTTCTTTTGCCCGTTTAATATGATCAGGATTATTTGAGAGTAACGCTCCAGTTAGCCCATAATCCGTATTGTTCGCTATTTCCATCATGTGATCAAAATCGCGGGCTTTACTGAAAGCCAGAACAGGACCAAAAATTTCTTCCTGCATAATGCGTGCTTTTTCATCAACATCAGCAAAAATAGTTGGCTGGATAAAGTAGCCTTTAGAGTCGTCCCCTTCACCGCCGGTTATCAACTTGCCTTCTTCTTTTCCAATTTCAATATACTTTGTAATTTTGTTAAAAGAAGCTTGATCAATAACTGGCCCCATGTAGTTATTCATGTTTTCTGGATTACCGATTGATAAAGTCTTTGTTAAAGCAGCTGCTCTTTCTAAAACTTCGTCATAGACATCTTGGTGTACAACCGCACGTGAACCAGCCGAACATTTTTGACCCGAGAATCCAAATGCTGAGTACACGATCGAGGATGCCGCTAAATCTAAATCAGCATCTTTATCTACTACAACAGTATCTTTTCCACCCATTTCAGCAATCACACGCTTCAACCAGATTTGGCCTGGCTGTACTTTTGCGGCACGTTCATAAATACGGCAGCCAACCTCACGTGAACCAGTGAAAGATACAAAGCGGGTTTTAGGATGATCAACAAGGTAATCACCTACTTCTGCACCACTTCCTGGAATGTAATTGATTACTCCTTCAGGAAGGCCAGCTTCTTGTAATAGTTCTACAAATTTAGCTGCAATTACAGGTGTATTATTCGACGGCTTTAAAAGAATGGTATTCCCTGCTACGATTGCCGCTGCCGCAGTTCCAGCCATAATCGCCAATGGAAAATTAAATGGGGAAATAATGATCCCTACACCAAGTGGAATATAATTAAAAGTATTTGCTTCTCCTTCTCTGCTTTCTACAGGAGCCCCCCCTTTTAATTGCATCATTTGGCGTCCATAAAAAGTCAGAAAATCAATCGCTTCTGCCGTGTCTGCATCCGCTTCTTTCCATGGCTTTCCGGCCTCCTTCACTAGATAAGCAGAAAATTCATGTTTTCGTTCACGGAGAATCTTTGCTGCACTAAGGAAAATATTCGCCCGTACTTCAGGGTCTTCTTTTTTCCAAGTATCGAAAGCAACTAGTGCGGCTTGCATCGCCTTTTCAGCCAACTCTTTATTTGCTTTGGAAACACTTCCAATTACTTCTTCCTTATTCGCTGGGTTAATCGAAATGATTTGTTCATCTGTTGTAATCGACTCGCCCCCGATAATTAGGGGGTAGCCTTTCCCCATCGCTGATTGAACAACTTTTAATGCTTGATTACATGCATTTTTATTTTCTTCAATCGTAAAATCAGTGAATGGCTCGTGCTTATATTTTTCTTGTAATGTAGTATTCATAGTCATGTAGTTTTCTCCTTTATAGATAATGTGGAAACCTCATCAAATTTTGATTAAGTGTAGCAAGCCACATAGGTATACTTCACTGTCATCGGCTTCCTGTGCCTTAAGCTTTTTCCAATACAAACTGTTGATTTAAGGTAAAGCCTTGTTGATATGGATCGGTTTCTTCTAAAGCAAATCGATGTAATCCGGTAACCCAGGCTGACCCTGTAATTTCAGGAATGATAGCATCGAAACCTGATACTGTCGTTTTCCCAACTACTTTACCTATAAATCTGGAATCGATAATACTTTCTTGAATAATACTTTCACCAATTTGAAGATCCAGGGCTGCTAATTTGGCTGAAGTACCTGTGCCGCATGGGGAACGGTCAATTTGTCCATTCCCAAAAACAACAACATTGCGATAATGATTCTTCTCCTTTTTTAAGCTGAACTCTATAAGATCCACCGTGCAAATATTGGGGTTTTGCGGATGCTCAAAATAAAATTGCTCATTAAGCATTTGTTTTATTCTCATACCAAGTTTAGATAAGACAAGGGTTTCGCTTGTTTCTAATTTCAAATTAAATTGTGACGCGTCCACAATAGCAAATATGCTGCCGCCGAATACAATATCTAATATGATGGTTCCATAACCTTCAATAACAATATTCACATTTTTTTCAAGAACAAAAGATGGCACATTCCGGAACGACACTTCACTAACTTTCTGATCTTTATATTTAGCTGTACATTCCACCTTGCCGGAAGGTGTATCAAGAAAAAACAATTCCTTTTGAGGTAACAAGCCAAACTGTATACCTGCAGTAATAGTGCCGATTGTGCCATGACCGCACATATTAAGATAATCACCGCTGTCCATGAATATTAAGCCTGCATCACAACCTTCTTGAGAAGGTTCACAAAGAATAGCCCCAAACATATCCTGATGACCGCGTGGCTCGTTCATTAATAAATTTCTTAGCCAAGGTATTTCTTTTTTAAGATTATTTTTTTTTTCTAACATTGTATCTCCTGAAATTTTTGGAACCCCACTTACAATAATTCTTGTTGGCTGACCCATTGTGTGGGTATCGATAGTTTCAATAAATTTAGAAAAATTGATCATCACTACACCTTCTCTTTTTTCACAAAAATTTGCATTCTACTAGACATAATGCAATTTGCATGCCAAAAACTTTTTTTCAGCATGACTTCGATCAGAAAAACAAAATTAACAATAAGTCATTCTCTTTTATATAACGTGTATGTTCCTTATTCTGAACTGATGGAGCTGGGTTAAAGGGATGGTACAATAGCAAGATTAATACGTAAAAAATCAAACTTTAAATATAAACATTGAATAGACTTCATTTTTAAAATATTATAAAAAGTGTAAATATTATTTACATAATGTAAACCTGTAAACTTACACAAAAGAGCCGTAAAAGGAGGCAGATCAAAATAGCGGATTTTAGCAGAGATACTATCCTTTTTTATTTAGAAGCTATTTTAAAAACCAGTAAAGATGCAGTCACAGCTGTTGATAAAACGGGGCGGGTTGTTTACTGGAATGAAGCAGCAGAAAATACTTATCAAATTAAATCAAATGAAATAATAGGGAAAAACATAGAGAACTATTTTCAAATGAAGGATATTAAATTGTACGAAATCTTAAAGAGTAAACAGCCAATATTTGATGTTTATCATCAACCTCGTCCTGATAAGCATATTTCAATCAGTTCTTCTCCTGTTTTTGACCATGGCGGCAACCTGATTGGCGCCATATCGGTAGATCGTGATATAACAGCTACCGTAAAACTAAATGATAAGCTTTCCGTTACAACCTCGAAGCTACAAGATTTAAAACAGCAAATCATTAATCAGGCTAAAAACTTACCGTTCTCCAGCATAAAAGGCAGCAGCAAAATTATTAATCAGATAAAGGCATCCGCTATTAAAGTAGCAGCAACTGATGCAACAGTGCTGATATTAGGGGAAAGCGGTGTAGGAAAGGAACTTTTTGCACAGGCCATTCATGAGTCAAGTTCTAGAAAAAAAAGGCCATTTGTTCCTATTAATTGTGGTGCGATTCCTTCCCCCTTATTTGAAAGCGAATTCTTCGGCTATGAAAAAGGTTCGTTTACAGGAGCTGAACAGGGTGGCAAGGCAGGAAAACTAGAAGAAGCAAATGGCGGTACACTATTTTTAGATGAACTAGGCACAATGCCTTTAGATATCCAGGTTAAATTCTTGAGAACTCTTCAAGAAGGAGAAATATATAGAGTAGGTGGCACAAAAGCAATCAAAGTAGACATAAGGGTAATAGCAGCTACAAACAGCATGCTGGATGAGATGGTGGAAAAAGGGGAATTCAGAGAAGACTTATATTATCGTCTGAATGTGGTTCCCCTTCATATCCCCTCACTTCGAGAGAGATTAGAAGATGTTCCAGAGCTGGTACATTTATTTATAGAAGAGTTCTCTATTAAATATCAAAAAGAAATACAATTTCAATCGAATGATATGATGGAGTTATTTTCCTCATACCACTGGCCTGGTAACATAAGAGAATTAAGAAATTTTGTAGAGAGACTTGTGGTCATGACTGATGACACTGTATTGCAAGCCAGTGATATATTGAATATTCTTCCGCAAAAGGCAAAAAAAATAACGTTTGAACATGCTACTATCACATTTCAAGATGAGATAAGCCTAATAGAAAAAGAACGAATAAAAAGTGCATTAGAAAAAACGCACGGTAATAAGACATTGGCAGCTAAGGAATTAGGCTTTTCAAGAGTCACTCTTTACAAAAAGATAAATAAGTATGGACTTTAATATTAATCTCGAACTTTTCTTTTCACCTTTAAAAACAAAGGCTCTTTTCGTAAAGATTGTTGTTTTTAATATGAAACGATTTAAGGTTGATTGGAGCGAAAGTGCGAGACTCCTGCGGGAGCAGCGGGACAGGTGAGACCCCACAGGTGTTTACGTCGAGGGGCTCACCGCCCGCCCCGCGGAGGCGAGCATCTGGAGGGAAATCAACCACACCTCACTACTTGGTAAATAGAAACAAAGTATGCAAAAACAGCCAAAATAAAGTTGAAGGATAAAGATAATTTGTAATAAAAGGGCATCCCTTTGGGTGCCCTTTATCATGCAATCAAAAGAACAATATTTATAGTATTCAAATTTTTTCCTTTTGAAGTAAACTGCCCCGTTAGTTTAAGTACATTTCTTCACAATCTTAATAGTGACACTAACATAAATATTCAATAAAAAAATCATCTCGCCTCTAAGAAATCTATAGAGGTGAGATGATTTTAATCAATCTTTTTTATAAAACTGCTCGTGGGAATCTTACGGCAACGAATTCAGAAATATGGTAAACAAATTTCAGCAATCGGGCGCGATTGTGAAAGAAAAAGTAAAAGGCATGATACATTTTAGTCATGTTTATCTTTACATTAGGTGATGTGTAACTTTTGACTATAGTCAATAAATCAAGGTCGTGTCTTGAATGATTATATTAAGTTTTCCTACCATGATTCCTAACAATAAATTGTTTAATCTTGCTTTCTCAATCAAATTCAGAACCCACTTACACCATGAAATTTCTTCTTCATCTAACCTATTCCTTCTATTAAAAAGAATATAACCTCCAAAATGTTTAGATGTCATTTCTAACCCATCTTTCCCATGTGCTTGTTCAATTTTGGCTATATTTTCTTCTCGCAAAGCCACGGTTTGTTCTAATTTAGAAATTCGGTCCTGAATTAATTTTTTCGCATTTTCTTCATTCGATAACCAAATCGAATATATCTTAATAAAAAATTCATCTCGAATGATGGGATCAGAAGGCAATTCAGTGACCCAATTTTCCAGAGTTTCTCTTCCCTTTTCTGTGATTGAATATATTTTTTTATCGGGTTTACTCGTTTGTTCAATATGTTCAAATTCCAAAAGCCCATTCTTCTCCATTTTAGTTAACAGAGGATATATTTGACTATGCTTCGCAGGCCATAATACCTCTAAATACCTAACTAATTGATAGCCAGAACATGGATTTCTACCAAGCGAACTAAGTATCGCATATCCAAGCGTATTCATCTAATCCCCCTTCATCCATATATCGTTCAATAATAGTGTGTATGTTCGCACTCATCGATCCAACATTCCTTACTGACTTAAAACCAAAGGTTAAATAATCCTTCATTAACCCCTAAATTATACATATAATATATTCCAAAAACCATACTAATTGTGCCCATTGTGAATACAAGTGTTCTACTAATTTTAACGCGTTTCATACTTAACACAAAAGGGATGCCAATAATCGTAGTGAAAAAAAGCATACCAATGACCGTTCCTACTCCAAATAAAAGGATATAAATAGCCGCTTCCCAAACACTCTTTACTGTACTCATCGTCAATATAACCATAGTGCCACTTCCTGCGAGACCATGGACTAGACCAATAGACATCGATTTCAAATATGAAACATCTTTATGTTTGTGTTTATGCTCATGTTTACCACCATGTTCATGGGTATGGACATGTTTATGTTCATCTCCATCATGTGCATGCGTATGAACATGGGTACTTTTGAAAGAAAGGATCGTTGTAACACCCAGATAAACAAGCATGATTCCTACTAAAAATTCTAAGGACATAGACCATTTCCCTGGTATTTCACCCTTCATAAGAATAAGAATAATACCAACTATAAATAATGTTATCGTATGACCTATCCCCCAAAATACTCCTGCTAGAGAAGCGTGCCATAACTTTTTGCTTTGACTTGCAATTGTTGATACTGCAATCACATGATCAGGCTCGATTGCATGCCTGATTCCCAAAACAAAACCTATCGTTAAAACTGAAAACAATGTAACATCCATAAATATTTCTCCTTCAAACTTTTTGTCCCGTATAAAGTGAAACTTCCATAAGTGGGGTTTACCACAGCCTGATTAACCCGGATAAAAGCCCGGCAACCTTTTGATTGCCGGGTTCTAAGCATTAATACTTTCTTAGAAAACACGGTTCGGTTATAAACCACTCTTGACTAATAATTCGGTGACACTCAGTAAAGATTTCCTCTATTACTTGTGTCGAGTTGGCTAATACACGAACCGTAAATCCTGGTACAGATAATAAAGATAGTCCAATTTTATATCGATCTCCATTAATAGCCTGATATAACCGATCAAGGAGGTCAGGGCTTGTTTGTTCGCCAACCACAATCATGGAACCTAAATGTGAAAACCCTTCCATGAATCCAATCTCCTCTATATTTTGGGCAGCAGGATTCAATTGAATGTGATCATAGGCCACAAGCTCATCGTCCATATAAATTTCATTGATGAATTGAAGCCGATTATAACTGAAACGATCTCCATCCGGAGACCACCCCGGGGTTAAAATGTCGGAATAAAGGAAAGTCGCCCCTTTCTCCATGCGAATGACATTTTTTTGTTTATAGCGCGCGTCCTGATACATAATTAGCGGATCCGGAATATACTCGAGATAACATCCAGACTTTAGAAAGATCTCTGTTTCCTGGTAGGCATGAGTGTTAGGTGTCTTATAAACCTTTGTTGCGGATTGTGTCGTTAAGGTTAGTCTCGCTTGCTTCTCGAGCGTAATTTGTATTTTATAGCGATCTCCGTCTAGATAGCCTCCACCGGGGTTCAAAATATAATAACAAGCTTGTCCAGAGTCATCATGATAAACCGGACGCATAACTTTCAATGCGCCCTGAAAATATACATTTTTCGCTACAGTCTTTCCAATCCGATCTTCGACATCTAGACACAAAACTCCAGTCCAGTCTTCCATTATTCCAATCCTTTTAATAATGCATTCTTCATAAGCCAATCAATGACCTGGTCAAGCCCCGTGTTATCTTTTAAGTTGGTGAAAACAAACGGTTTATTTCCGCGAAAAACCTTCGTATCAGACTCCATCACTTCGAGGCTTGCGCCAACGAAAGGTGCTAAATCAGTTTTATTAATGATGAATAAATCTGATTTAATCATCCCTTGGCCGCCTTTACGCGGAATTTTTTCGCCTTGAGCTACATCAATAATATAGATGGAGAAATCCACAAGCTCTGGGCTGAAAGTCGCCGCAAGATTATCGCCTCCACTTTCCACAAAAATGAGCTCTACGTCCGGATGCTTCTCTTTTAATTCATCGATAGCCGCAAAATTCATGGAGGCGTCTTCACGAATAGCTGTGTGTGGACATCCGCCTGTTTCAACCCCAATAATACGGTCTGCCGGCAGGACTCCATTTTGCATTAAAAATTTGGCATCTTCTTTTGTATAAATATCATTCGTCACAACGGCCATGCTGACTTCACCTTCTAAATGACGGGTTAGCCTTTCAACCAACATCGTTTTTCCGGCTCCAACAGGTCCGCCTACTCCAATTTTAATCGGTTCCATATAAAAACACTTCCTTCTATATTAAGACATGAAAATACGAATATTCACACGCTCATGTTTCATTTGTGATAACTCTAAACCTGGTGAAACGATTCCAAAATCCTCTTTATCCAAAGTTTGAATTTTTTCTGTTGCTTCTATTAAAGCACTTTGAAACTCATGAATCGTCTTCTGTCCCGCGGTCTGTCCTAACGGAATCGCCCGAACGGCATTTTGAACAAGACTTGAAACAGTAGAATACAAATAATAGAGGGTGGTAGTTGTTTTCGGAACACCAAGATGGTGCCCTATCATCGTAAATGCAATAGCTGGATGTCCAAAGGAGTGCTTCTCCTTAATCCGTTTTTGATATAGCGAGTGAACAGGAAACTCATATAAAGATCCTACAAGGTTTACCATGCGTTCTCCCATTCTTTTGGTACCTTCTCTCGTTTCACGCGGCAAATTTTGAACCGTCAGCATTCGATCGATCTTCCACACCGTTTGTATATCCTCATTTTCCAAGGCATCATAGACAAGACGGGTTGCCAGCCCATCTGAATAGACGAGCTGTTCATTTAAATATACATGAAGCCACTTGGAAAACGATGCTTGATCATACACTTGATCTTCTTGAATATACGTCTCTAGACCATATGAATGACTAAAAGCACCAGTTGGAAAATTCGAATCACATAGTTGGAATAAAGAAAGAATATTAGGATTCATGGCTATGTCCAATATGACGAAAAGCCTGTTTTACTTTCCGCTCTTCACGTGTAAAAGGAATTTGAAGCTCTTGCAGCAATTCTTCAACAAGATAATCATACTGAACGAGCATATCGTTCTCTTCAAATTGAGCTGGAAGGTGACGATTCCCCAATTGGTGGGCAATCGTTCCCATTTCATTTAAACTTCGCGGGCTAATGACCAACAGATCATCGGAAAGGACATCTACGACAATCATATTTTTATCATCCATATATAAAACATCGCCAGCCTTAAGGTCACGCAGTTCTTTTAAACGAATGCCAATTTCGTGGCCGTGGTCGGTGGTCACTCTTTGAATCCGTTTCACTAAATTAGCACTTTCCAGGTACACCTTTTCCATATGGCGTTTCGCAATTTCTTCTCTGTCCATTGCTTCGATATTTGCAACGATTTTTTCAATAATCAATATTTTCACCTCAAAATAAGACTCAAAATAAGAAATAGCGTTGTCCCATCGGCACTATATCCACAGGCTCACAAGTAATGAGTTCCCCGTTTACTTTTACCTCATACGTTTGTGGATCAACCGTAATCTCAGGCGTTTCGGAATTAAGCTTCATATCTTTTTTCGTTAAGTTTCGAATACCATGAACTGGAAGAACCGTTTTTTCCAAGCCTAATTTTTCATGCACTTTATCATCAAAAGCGACTTGAGAAACAAAGGTAATTGAGCTCTTAGACATGGCTTTTCCATAAGATCCATACATTGGACGATAAATAACTGGCTGTGGTGTCGGAATGGACGCATTGGCATCACCCATTAAGCTTTCTGCAACAAAGCCATTTTTAAGAATCATTTCAGGCTTCACGCCGAAAAATGCCGGTGACCAAATGACAAGGTCCGCCATTTTTCCGACTTCAATCGAACCGACATATCCAGAAATACCATGAGTGATAGCGGGGTTAATCGTATATTTAGCTACATAACGCTTCGCGCGATTATTATCAGAAAGCTCGCTGTCACCTTCCAACGCTCCTCGCTGTTTTTTCATTTTATCTGCTGTTTGCCATGTACGTAAAATAACCTCGCCAATTCGTCCCATTGCTTGTGCATCTGAGCTAACCATACTGAATACACCCATATCTTGAAGAATATCTTCAGCCGCAATCGTTTCGCGTCTAATCCGTGAATCAGCAAAGGCAAGGTCTTCAGGAATAGATGGGTTTAAATGGTGACACACCATTAACATATCCAAATGCTCGTCGATCGTATTAATTGTATATGGCAAAGTCGGGTTTGTAGATGATGGAAGAACATTCATAAAGCTCGCTGATTTAATTAAATCAGGAGCATGTCCGCCCCCTGCCCCTTCCGTATGGTACATATGAATAACTCGGTCTTTAATCGCCGCTAGCGTGTTTTCCAAAAATCCGCCTTCATTCAACGTGTCTGCATGAAGGGCAACTTGTACGTCATATTGGTCCGCTACTCGGAGAGCGTGGTCGATAGCAGAGGCTGTAGCTCCCCAGTCTTCATGCACTTTTAATCCAATTGCGCCTGCACGTACTTGCTCAGCTAACGCCTCTTCGTTCGCAGCTTGTCCTTTTCCAGTGAAGCCTACGTTAATTGGAAATCCTTCCGCTGCTTGCAGCATTTTATGAATATTCCATTCACCTGGAGTAACAGTTGTGGCTTTTGATCCTGCAGCAGGACCCGTGCCTCCTCCGATTAAAGTTGTAAGACCGGAAGCTAATGCAGTCTCAACCTGTGCTGGATTAATGAAATGTACATGTGAGTCGATTCCACCAGCAGTGACGATCATCCCTTCCCCAGCAATGATTTCTGTAGAAGCACCAATTACAATATCCACATTATCCATTATTAAAGGATTTCCGGCTTTTCCGATTCCAGCAATTTTCCCGTCACGGATTGCAATATCCGCTTTATAAATCCCGGTATAGTCTAGAATAACAGCATTTGTAATGACAACATCCGGAACTCCATCTTCGCGAGCTGCAAGAGGATGTTGCCCCATCCCGTCACGGATTACTTTTCCGCCGCCAAAAACGACTTCTTCACCATATGTAGTATAATCTTTC
Source organism: Peribacillus sp. NPDC056705 (assembly GCF_043656335.1). Classification (NCBI taxonomy): domain Bacteria; kingdom Bacillati; phylum Bacillota; class Bacilli; order Caryophanales; family Bacillaceae; genus Peribacillus; species Peribacillus sp. NPDC056705. The sequence goes on along the minus strand of NZ_JBHTYI010000011.1, from coordinate 1,072 downwards.
TCAATTTGGATCACTAAATCTGTATCCGCTAAACGAATGGAATCTCCTGTCGTTGGACCATACATCCCAGAATATTGCTTTCTTGACATTTTGAAACTCATTGATTTCCCCCTCTTTCCACGGATCCATCTGTTTTATTATTAAATCCATACACACGACGTTCTCCACCAAAGTCAATCAATTCTATTTCTTTTTCATCTCCAGGCTCTAAACGAACGGCGGCACCCGCAGGGACGTTTAACCGTTTCCCAAACGCTTCTTCGCGATTGAATTGAATAGCTTCATTGATTTCATAAAAGTGGAAATGAGAGCCAATTTGAACAGGCCGATCTCCTGTATTAATTACAGACAGCTTTGTGACTATTTTCCCGGCATTACAAATAATTTCTTCTTCTTTTAAAAATAGTTGCCCTGGTATCATTTGAGCATGCCTCCTTGTCTATTCTTATCTGATTGGATTATGAACCGTTACTAGTTTCGTTCCATCAGGAAAAGTAGCTTCTACTTGAATATCGTGGATCATCTCTGGAATACCTTCCATAACATCTTCGCGCGACAAAATCATTGCTCCATATTCCATCAATTGTGCAACTGTTCTTCCATCCCTCGCCCCTTCTAACACTTCATAGGTAATAAGTGCTACGGCTTCCGGATGGTTTAATTTTAATCCTCTTTCTTTTCGTCGCTTGGCAAGATCAGCTGCCACTACAATCATGAGCTTATCTATCTCACGCGGTAATAATTGCATCGTAAAGCCTCCTCATTTTTAAAATGACCAACTATGGCGAAAATTCCATCAATTTTCGAGACATTTCTTCTAAACCCATTGATGCTTAGTTGAACCAATTGGAACGGAGAATCAAATATTCATCAATAAAGTTACCTGAATTATCTGCAATCGTACGATAAAAAAATACCATTAAACCCCAAACAGATTATCACTATTTTAGAAAAACAATGATGTTGGAATTAACTTTTTTTTCTATTTTATTTACAAAAAAAATCAGATTTTACAATAAAATGAAGGATTGATTCCCCTGGAATATTAATATATCATAATATACATATATAT
>NZ_JBHTYI010000010.1:0-169749 GCF_043656335.1 Peribacillus sp. NPDC056705 | reverse complement strand
ATCTAATTATGTTCTAATTATGAACAACCTAAATAAATGGAGGATTTATTTAGGTCTTCCTTAATTATTAAACTTTTAGAGTTTGTTATAATGTAAGTAGTATTTATTAAAAGGGTTGTACTACATATATACGTTATCTTATTAATAGTTGAAATATAAAAGTGAGGGATACAGGTATGCATGAACTGATAGAAAAAACGAGAGGGCTTCAGAGTAGTGCATGGAAAAAAAGTCTTTCAGACATTTCGATTCACACAATACAAGAACGATTAGATACAGCAGAAAAAGATGGGCAAGATCCTTTTTCAGATTTTAATGATGCAGACATGCTACAGTGGTTTCTACATCGGCGAGAACATTTAAACCAGCAACACGAAAAATCTGCTCGAACCGTTCAAGCCTATGAGCGAGAACTCATCCAATTTATCGAACAACTGCTTACTTATTCAATGGAAATCAATGTAGACTTGGAAAAAGTTGTAGAGGGTTCCCTCTTTAAATCGCTATCTACCCGACACATTCGAAGGTATCAGGAATGGTTATCAGAAAAAAGCCCTTATGTCTTAACAAAAGGAGCGTATTCCGTTGCCACCTTATCCAGAAAGACAACCATCATTAAAACCTTTTTGAAATTCCTTTTCGAATCAGGCTATATCAAGGAGCCCATTCATGAAGGTTTCTTTAAGGTCAATATCCGAAAAGATGATCGGCCGAACCGTGATTTGGGACCGAAGGAAGTCATTCAGCTACTTGATTACTTCAGGGAAGTCCACCACCCCATCGTTTTTTCGATCATTCATATCCTGACGATGACAGGCATGCGTAATGAAGAGTTTACACAACTCCGAGTCAAGGATCTTCAATACGATTCCATTACCAGCACGTATTTTTTAGAGGTACTAGGGAAAGGAAATAAAAGAAGGCAAATCCCACTGAAAGAAAAAGGAATGAATAGCATTCGCATGTTCCGTTCAGCGAGAGGAATCGACGATATAGATGCAGCAGAAGGAGAAGACCCGCTCTTTACGACCAATACCGGCCGTGCCTACTCTCCCTCATATTTGTCTCAATACATCACAAAAGCCATTAAGGAGAGTGAATTGCCTTTTTTGAAGTTTCGTTCTTCTTCCATTGGTCCTCATACTTTCAGGCATGCCTTTGCCATCATTTCTCATTTAAATGGAGTGGATGTCTATCAGATTATGAAGAGTCTGGGCCATGAACAATTATCCACAACAGAAATTTATTTGGAGAAGGTATTTGAAAAAGAACGTCATGCGATTCATTTGTGGAAATCAGATGTGTTTGGAGAGTATATATAATAGAAGAAACTCGTCATATCCAGAGGAATTTTTGCTGAATCTTATTGGCGAGGGATTTTTTCAACTTCAACTCAAATCTACAAAAATAAAGAATCATAATTACAAAAGGCCGCCAAGGTTGGGGGCCTTTTGGTGATTCCATAGCTTTGGTTCAAAACGAATTTAAATAAAGTTACCTTGTTTGAGCTAGTATTTTTTAAGTGCTTCAATCATTAGGTCCCAAAACCCTTCTACATCAAGTTCTAATCCAAACTTAGCATTAACTTTTCTACCAGTAACCCCATGTAGATCGATTAACGTTGTTCCTGTGGTAAACTCCCCTTTAGTTTCCACTGTAATATTAACATCTTTCATCTCAAACAATTCTGGTGCAATGCAATATGCGACAGTTAATGCATCATGGACCGGTGCACCATCAAAATCGAACATCTCTTTGTAGGTCGATGCAAAAAACACTAATAATTCACCAACTACCTTAGCAACATTGTTATCAATTTTGTTCACTTGATCGATAACTTCTTGTGTTGCTAAGGCTTGGTGTGTTATATCTAGTCCCATCACTGCTATTGGAATACCACTATCAAATACTTTTTTTGCAGCTTCTGGATCAGCCCAAATATTAAATTCAGCAGTTGGGGTCCAATTACCAAATGTTCCTCCACCCATTAGAATTATCTCTTCAATATGATCCTTAATTTCTGGTGCTTTCGATAAAGCTATCGCAATATTTGTTAGTGGTCCAGTTGGAAGAATTGTTACAGGCTCAATGGACTCTTTTATCAGTCTTAAAATTGTATCCGCTCCATGCTCCTCACTCCAGCTACGAGATGGATCGGGCAATTCTGGGCCATCCAAACCTGAATCACCATGGATACCAGGTGCAGTTTCACGTAATCTAATCAGTGGCTCGCTTGCCCCTTTTGAAACAACAACATCCGTTAATGAAACCAACTCACAAGTTTTTAATGCATTCTTAGTTGTTTTTTCAATTTCTGCATTCCCGGATACTGTCGTAATCCCTAAAATCTCCAATTCAGGTTGTGCAGCAGCTAAAATAATTGCAATTGCGTCATCGTGTCCTGGATCACAATCCATAATTATTTTTCTTTTATTCATCATATTTCACCCCAATTTATAAAAATTCACATTACAATACCCATAATTGTCGCTGAAATTACAGATGCTAATGTTGCACCTAGCAATAATTTCAATGAAAATTTTGCGACATAGCTCCCTTGTTTTTCACTAATTGATTTGATGGAACCTGAAACAATACCCACTGTTCCAAAATTTGCAAAACTAACTAAATACACTGAAACAATAGCAATTGTTTTATCGGAAAGTTGGTTTGAAATTTCACCAAAGCTCAACATTGCAACAAATTCATTCGTAACTAGTTTTGTCGCCATAATTCCACCTGCTTGTACAGCTTCAGCCCAAGGAACCCCTATTAAAAAAGCGATTGGTGCAAAAATATAGCCAATAACTGTTTGGAAAGAAATATGAAATACACCTAGAAAAATCACATTAATCAATTCCATTAAGGAAATAAACCCTAATAGCATTGCAGCAACAATAATAACAATTTTAAATCCATCCATTACACTTTCTCCAACCATTTGGAAGAAAGGAACTCTTTCATTTTCTTCAACTTGAATTAGATCCTCATTATCGTCTAAATCATATGGGTTAATAATATTAGCAACTATTAGTGCACTGAAAATATTCAATACAACAGCAGTTACAACATATTTTGGCTCTAACATGGTCATATACGCCCCAACCATCGCCATACTTACTGCACTCATAGCCGATGTACAAATTGTGTAAAGTCTTTTTGGAGATAAGAGTGGTATTTGCTTGATAATGGTTAAGAACACTTCTGGTTGTCCAAGCGCAGCTGTAGATACGGCAAAATAGCTTTCTAGTTTTCCCATTCCTGTTACTTTACTTAATACCAAACCGATATATTTGATAACGAATGGTAATACCTTTATATAATTAAGTATTCCTATTAAAACTGACATGAAAACCAGAGGTAATAATGCCACAAAGAAAAACGTTATTGCACCTTCGTTCACCATTCCACCGAATACAAATTGAATGCCTGAATCAGCAATCGCCATTAATTTTTCAAAAAACACTCCTACTTTGGTAATCGCAATTAGACCTATACTAGTATTCATCATGAAGTAGACTAATATGATTTGCACAGCTATCATAATCAGAATACGTTTATATTGTATTTGTTTTCTATTATTACTTACTAAAAAAGCAACTACAAAAACAAATAAAATTCCTGTTATTAAGAAGATAAAATTCATATTCAGGCTCTCCTTCTAAAATGGAAACGGTTACATATCCTTAAAAAAATACTTCTATAAAGTCTAGTTGTTAACTATATTCTAAGACAAATAACTTTATAGAAGTTGAGTTTATGCTAATTCCGAACTCAATTTAGTATTAATTTGGTTTTGTTATTGAAACTAACCGCTATTTCGGCTCCTACTTTAGCATTATGTTTTACTAATTCTATATTGGCATCAAGGCTTTTACCATTGGTTAATTCTTTGATTTTCCCGAGCAAGAATGGCGTACTATCCTTACCAATAATATGGTTTTCTTCTGCTTGTTTAATTGCTTGATCAATTATTCCATTGATATAATCTTCTTCCATAGCAAATCTTTCAGGAATCGGATTAGCGATAACTGCTCCACCATTAAGATTTAATTCCCATTTCGTCTTCAAGGTTTCAGCAATTTCATCGATGGATTCAGTAGAGAAGTTTAATTGATATTCACTATTTCTTGTGTAGAATGCTGGTAGACACTCCGTTTCATATCCAATTACAGGCACACCTTTAGTTTCAAGGTATTCTAGTGTAAGAGATAAATCTAGGATTGATTTAGCACCTGCACAAATTACAGCTACATTAGTTTGAGCTAATTCTTCAAGGTCAGCTGAGATATCCATGGTAGTTTCTGCTCCTTTATGAACACCGCCAATACCACCTGTTACAAAGATTTTGATGTCTGCTAACTCGGCGCAGATCATCGTTGTAGCAACAGTTGTTGCTCCTAGTTGCTTTGTAGCGATAATTTGAGCTAAATCACGTCTTGATACCTTAGCAACATCAGAACTTTTACCGAATAATTCTAATTCATCATTTGTTAAACCAATTTTAATTTTTCCATCAATGATAGCAATTGTTGCTGGAACAGCACCGTTATCACGAACAATTTGTTCAACTTCACGTGCCATTTTTACGTTTTGAGGATATGGCATTCCATGAGAAATAATAGTAGATTCTAATGCAACGATTGGTTTTCCTACCTCTTTTGCTTGTTGTACCTCTGCAGATAATTCAATATAATTTTTCATTTAAATTGCCTCCATATCTAACATTAGTTGTTTTTTAGATAATTCTTGTCTAACTGTATACTTCGACATAATTGTTTTATGAGAATTGACTAAGCCAGCCCTTATTATGTAATCAATCTCCTTTTTTTGTAGCCAGGAATAAATAACTCCTGAACAAAATGAATCTCCAGCACCTGTAACATCAACAACCATAGGTGTTTCTATTGCAGGAAAATAATGCATCTCACCATTTTCACTACCTGTCATTACACCTTTTGATCCATTCGTTACAATCACATTTTTGACTCCTAAACTTAACCACTCTTTAACTGAATTTCCCCAATCCTCTTCATCATTGATTTTAATATCCATAAAAGTTTCGGTTTCATCTTTGTTTACAATCAGCCAAGTCACTGCATTCAATGTTTTAGGAAGTCTATTCATTTTTGGAGATGAAACAGGAATAATGACTAATGGAATATTATGTTTAGATGTGAAAAAACAAAGAAAATCAATTGTTTCACTTGGACAATTTAAATCCACTACGATACATTTGGCTCTTCTAAGAATATTACTGTTTTTAATCAACAATTCAGGAGTAATATTATCAAAAACGTCCATGTCTGCTAACGCAATTGATAAATCCCCGTTCATATCTAAAACTGCTGTATATGACCCTGTGTTCAAATTTTCATTTTGAGTGACATGCTCTAAATTCATAAAAGGTGAGGATAGATCATAAATCTCTTTCCATTCCGAATCGTGGCCACTTGCTGAAATTAATGTAACATCCTCACCTAATCTACCTAAATTTTCAGCAATATTCCTTGCTACTCCTCCAACCGATCTAGAAGATTTTACTGGATTAGATGTTTCATTAGTGATTTTATATTTTGTATAAAATTTCTTATCTACGTTAGCACCACCAATGCAAACAATAGGTGCAATTTCATTTAAAACATAAGCCTTACCAAAGACATACTCTTTTTTGATTAGTCCAGAAATAATATTTGCAATAGACGACTTTGAAATACCGACAATTTCCGATAATTCCTGTTGAGAAATAAATGGATTTTCTCGAATCATATTTAAAATTAACTCTTCTTTTTCATTCATAACATTAGCCATTTTCACACCCCACTTCCAAAACAATTGTTTATTTGATAAACATACGTTTAGTATACGCTTACATTTTTAATTGTCAATTATTTTTTAAATAATAAATTAATTAAACATGACAGCTTGTTGTCGTGTTTTGTATTTCAAATAAATGAATACAATTTATTTTGTGCCTAATGTTGTACCGTTCTTTTTAATTAAAAATATATTTCTGTTAAGGATTGTTGGCAGGCTCATCCCGAGAATAATAGTTACAATACCTACTATTTGTAGTGAAGTAACATTTTCACTTAACAATATGACTGAAACCATTACCGCGATTGGCAATTCTATAGCACCCAATATTGATGACATACTCAATCCAACTTTAGGAACGGCAATAGTGAATAAGAAAACTGGAATAACCATCCCAAATAACCCCAATGTCAAACCATAAATCCAAAGACCTTCGCTAAACAGCGTTCCATTCCAAATAACCTCTGGAGACTGAAAAACAACTGACATCATGAAAGCAAAGAATGAAACCAATACTAATCGATTAGAGGTATTCATATTTGTAGTTGCCCTGCCATTAACAAATAAAAATAGGGAATAACAAAAAGCAGCTGCCAAACCCCATAACCACCCTTGAAAATGTATTTGAGATAAATCAACATCAATCAAACCCGCTGCTGGTATGGTCCCTGCAACCAATATAATTAAAGAGATCAATTCTATTCGACTAGGAAATTCGCGTTTTGTAATACAAGAGATCAACGTGCCTATCCATGTAAATTGAAACAATAGTACAACAGCCAAAGACGCAGGTAAATAGTTCAATGAAAGACCATAAAAAATATTTGTTAATCCTGTAAAAACTCCAGCAAGGATAAGAATTTTAACTCCATTAAAGCTTAATTTTGTTCTGTTTGTAAGAAAGAAAATACAGATGGCGATACAAAAACCGAAAAAAAATTGACTTGTAACTGCTTCAGAGACCGAAAAACCGCTGCGCATTGCTAGTTTTATTATGGTAGAAACTATACCATAGCTACTAGCCGCTATAACTATCAACAAGGGGTACAGATACATCTTCAACATTCTACTTCCTCCTAGAGTTCGTTGTATTATGACTATGATTTTTGAAAAACCTACAAAAATCATAATCTTCAATATAAATCAAAGATAGACATTTTTACAATCAATTTTTAGGTTGATCAATCATTTGTCTGAAATATTTAGATAGCGTATAATTTATTTGTCGATAGAAATGAGAATACTAAAAAGTAAGCAAATTGGTGGAGCAAAAGAATGATTTTATGGTTTCATCCTATTATTTAACTTGTTTAATAACGACTATTTGGTAAAATAGACAATTTCGTCATAATAAATAGCCGAAATTCCGGCGATCATTTGTACTCAAACAAAAGGTAAACTTCTAATGATTACTCTATTTACAATTAAAATAAAACATTCGTTTGCATGACTAAACTATTGTTAGTGAGGATACTTCCATGGATAAAGAGAAACAAATTTTAGATTACATAAAAATAAATCCTTTCATTTCACAGCAAGAATTATCAAGTAAAGTTGGTATATCACGACCTACTGTTGCCAATTATATTGCTAATCTGACGAGACGCGGTGAAATAAAAGGACGCGCCTATATTCTCAAAGAAGAATCATCGGTCGTCTGCATTGGTGGAGCAAACACAGACCGGAAAGCCCGATCAAATCAGGAGGTACGTTTATATTCATCCAATCCAGTAAAAATTACTGAAGCTTGTGGCGGTATTGCACGCAATTTTGCTGAAAATTTAAGTCGACTCGGCTGTAACACTTCACTTATGACCTGTGTAGGAGACGACAAAGAAGGTAACTGGATACTGAATGAAACGAAAAGCCAAGGAGTTGATGTTAGTCAAGTATGGATGTTACCAACAGAACGTACAGGCACTTTTACCACCTTGATAGATATTAATGGTGAAAGTATTGTCTCCATGGCTGATATGAAAATATACGAAAAAATAACAACCTCTATGTTTGAGGAAAGATGGTCTTATATTGTTTCCTCACAAGCTGTTTTTTTGGATACGAATATTCCTAAGGAAAGTCTCAGTTATTTAATTAAGCGCTGCAGAGATGAAAACATTCCCCTTTACATTGACCCTGTATCTACAGCCAAAGCCCGTAAGCTTCCCTTTCATCTTGACGGTGTAGAACTGCTAATGCCTAACCGAGAAGAAGCAGAGATACTTGCAGAAATAAAAATCGATTCAATTAAGGATTGTCAATTAGCCTGTGAAAAAATTACACAGCGTGGCGTTCGAAAAGTTATTATCAAACTAGGTGAACAAGGAGTATATTATTACTCTACTGAGGAATCTGGCCACTTGCCTCCTTTCAAAACTGATGTTGTTGAGGTCACAGGTGTTGGTGAAGCATTTGCTTCATGTGTAATCTATGGTATCCTGAACGAAGAATCTTTAATGAGTGCTTGCCAATTGGGGCTTGCCGGTGCCGCCCTTACCATTCAAACTGAAGAATCTATATCCACATTTTTGAAACCTGAAAAAATTCATGAATTAGTAAAGCTTTTTTCATGAAGAAATATCTACATTTCGTTACTAAAAATCGAAGAGCATCTGCCTTTCTTAAGCAGATGCTCTTTTTAGACGAGTTTCTTCCATCAGTTTAATGACATTACACCAGAATACCGTCTACCCAATGGATAGACGTTTTTTTGGTGTAAATAACGAATAACGGAATGCGTTAAACCAAGTATACGCATGACACTACGAATTTTTTCTTCACCCCATCCCCCCTTTTTGTTGATAACACAGATTAGTTAGAGCAAGTAATATTAGATTTGTTAAATCACCTTAAGTAAGGAACCCTTCTCATGACATAAAGGTATTTTTCTCTTTTTGGAGGCTGTTTATTTAAAAATTGAAAAGTAAAGGAATTTATCTACTATTTGACCAAGCATATTTTTTCTTGTATCATCGTCTTTTATGGAACACAGCAGAATAGTAAATACTCAACTGTTTCCTCACCCTACCGTAGCATAGGAAATAGGAAGTCACTCTACCTATATATTCCTCTAAAAACACCCGGCAGACTAGTCCACCAAATTGGATAAATCATAGTCATGAAAACTGCTTTAATAAATACACTTGATGACATAAAATTTGAACATTCGATTGGATGTGTTTGAAATTTTTAGTTGTTTGGAGGTTAGTTACAGGTCACGCTAATATTCCTCAAGGGCATCAATGTTTGATATTCACAAAAATGTTGGGATTGTTCTTGAAATTGATAAAGAACTCATATCATTGAAGATGTTGAAGTCACTTTCATTATAAGGAGTTCTTTATTGGATTCCTTTAAAAAATTAATGATAGGGTATGATTTATCTCAAGGTGTTAATCCATTAATTGAAGCAATTCGTCAAATCGCCTTTGTCTACAGTTTCAAGGCAGATTGTACCGTATGTTTTATCATTATTTTTTCCTGGTCCTAACTGTACGTTTAAAAATTGGCCACTTAATAAATCGTATTCCAATTGGATTTTCACCCCTGCAGTATTACTACTCCCTCCAGAGCCTTGATAATTTTTGGCGAAGGAATCAGGTAGCTGAAATACAGTCGCGTCTAAAATCCGAATACGTTCGAAAGCAGAAATCCTGTGTGAAGAAAGCGAATGATTTAAACAGAGATTTTGTGTTAGGAGTGAAGTAAAGACTTCTCGGAGGAATGCCACAGCTGCTGGATTAAAGCGCTGATTCATCCCTTCTGGGCTTATTAGTACACCCGTGGAAGCCTCCAAACGACTACATAATTGCGTAAGTGATGGACTAGCGACTTCTTGGCTGAGCCAAACGCACAGGGCGATAAGTCCATTTGATCGATACTTACTAGATCGTTGTACAAAGCCCACCTGTTTGGCAGTTTCTTGTAGGACTATTGGGGATAGAAAACGTTGTAATTCTTTTGCAAGAAGTGTCAGTTCACTGGAGATGATAGGATTCATAAAAAAACACCATCCTTTCTCGTAAACTTCTTATGATAAGCATAGCGTTTTTTCACTTTTGAAGGTATTGTTTAAACTTAGCCTGATGGGCATGGGGTTCTACCATGGATAGCGTCAGGAAAATGCGGATTTACAACGTTAAGAAAATCTAAATATAAAAAACCTAATTTCTCGGTTATAACACAGAGAAATTAGGCTCTGGATTACTTAATAAAAGTACCTGATTGTAAAACGAAAAAGTTACTTTTTATATTTACTGAATGTTATCTCGTTAATAGTAGCAGCAGCTTTTTCTATATCTCGTTTATAGAACAAGAAATCCTTAAATTCCCAGTTTACAAATAATTCAAGTTGATTTTCGTAATGTTCACTAATAGTTCCGTCTTTTTTAATAAATCCGATTTGTCCTGGTGGTGTCACATTAAACCCTTCTGGTCCTTTAGGTGTCATTTCTATATAATGATTTTCACTACCCCTGTTCATTTCGATAATTGGAGTTGTAGAACCCATGCTATGTGGAATACCTATCAACGATTTTCCACCAAACGTCATTGTTTTAATTGGAGAACGCCATTCTTCCACTTTTGTTCCCTTTTCTTTTAGTAAATTATCGAATGCTTCATCCACACTCTCTAAAATAATTTTTTCAGGGTTTTCGTACACCCATTCAAAATTTGTTTGTTCCTCATTTAAAATCTTATAAGCAAGTGTAGCCCCATAACGATGGTCTGTGATTTCCTTTGTTAAACCATACATTTCTCCCAAAGATTCTTGAAATAGTTTATCATGAAGTATCTTCCACCATTCATCAAAGAATGTAGCGATACCCGCATCATAAAATCCATCTTTATTTGTATCTTCTTTTAAATTATTCCACAAATCTAATTGATTTCTCAAATACTGATAATTCTCGTTATCGCCTTTGTATTTATCTAATGTTTTGATTAATAATGGTTTAAAATAATGGGTGCGTAGTTGAGCAAAACTAGCTGTATAGTTGATCTCATTCAGATCTTCTAATGTCACTTTATCTCTAGTTTCCATCCCATTAATAAATTGCTGTACTCGGTTATCTTGCCCCCAATACATACTTAGTTCCCCATTTGTCCACGTACCCTCAGGTTTATTATTCCAATTGACTACATATCCGTTTTCAGGATTGATAACATGTGGGTTTTTTTGAAAAGGTAAGAATCCTTCCCATTCATATTCTCCCGTTCCTGGTGTAGGTAATCTTTGGTCTATTTCATCATTTCTGTTTGGATATTTTCCAACATGGTAATATGCAATATTGCCTTTTTTGTCAGCATAATACCAGTTTAACGACATGGTGAACTCACTAGCTGCCTTCTCAAATTCCTTTAAATTCTGTGCCCAATTAGCTTTCATGTAGGCTGCAACACTTTGGGCTTCGGTACCTCGGAATGAAAATGACTTGCTGTACGCAATATTATTTTTTTCGTCTATGCTGATGACAGGTCCATGTACAGTGCGATAAAATCTCTTGTGTACTTTTTTCTTTTCTCCGTTAGCGTCACGTACCATAAAAGTTTCTGTTCTCTTATCCATGTCCTTCCATTTACCGTTATAAAGATATTGGTAAGGGTTTTGAGGGTTTAATTTTTCCTCAAAAATATCTGTTACATTCCCATATCCGGCGGTAGCACTTAAAGCAAAAGATTTATTGGCACCAAACATGATGAATGGGTAACCAATGAAACCTGAGCCTTCCATATCAAAACTTGGAGCATGTAAACCAACTTCATATAGAAAGCCCGGGGCTACAAAGCCAACTTGGGGGCCACTGAACAATAGGGCATTACCAGTTTCGGATTTCTTGGAGCCAACAATCGCTGCATTGCTCCCAATCTTTAGCGGTAAGCCAAGTTCTTCGGATGATTCGATAAAGTTTTCTCTTTGCTTCTCAATTTCTTTTGATGCATTTACAACGCTATGCGAAATAGTTTGATAAGCGACAGAAGAACCTGAATCGTCCTCTGATTTCTCTCCACTTACGATACTTGTAGGAGCTTCTAGATCATTTTTCCACACTAAATCATCAAACATTTGCATAGCTGGTTCTTTTCCATATTTGCTTTCCAACTTAGTAAATATCTCAGCATTTTTTAATTCTTGGTGATTATCCATAAAGTAAGTCATAGAAACCATATAAACACGGATTACATCTTTTGAGGTCCATTCTCGTGGTGAAAAATTGTAGTCATGAAACTCTTTGGAAAGCTTTTCATCTGGGTCTTTAAGAGCTTCTTTTATAAACATCGTAATACCTTTAGCAAATTGATCAATCAACTCTTTTGTCTGGGAATCTAACCCTTCAATCATCTTCTGAATTTCCTTATTGCTGTAACCATCCCTTCTGCTTTGCTCATCCTTTAATAAATATTCTTCTCCAAAAATCTCTGAAACAGTTCCTTCATTTCCACTACGAAACATTTCCAACTGAAAAAGACGGTCCTTAGCCATTACGTACCCATATGCTTTATATAAATCCTTTTTATTTTTAGCATATAAATGAGGGACACCATATTGATCGCGTATTACCTTGACCTCTCCTACTTGCTCATGCTTTTGTGCATGGGCCATCTTATAAGGAAGAATCAAGGTAATTAATAAAGACAATGAGATTAATACTTTACACCACATGTACAACTTCCACCTCCATAATATAAAACGTTTACAAAGTGGATTATATGTTTTTTGTTATGCTAACTCAATATTTATTTTTTAATATTATGAATATTCGATATAAAGTCATGTGTTTTCGGGTTAAAATCCCATATAAGTTATATATTACTAGTTAGGATAGGTTTTTATTGTTATTTCCATTTCTATATTCATTTGTACGATGAACATAACAGAATATAAACGAAAATCATTATATTGTTTCATTAATGATCTCTAATCTTTCTGAAATCGGCTCTGGTGCAAAATAGATTAATAGGAATATAGAAAGCGTTGTAATTCTTGTGAGAATAGATGTAATTCTTCAGAAGGCGAGAGGTCCATGAAAAAACGCTATCCTCTTCAAGTATTTTACTGAAAGAATAACGTTTTTTCATTTTGAAGGAAATTCGTTTGTTTAGCTTGATGGGCATGTGACACTACCCCAAAATAAGTATTGACACCTTCCACCTGTATAGGCCGTTTAAATTGCATCAAACTTTATAACATCGCACAAAGGCATTTATGACAAGCAAAAAATATGTACTGATAGCTCATTATTGAGATTTTTTTAATTACTGATTGAAAAAACGTCTAAAGGAAAGTCTGAATATGTCCGATCCATGAGTCGCTTAAAGGTACCTGTGAAATAACGAACCAAAAGATTTAATTAAGAATGTAAGTTACCTCACAAGTTACACACTTCCCGTAATTCCCAAGCTTAATCTGCTATTGGTAATTTCGCCGATGGTTTTCTTTTTCTTTATTCTACCTGCTTTCAATAGAATTAGAAAAAGACAGCCGGGGATGGCTGCCTTCTCGGGTGAGGGAGGACAGTAAGGATAAGTAAAGAAATTACTCGTGTGGTTCTAAATAGGAAAGGAAAAGGATCATATAGTCCGGAGAAAAATAAAAGAAGAACTATTGAAAATTAAGTTTCTTTTTTATGTTTTTCGTATATTTATGTTATAATGTGGAATATATAAAAAAGACGAGATGCGCTAACATCTCGCCTAAGTAACCAATCCAAAGTGGGTCGGTTGCTCCTAAATTTTGCGCTTATTAGAAGGCCGCCCGTGCTTTTTGGACAGAGAACGGGTGGTTTTCTTTTGGACTTTTTTAGCAGGAAGCAAGCTAAATAGATAAACAACTGTCGAATTGGCAACTGTTTTAGCTACTTCCACTAGTACGTCTTTTAGAAGATCCATTGCGGTCACCTCCCTTCACTCTTAGATATAAGAGATAGGGATAGGGCAACCTCCCACCCGGCCGGTTACATGCGGTAATTATACCATATTTATGTAGAAACGAGGCGGATATTTGCTAAGACTTACATAATAATGGTTCAATACACTCACATACTAATTCAATTACCCAGTCTCTAATAATCTGAATTGTAGGTATAAATGTAATAGGAAAACTAAATGAAGATTTTTAAATGTTCAGTTAATCCACCAGTGAAATCGACATCATCAACCTTACAGCCTGGCTCTTTCTCAGAAACGAGCGAAGTTTTAACGATAACCGTGTTGGTTGCAGCCACTTTATTAAATTCCGTCTACTTGACCGATTCCTCCGAGTGCGGAAGTTCAGTTCCGGAAGGATGGGGCGCCTTGTATCCCTGGTCGGTCATGGACTTTTCAATCTTATTGTATCGTTCTGCAGTGGTTTGATAGGTGAAAAAACTTTCAAGAAACTCGCGATTCACCATTAAAGCATCCGTGTTTTGGATGGATGATAGGGATTGAATCTGTTCTACATAGTTGCTTTGATTTGTCCCGACTTCATTCAGCTGTGACCGCAGAGTGAAAATATACATGATGACCAAACCAGCCGTGACAAATACTATCATTAAAATCAAGAAATTTTCCTTTTAGCTTAAGACCATTATGAGAGTTTAAAATATTGATTCTTTCACACAACGTTCAAATATTACTGAAAACGCTTTCAATTTTTGGTGTATAATAAATGTTATACTCCCTATTGTTGCATCTTTCATCATAAATAAATGATTTCTTGCATAAAGTAACTTTAATAAAGCCTGACAGGAAGGAGATGATCAGATGATATTAAAATCATTAAAAAAAAATGGGATAATGACAATCACTTATTTTAAAGATGGGTTTTTAGAAACGTGTAAAGGCAAAATGTATAAACTTAACCTTAATGAACAAACCCTGTTCATAAAGGATAATAATCAAAAGATCTTCTCCATTCGTTTATCTCATATCAAGGAAATACATTAACTTAGCTGGAAACGGCCTTAGAGGAAAATCGAGGCTTTCAAGAAAATCCATCTTTATATTGATGCTTACAGAGCTAGATAAGTGTCAATCTCCTCCGATATGGACTTCCCCATCAGACCAGATGGGGAAACATCTATCCTTACTAATTCTTCCATATGTTAATCTAACCCACAAACTCACTGAGGCAGGAATCTATTTTTTCGATTTAACTTCATCTCTTCCCCTATTTAAGCGAATTCCATTTGCTGAAGCGAAGTTTTTAATTCCATCTTTATAAACCAATCCTACCGTACATAAAAAGAACGATAGGATACATAACCGCCCTTCACTTTCCCGAATTGGTTTCCAGCATTTTTCATATAAGCTTCCGTTCGGGTGCAAATATGACTTGTTAAAAACATAGAAACTCAATTTACATTTCATCTATGAACTATTGTTACTCCAAATAATTCAATCTTACTTTTAACAGACTTCTTATAATGTGTATTGTTTAAACTCCAATTTTCACTTCATCAATATAGACTCTCCTGACAAAAATAAGATACTTATAGTGCCCGGTGCAATTATGATTGAAGCATAACGTATGCTACGTGAGAGGGTAGTTTAGCTAAGTCTACAATAAGATTAATCGAAATTGCATAGAACTTCGCGAAAAATGACTAGAATTTGTCAGTATCCAAGAGTATAACTCTAGTGAATGATGACAGTTAAGGAATTTGAAGAAGCCACTAGAGTTTCATCTGATACTAGATATCGAGAATTCAAGAAAGAGCCAACCTAGTAAAGATCAGCTCTTGATGTTTTGTTAACCTTTCACATCCGTTCAATGAGGATTAGGTATCAACATGATTATCAGCTTAAGCAGAAGATGTAGGTGGCTTAATGTCTCTTCTGGCATCAATAAGTATAATGTTATCGGCTTCCTTTAATCAGCTCACGTAATATTTACCTTTAGTCAGTTACTACTCAGAGAAGAAAAGGATCACTTTTATCGATTTTTTCGTTTCATTCGCTTTTTCATAGATGCCGAACTAGTTATCCGGTAGCTTATATTAATCAAACGATTGATTAATATATAGAAGATACTCGTCAAATTAGGTCTAGGTTAAATGGAATTCAAGAAGCTGCTGGTCTTCTGCTGCACACTATATTGACATTTAAAAAGAGCAAACTTATTAAGAGTCTGCTCTTTTAATAGTATGAAAATGTCTCCGTACTCACGAGGTTTTTTTCTTTTGGAAATTTGAAAGCTTACCGATAAAACACCTCTTTTTCACTCCGTCTAAAAATAAGATAGAAATTTACTGTTAATAATCATATTATGTTAAATAAAGAGTGTTCATTTCTATCTATTAGCCTAATGATATAAATCGTAGTACAGTAGTACAATCATTTTTGATCTACTCACACATAATAATAGAAATAATAAGTGAGTAGGTGAACAATAATGTCAGAACAAAACTGGGAAAAATCCTCACCTGCCTATGCCTACGTTACACTCATAGGTTCCAAACCCATCATGGTCAAATCAGGCGAAAGTATAAAATTTAATCAAAACGGTCCATTAAATAATATAAAGTTTACCCCTCCTAGTGACACCTTAATAATTCGTAAATCAGGTGACTATAAGATTGAATATATATTATTAATCGATGGTCCTGCTTCTTCTTCAGCATATGCTTTGATTTTAAATGATTCTGTAGTAAAGGGGCAGCTTACTAACTATGGCATACAAAGACAAGTGGATGGAGCGAGCCTGATGCTCATTGGGCAAGCTATTATTCATATTCAAAAAAATTCAACATTACAACTTAGAAACATCGGTCCATCCACGGATACCTTATTACCGATTATAGGTAAACAAAAAATTAATGCTGCATCATTTACAATAGTGAAACTTGATTAGCTAAATGGTTAATGGAAGGCGAAATAAACTAAGCGACCTTGTGATTCCGAAGTTGATGGATGATCAAGGTCGCTTTTTAGTAAGAAAAATTTTCTTCATCGATTTGACTCTCATTTTCTCTTATTGTTTTTAACAACATTTATGAAAAAGGAGAGTGAAAATGACATGGTGGATGGATTTTTGATACTAGAATTATAGAGAGAAAAAATAGCCCTAATATGCATAGACAATCAAAAATTTCACAGCCGAATACATTATATTGAAAACTAAAATTAATAAGGAGGTACAGATTTTGTATTATCATCCACAAAATAGGCCCCCATACAGAATGTAGCTTTGAAATAAAGTCGTACTGATTATAAAAAAGATGTACCGTTTTAAAGAAAGTTATACCGTTTGCAAAAAAGATGTATCGTTTTATTCCTTTTCGATTGAAGATTCTAAATGAGTTTTAATCGAACTTTATTTTAAAGCTAAAAATAACAGTAGAAAATTATAAGAACCATGATTACACAATTAATTGACATTTACGTAACGTGAAGACTTAAAATTTATATGGTTATAATTAAGTTAGGAAAGGAAAATTAATTATGGTTAATAACGATACAAAAATGGAATTGGGACGATGTGTCGAATGTGGGGCCAAAGAGATAGAGGGATATTCATGTTATGAGCAATTTGGTTTTCCGCTTGTTTGGGAGCATAACGATCCAGCATTATATGCTTTACATTTCTGGCTTGTTTCCTGCTATATGATACAACATCCATCAAATTATACAGAAGATGGGTATAGATATTTAATTACATTATTTACTGAGGCATATGATAAGGAATGGGAAGTAGCTTATATTCTAAAGAGAAACCGTGAATTAGTTAGCAATATAGATAAAATAACAAATCCTGTACCTAATAAGGATAGACAGCGTACATTTAAATTTTGGTCCATGACAATCAATGATATATATATAGGGAAAGAAAAAAATGCAATCGAAAACATAAATAAGTGGAAAGATCAAATAAGAATCGAATTAAAGTAATAGGGCATTAGTTCAATGAAAATTATATCCCTCTACAAATGTAAAAGTATGAAATAATCAAAGGATTACTGTTTCCGTCAATCGTGAACAAGTGTAATTGAAATGATCAAAATTTTTTATAAAACTATAACTTTGTTTAAAGAAGATACTCCATTTTGATCAAACTTTTTTCAAAATGGAGTGTTTTTGTTTGTTATCAAATTAGGAATCGTTATGCCTTTTTACTCAAACCTTATTCGAAAACTACACAGAATTAACTGTAAACAGGGGTAGCGTCACATTGCCATCAAGTTAAAGTTTTGTAGTACCCCCAGAACGAAATTTTGGACTTTCTTGTAACTTATAAGCTCAATTTATCGTTTTGGGGATGACCTATTTTCTTGGGTTGATGGGCATAGGGTACCACCAGCAAAACGCATATTTACAACGTTAAGGATACTCCAGTATTAAAAATCCCAATCTCTCAGTAATATTAATGAGAAATTGGGATTTATTCAACAATTGCGCCCGTTTGCTGAAGCAATAAACTTATATAAACTTGTTCCCTGAATCATTAAACCCACAGTTTCCCAAGACTACGTTCTCTCCTTCCAAAGCTTCATTGGATTTTTTTGCCCTTCATTTAATGGCATTTGTATCATCGAAAGTGAGCGTTCTGCTTTTGTTTTTTGTAAATCCTCATATATAATTTTAGATTTCCCTAATCCCACTTCAACCGCATTCTCAACTGAAGCACAATAAAAAACCTTTTCGATTCCAGCAAAGTACATTGCCGTTAGACACATTGGACAAGGCTCCCCACTTGCATACATTGTATAACCTGATAGGTCATTCGTTTGTAATTGCTCTTGCGTGCGCCGGATAGCCAGTAATTCCGCATGTCCACTAACATCATAAGTTTTGTGCAGCTCATTAACACCTTCAGCTACAACGTTGTTATTTTTCACAAGTACTGCACCAAAAGGTTGTCCACCCTCACGAACATTTTCTACCGCTAGTTCTACTGCTCGCTCCATGAATTTATCCATTTCAAAACCTCCATTAATGATTTAAATTAAATAATGTTAATGTAATTATAAGACATTAACATTGGCCTTGCTGAATAATCGTTCACCTATAAACACTATAGTTCTATAAATTTGAAATTGGGGATACCATTGTCGGAGGAAAAAGTTCAGTTGTCCAAGAATTTCCAATTATTTTTTTTCTTGTTAAAGGAAAACAAAAAGGGGAACAGAGAAATCCATTCCCTTTTTGACTAGATGCTAATCCTAGTTTGACGTTTTTCATTTAGTGAAATTTGGTTTAAGATCACCTTTATAAGATTCATGCTCAACGAATACGGTATGTCTTTACCATCTTTGTCTTTGCCAGTTCTTTTATAATATAGTAATAGCTTGATAAAACGCTCGAAATACCAATTTATTATTGTTTGAATGTCCCAATACATAACTAATAATGGAGCCGTCGTAAAGATCTAAATTGGCGCTTAAATACGTTTCCTTCCGTTTCCTAATTTGAACTCCGTGACATCTGTTACCCATTTTTCATTGGGCTTGATTGCAGTAAATTCGCGATTTAGTCTATTTTCAGCGACATATTGCGCAGGTGAAGGAACATAGCGCTTTCTTTTCCGTCGAATCACGGACTGTAATCCAGCGATGTGCATTAAGCCATAAATACGTTTATGATTAATCTTTTTATGATATATCCTATTTTAATAATTAATTTCATTCTTCGAAACCCATAAATGCCTCCTACTCGCGCATAAACGGTTTGAATTTTCCGAAGAATTTCTTCATTCTCTAATTCTCTAGCTGTTGGCATACGCTGTAGCCATTTATAATAAGCAGCACGATATACACCGGCAATTTCACATAAAAGGATTACTAGCAGGTTTTCAATGGCATGAAAATCTTGAATCGCTTTATATTTATTTTGTAGACGAACGCTTGTTAACGACGCCTCCTTTCAAATTCCTCTAACTTTTTTTAAAAAGCATTTTCTGCACGTAATGGTTCATTTTCTCGCTCTAAACGTTTCATTTCCATCTTAAACTTTTCTTCATCTGTTAATTAATATTCCTCTTTCTTTCGACCGCGTTTATCTTGTAGTGCTTCTTCACCATCTGCTTCAAACTTTTTGACCCATTGATATACCTGTTGATAAGAAACTTCATAGCTTTCGGCTGCGAGCAGATAGTTTTTCTGAAGTTGTATACAATAATTTACAATTTTAATTCGTTCTTCTAACGTTGTTTTTCTTCTACCTGTCATAGAGTTTGTTCTTTTACCGGTATCATTTAATTCTCTATGACTATTATACTTTGTTTTTAGGCGTCCTTATAGTAAAAGATAATATACGAACAGGCACTCTTATATCGATGATAATGGCTTGTTTAGGAGTAATGGTAATTACTTATGACTATGGCAAAATTCCATGGATCGCAATCTCTTTAGCTATTACTTCTGGGATTTATGGATTAATGAAAAAGTATATAAAGACAGATACACGAGGCATGCGTAACTTTGAAATAAAGTTTGAACGGTCCCTTACTACTTCGGAATCTTGACCGTAAATCTCCATTTGATTAAAAAGGATATTAAACATATAAAACCATTACAGTATAAACATATTACTTCAACATTTCTTTTCTATAATTATAGCTGTATACATATTTTAGATTGGAGATGGTGACATGAACAAAAAATTATTAGCAGGTGCCGGGGTAGCGTTTACTATGTTATTCAGTCCACTAAGTCAAGTTTTTGCATCAGAAACAATAACAACAGGAGACTTAAGAAAGGTTGATAATGTTGCCCATCGTGGTGCATCGGCATATGCACCTGAAAATACGATTGCTGCTTATGATAAAGCAGTAAAAATGAAGGCAGATTATATTGAAATTGATGTTCAAAGAAGCAAGGATGGAGAATTAGTACTTATCCATGATACGACAGTTGATCGAACGACGGATGGATCTGGAAAAGTTGGTGATTTTACGTTTGATGAACTAAGAAGCCTTGATGCAGGCAGCTGGAAAGATGAGAAATTTGCTGGTGAACAAATCCCAACATTTGATGAGATTCTTGATCGTTACCACGGGAAAATTGGAATATTAGTAGAATTAAAGGCTCCAGAGCTATATCCTGGGATTGAAGAAAGTGTAGCTGAAGAATTAAAAGAACGAAATCTTGATAAACCACAAAATGAAAAAATCATTCTCCAATCATTTAACCATGAATCAATGGAAAAAATGAATGATCTCGTTCCTAAAGTTCCAATCGGTGTGTTAACATCTTCAAGAGCTGACACAACAGAACAAGCCTTACAGGAATTTTCAACCTATGCTGACTATTTTAATCCAAGCTATGGAATTGTTACTAAAGAATTAGTGAATCAAGTTCACTCTCTTGATATGAAAATTGGATCATGGACAGTACGTAGTCAAGAGGCAGCAGATTTCCTATTAGATATGGGAGTTGACGCTATTATTACGGATTATCCAGATTATGTAGATCCAAGAAACTAATATTTGTATAGTTATTAGAAAAAAGGTCGATTTCTACAGGAGATTGATCTTGGGGTTGAAACCTTCTTAACGTTTCATTGGTTGGCTTAAGATGACGTCGTATTAAAAAACGAATTCATCCGATGCTTGGATTAAAGTCCTTACGGACTGCCAAACGAATTATTGCGGGAATAGAGGCAATGCACATGATCAAAAAAGGACAACTCTCCAAAGGGAGAAGTCTGTCCAAAATCAAAAAGAATTCATCCATCAATTGTTTGGACTAGTTCCTTAAGACCAGGGGTCACTAGAAATCTTTCGCTTTTTTATATTTTCTTCAAGTATTTGCACCAGAACCAGATTCACAGCTAATAACCATTGCTTTCTACAATATTTTCCTTAGTGTATGTTTTCCGCGTTTTGCTGGTAGGACCCATGACGCTACCCCTATAAGTGAATAAAAATCCCGATTTTGATGAATCTATTTCAAAATCGGGATTTTTTTATTTATGGAACCAACCAAGATTTCTATATTTCTAGTTCTATCTTGTCACAAAAACGTCCACAGTCGTCGCATCCATGGAATATCAGTATGTCAAGTTTCATTGATTTCTTGCACCAAGCCCTTTTCTAGAAGCCCCTCAGAAAACGAAACAATATTATCGAACTTTTATTTCTATGCCTTCCATTTGCGCTAATGAGGGAAGGCTTTCCCAATCGCCTTTTCCTTGAATAATATATGCCCCCATCTTATTACCTCGTTCAAGTGCCTTTTCAAGATTATTAGCATCCAATCCGTCTACGCCAATAGAAAGAAATCCAGCTGCATAAGCATCCCCTGCACCAACTGTATCAACTACTTTTTCTACTTTTTCCCCTGATACTTTAACTGTTGTACCATCCTTTAACATACCAAGTGAGCCTTCAGAACCGAGTTTCATTGCTACAACTTGCGGTCCAAGCTGAAGAGCTTTTCTTGCTAAATTTTCAGGGTTTCCCTTTCCAAGTAAAAACTCTGCCTCGTCTATTCCCGGCATAAATATATCACACAAAGAAATTAATTCTACAAGCGCTTTTTTAGCCTTTTCTTCATTCCATAATTTAAAACGCATATTCGGATCAAAAGAGACTGTTAACCCTAAAGATTTTGCCATTCTCATACACGCAATAGTAAAATCTAACGTTTTCTCTCCAAGAGCTGGAGTTATACCGGTCATGTGCAAATGACCAGCATCTACGAACCAATGTTCTTGAACATGTTCCGGCCCCCACTTACTTGAAGGAGAACCTTTCCTATAATAGTAGACACATGGTTCTCCTACTTTATAAATTTCCTTAAAATATATGGAAGTGGGGTTGATCTCATCTCGTTCTACTTTTGAGATATCAACATTTTCCCCAGCTAGTGTAGCCTTGATCACATCGCCAAATGGATCTTTGCCTAAACACCCAATCCAACGTGCTTGCTTTCCAAGACGGGTAAGGCCTATTGCTACATTCGATTCTGCTCCTCCGATGGTTTTTGAATACAAAGATGAATACATTAATGGCTTTTCCTCTAATGGTTGAAAAAGGAGCATCGTTTCTCCAATTGTTACTACATCCATTATAATCTACTACTTTCTTGATTTACTGCTGTTACGTATTTTCTAGCAAGGTTGGTCAAGTCATCAAAACGATTCTCTTCAATCAACTTTTTATCTACTAGGCTACTGCCAAGACCAACACCAAGAACACCAGCTTCAAGGAAAGTTTTAATATTTTGAAGATTGACTCCACCCGTTGCAATAATCGGAATAGAGTCTAGTGGACCTTTAACATCCTTGATATAATCGATGCCAAGCAGTCCAGCAGGGAATAATTTAACAGCTTCTGCTCCGGCTTCCCAAGCCCGGACCATTTCAGTGGGAGTCATCACTCCCGGCCAAATAACAACTCCTTGATCGATACTGTAAGAAACAACCTCCTCATCTAGATTAGGAGTAATTAAGAAATCCGCCCCTGCAGAAATCGCTTCTTTAGCCATTTGTAAATTTAAAACGGTTCCTGCGCCGATTATCATTTTATTACTAAATAGGCTCTTCCAGCGGTTGATAGCTTGTAATGCCCCCTCACTGTTCATTGTAACTTCAATTAGCTTAATGCCACCTCGGTTCAATGCATCTGCTGTTTCATCAAGTTTTTTTTCAGAAACATTGCGAAGAATCGCAATTATTTTTTCCTTATTTAACGCTTCTAGTATAGACATTCAAACACTCCCAACATTTCAATAAATGTAATTTGGTACACTCACTAACTACCATTATTCAATCTCAACAATCATTTCAATTTCAACTGGAGTATTAAATGGCAATTCATTAGATGAAATAGCAGAACGTGCGTGTTTTCCTTTTTCACCAAATACTTCTTCTAATAATTCTGAAGCCCCATTAATTACATATGGTTGTTCAACAAAACCATTAGCAGAGTTAACAAAAGCTAACAACTTTACAACTTGCTTAATCCGATTAAGATCCCCAATATGTTCTTTTAGTACAGCCAAGAGATTAATCATAACTTGACGTGAAGCTTCATACCCCTGTTCAACAGTAAGATCACTTCCTACCTTGCCCTGATACATTAACTTTCCATTGATTCGGCAATCTGCACCAGAAGTGTATACAAGATTTCCAACGGTTTTTGCTGGAACGTATACAGCCGCAGGTGATGGAGCTTTTCCTAATTCAATTCCTAGTTCTTTAAGTTTTTTTTCAATGTTTGTCATAATCGTATCTCCTCTTTATTAATTTAATGTTTACAACATGAACATGAATCTAACAGTCGCGTTCGAGTGGATCGAACCATTTGACCGTTTGATGAAAAAAGATTCCTTTTATGATCAATTGTTTTGATTCCATTTACAATAACGTAAGAAATTCCCTCAGGATATTGTATTGGATCCTGATAGTTTGATATATCTTTTATTTTTTTGTAGTCAAAAACTGTGAGATCTGCCTGATAGCCCGGAGAAAGTAACCCTCTTTTTCCTAATGAGAATCGTTGCACAGGAAATGAGGTTACCTTTCGGACAGCTTCTTCCAATGATAATATCTTGTCTTCGCGTACATATTTAGCAAAAAGCCTTGGAAATGTTCCAAATGTACGTGGGTGGGGTTTACCGGTTTCACAACCTAAACTATCAGATATAATGAGTGATTTATCCCACTTAATGACTTGCTCCACATCTGAACTCGACATATGGTAATAAACAATCCCGATATTCCCACTTTCTTCAAGAAGCAAATCAAGGGCTGTATCAATTGAATCTTTTCCTAATTCCTTACTAATATCTAAGATGCTGCGTCCCTCAAATTGTTTATTAATAGAAAGAGATGAAACAATCACATTCTGCCAACCTGTCGATACGACTAAGTTATCCCAATCTTTTTGTTCCTCACTTACTTCTTTTTTAATTTGTTCACGAGTAGAAGCATTACGAATGCGCTCTAAACAGTCAGAAATACCACCTTCAAGCGACCATGGTGGAAGTAAGGTTGTAAGTGTAGTTGAACCGGCATCATATGGATAAACATCACAAGTTATATCCATACCTCTTGCACGTGCATCTTCAATAAGATCAATAGCCTTCATGACATCACCCCAGTTTCGTTTACCAGCAGCTTTAAGGTGACTAACATGTAAAGAAACTCCACTTTTCTCCGCAATCCAAATGACTTCCTTGACTGAAGGAATTAAGTTATTCCCTTCTCCACGAATATGTGTGGACAGTAGTCCATTGTATTTAGGTAAAACACTACATAACTCTACTATCTCCTCTTTAGCAGCATATCTCCCCGGAGAATAGAGTAAACCGATCGATAAACCGATTGCACCTGCTTTCATCCCCTCCTCAAGCAAATATTTCATCGCTTCCATTTCTTTTTTTGCGGCTGGTCTGTTATCAAACCCCATGACAGCAATACGTAAGGCACCATGTGCTACATAGGTAGACACATTTTCTGAAAGATTTGCTTTTGACAATACGTCAATATATTCTTCTACTGTTTCCCATGGCCATGACCACGGAGTATCTCCAATTACCGGCTCAATATACTCTTTCAACAGCTTTTCGCGTTTTTTTATAAATGGAGCTGGAGCTAACCCACAATTTCCTACAACCTCTGTAGTTACTCCTTGTTGCAACTTAATATCGTAATTGGAATCTTTAAGCACTAGCAAGTCCGAATGAGAATGCCCATCAATGAATCCAGGGGTAACAATCTGGCCTTTCGCATCAATTACGTCCTTACTTTCTACATCTACAGTTCCAACATGTGTGATGATACCATCTTTTACACCCACACTTCCAAAAAACCATGGATTTCCGGTTCCATCTACGATACGGCCATTTTTAATCACAAGATCAAGCATTTATCTCTCTCCCTTTATTGTAATTTGCCACGTGCCAAAACAGCGTATCTTTCACAATCACCAAATTGATCTATAATTGACACTTCATTATGGAGATTGACAGTACTACAAATATGATTAGGGATAACCTGAAGCACATCACCTACGCGTAAATTCGCATCTCCTTCGATGTGAAGCATTCCGTGTTCTTCTGTCACCCTTTCAAGAGTGACATTAGGATGTCCAACAACTTTGCCAAATCCTTTTAAGAGTAAAGGAGGCTGATTAGGCTGCACATCTGTTGCAAATGTTTTACTTCCCCCATCAATAATCGCTAAATCGTGAGACGGCCTGCTTACAACCGTTACATGAACAGTTGCTGCACATTCTTCCTCGGCACAGCATCCGTACTTTTCCTGCATTGCATCATAAAAGATGTAGGTCCCCGGTCTAATTTCTGTGACACCGGTGACCTCTGCCGCAAATTCAGATGTAGGAGTAGATCCTACACTTACGTCACGAATATCGATGCCTTCATGTCTCATTTGTTTTGCTAAGTTCACCATTACTTGGCCTTCCTCTATGCCAGCTTCTTTAAGCCGAAGGGTCGTTTTTCCATTTAACACCGGTCCTCTAAACGTATAAATCCCTGTTAATTGAAGATTGGGAAGGACTATAATTTTTTTTGCAAGTTCCAGTGCCTCATTATATATAACACCAGTTCTACGTAAACCCGTATCAACCTCTAATCGAACTTCTAATTTAATATTTGACTGAGAGGCAAACTTCGATAACAAGATCGCTCCTTGTAAACTATCTATCGCTACAATAAGTCGAATACGCTTACTTAATTCAATAGCTTTTATAATCTTTTTTTCAGTTACTAAAGGATAGGCGATAAATATATCATTAATTCCATAATCAGCCATTACCTCAGCCTCTGATACTTTTGCCACCGTAATTCCTACCGCTCCGGCATTGAGTTGCTCTTTTGCTATGTAAGGAATTTTATGTGTTTTGATATGAGGCCGTAAGCTAACTTTATTACTACTCGATACATCAGCCATTTTCTTAATATTATTCATAAGTTTAGACCGATCAATAATTATTGTTGGTGTATCCACTGTAAGTCCCCCTATAATACCCGGAATTTTCAGACAAAAAAGCTAATAATAAAACATAAAACAAATCCAACACAACCAATTATAGTTTCTGTTACAGTCCATGACATTAATGTTTGCTTTTCTGTCAATCCAAAGTATTTACCCACCATCCAGAATGCTCCATCGTTGAAGTGAGATAATACTGTTGCACCAGAGGCAATTGTAACCACGATTAATGCTAACATAGGTTGAGATAAGTCTATTTGTTGAATGGCTGGCAACATTAAACTTGACGTTGTGACCATGGTAACTGTTGCAGAACCTAAAGCAACTCTAATAGCAGCAGAAATTAGAAAAGCAGTGATGATAAGCGAACCTCCACCAAAATCCGACATTACATCTCCTATAATCTTACTTGTACCTGTATCAATGAGTATCTGTTTAAAAATACCACCAGCACCGATAATTAATAATATTCCTCCGATTGGTTCAAATGCTTTTGTAGTAATCGATTGGAGATCAGTATTTGAAAATCCTCTTTTCTTTCCAAGTACATATAGTGTCAATAATACTGCAATCGTCAAGACAATAATTGGGCTTCCAAGAAATTGTAATGCGACGTATCCACCGCTATCCTCAGCAAAGAATAGATCGGCAAAGGTACCTGACAACATTAAAACAAGAGGAAGCAAAACAAGAATGATTATCAACCAAAATCCTGGCAATTCTTTATTGTTATCAAATTTAGGTATTTCAACATTTTCAGGAAGTAAAACTGGGATTTTTTTTGAAATAAACCTACCATAAAACACCCCAGCAACAATAGCAGCAGGCAACCCAGTTAGAAATCCGAATAGTATTACCCAACCTGTATCAGCTCCTAATATGGCAATCGTCGACACTGGTCCCGGATGTGGAGGGAAAAAGCTTTGAGTCACTGCTAAGCCGGATAAAAGTGGGAGTCCAAAATACAATATAGGTTTATTGGTTCGTCTAACAACCGAATACAATAAAGGAATAAGTACTACAAATCCTACCGTGAAAAAGACTGGAATCCCCACGAGAAAACCTGATAAAACGAACGCCCAATTCAGTCTTTTTTCTCCAAACTTATCAATTAACGTTGAAGCGATTCGTTCCGCTCCCCCAGATACATTCAATATTTCACCGAACATCGCACCAAGACCGATAATTATTGAGATTTGAGCCAGGGTTTCACCCATTCCTTTTTGTACAGATTCGACCACTTTAATTGGGTCAACACCTGCAAATAATCCAAGAAGTACACTAACAATCAATAGCACGAGGAAAGGCTGCATCTTTTTTACCATTACTAAATAGAGTAGAACAACAATTGCTAGGACAAATAGTAGAATAAGAGTTGATGATGACATAGTTACGTCTCCTTTATTTCATATATTTCGTCAACTTCAGATTAAGCTAGTGATAATAGGCATTGAGGTACCGGATAACGCTTTCATTTAACGATTGCACATTCTATGTATTTGATGCGAAAACATATTGACTTTGCCTTCCTCGATATGTTAATACAATATAATTCGTTCACATATGCGAACATTGTTCGGTATTATGTTTAAAAAAATCTCGACTTCTCTATTAATTATTAATGAAAAGTCGATCGTTTCTATATCCAAGTCGCTTTGAAATCCCTAAAGCTGCCTCAACTAAAAATTCGGAATATTTATCCTTTTCATCATCCTTCATCCTTGTCGCCAACCCGGCAACACTGATTGCGGCAACTGGACGGTTGGATTCATCATAAACAGGTGCAGCTATACAAAAAACATCTTCTTCGTTTTCTCTATCATCAATGGAATAGCCTCTTTGGCGAATTTGATTCAAGTTTTCAATAAGACTATTATAACTTGTAATACTATTTGATGTTCTTTGGATAAATTCCGTATTGCCCATTAATTCTCTTACTTTGTCATTAGAATATCCCGCTAAGATAGCCTTACCTAAGCCGGTTCTATACATGGGATTACGATTCCCTAACGTTGCAGTAGTTCTAATAGAGGAAGGAGCTTCCACTTTGTCTAAATAAACAACTTCACCATCAGACTCAATGGCTAAAAATGCCGTTTCACCCGTTTTGGTCATCAATGTTTCCAGGTAGGGTCTAGCCTCTTTATGCAAATCTGTATTATACAGATAGGCCGCACCCACTTCGAATAATTTCAAACCTAATTTATAGATCTTTAAGTGATCATCGACTTGAAGAAAACCTTTTTCAACCATCGTAGTTAAAATTTCAAAAGTACTGCTCTTAGGGACATTTAATTCACGACTAATTTCTGATACAGTTAATGGTTGATCCTCTCTGGACAACAAAACCAATATATCCATAACTCGTGATGCTGATTTATTTAATTTTACATTGCTCATAACTTACACCTCCCTTGTTCACATATACAAACACTGTTCGGAAATTTATTTATTTGTATTTAGGGTACACTTTTTAAAATACATTTGTCAATAAAAATTCTACAAAATTCCATTAGGATATTCAAAAGATCAGGAAAACATCGAATAGGCTCTAACCTAATTTTGCTACATGTGGAATTAAAGAACGTAAACCTCGTAAGTCCTTGTTTTCCCTCATACAAACCATGTTAAATTTATTTTGATTCACAGGGAGCTCCTGACCCTCAGTTATTTTTATTTAAGTGTACAAATGGAGAGCCAATCATAAACTTTAATTAATTAGCTCTCCTTTGTATGAAGATTTCAGTATCGGATCTTTCCGATGGCGAGTTCCTTCTTGGAAAGAGTAAGCTATTTTGATTAAAGTTGGTTCTGTAAATCCTTTGCCGAGTAGTACCTTTCCTATTGGCAGATAGTAGTCACTGAAACAGCCGGAACCGAGAAGGCGGTTTAAGCGATTAGCATTATAAGCTCCCTGATTTTCTCAATCACCTCTGGCAAAGCAGTCGAAATAGGATAGATAGGCACATCTAGCTCTTTTCTCATTCAAATGGAGAATGATTTACCTCTTCTTCGCTCACTTCCGGATGGAAAAGCACGCCCCCTTTTGTAGGGCCTACTGCATCATTATGTTGGGGACGATAGCCCGTAAAGATTTTAACAGAACCGTCATCCATTTTGACAGGGATACGAACCGTCAGCATTCGAATAGGCTCTTTTTAACTTGAATACATTGTCCTCTTAGCAGACATTATACCACCCCATTGTAGAATAAAAATTTCCAATCATACCTCTTGTTGTCGTTTCTTTATCTTTTAATACCCTCTCAATCAAAATCTTCTTATGAAATCACAAATGGCGATGCAAATCGAATCACCATATCATGCGTTTATTTACCTAACAATCCTTCTTCTTTTTATCTTTCTCTATGGTAGTGATAGATAAGGATGCCAAAAACACCCCAGAATCCGTGGAATGCAACTATATCACAGGGTGTTTGTTACATTGCAAATTCTTTATCTTAGTAGAGACGGATCTACATCTTTTGGTATTGGACAAATGTAGGCTTCTTCGCCAAGTTATTCTTTTAGCTCACGTTTACATTTCTCAAGAAGTTCTGGATTTTTCATCACTTCAAGCGCCGTACCTGCTAAAACTTTTCCTGCTCTTTCGAACCCCTTTAAATAAAGTCAACCGATATTACTTATGAACAAAAAGGAAACGCTCAAAGAAACTTTAGATACTAAACATTAATTCCTGTCCACTTATGTGTAAAACAGAGATTTTACGCAAAGATGATTTGTTTACCATCCCTCTCTCTTGAACCGAAAGCTGCGGCTTGGTACCAATCCTTATTTTCACAAGGTATTTAAAAAGAATTACGATTGAGCCCCTGGAGCTTTTTATAAAGTATAGAAACATGAAAATATATGTTTATTCAACTAATTGAATTGTGGCAAATGATGATTTTATCATTTTAAGCGACCAGTGAGCTCGTAACGTATATAACGTGAACAAGTAATAATTGTGAAAATGCAGCTATAAAAATAAACAATTGCTTTAATTAGATGAATGTACTTCCTTGCTTTGATTATAATGAATTCACTTATTTTTTAGCCTGCCACTTCGGGGTTGATTCTTCCTTCCAATTAAAGCGAAAAAGCGTCCAACTTTAATGAAATAAAGTCGGACGCTTGGGCAGAACGAAACTTCTTCTTTCCTAAGCCCACTTTGCAGCAGGCTTATTTTATTACTTTTCACATGCAATTCCATCATTATCACGATCTAAATCATCATTATTTTTCATTGCTTCCTTATAGATTGTAGATGAAATTTTAGTGCCTTTAGACAGTGGTTTATAAGTTACTTTTTTCGTTTTCTTACTAACTACCTTGTTTTTAGTTTTAGAAGACTTTGCAACACCTTTGGAATACTTCTTGTTAAACTCTGTGCAATTTTTATACGTTTTGGATGCAGCTTCTACCTCATCACCATTTCCTGTACCAACTGATATTCCTAAAACTAAACCAAATGACAATACTACACTTAATAATTTCTTCATTCACCCCTACCCCCTTAGAACTATAAATTCAACCTTTATTCTCCATCTAAAACCAAATTTTCGCAAATGTTTTTTCAAAAAAATTAGCCCCTAAAAAGGCTATATCAAACTATTACTTTTTCAAATGGTTGGAAACCTTGCGTTTAAACTTCATTTTGTGACCAAAATTAATCATCGTACCTGAACAATCAATTGCTTCAAAATTTAAGTTATCTAACACAACTTACATAATCTTGATAAATATCAAAGCATAGTATTAGACATTTCTTTAACTGAAAATTCTGGAGTTAGTATAGTTTCATGGACACATTTTAGTTAAGTCCTTACAATGATTTTTGAGAGGATGTGTCCGTCTTGGAACGTAAGAATACAGGTAAAAAATATAATAATGAATTCAAGAAGACTATTGTAGATCTTTATCACTCGGGTAATTCGGTCAAAGAATTAAGCGGCGAATATGGCGTATCAGAAGTTACCATTTATAAATGGGTTAAAGAATTTACTCCAATTGGTTTAGGGGAAGAGTCCATGACTCCAAAGGAATTAGCCGCCATTCAAAAGGAAAACCTTCGGTTAAAGCAAGAAGTTGAAATCTTAAAAAAGGCTATGGCCATATTCGCGAAAAAGTAACCGAAACAGATCTTACCGAATTTATTGAGGAACACAAGAAACAATATCCCGTACAGAAGATGTGTGAAATACTAGAAATCCCAAGAAGCAGCCATTATCAGTCCCTTCAAATAGTCGTATCAAATCGCGAACAGGAAAACCAAGAACTCACGAAGGAAATTCATCTCATTTACCTGGAAAGCAAGGGACGATATGGGGCTCCAAAGATTCATGAAAGCTTATTAACCAAAGGGTTTTCCCTAAGTCTAAAGCGTGTTCAACGCTTAATGAGCAAGGCGAGAATTCGTTCTATTACTAAGAAAAAATACCGTCCCTATCCATCTAAAGAAAAGGTTATTCAATTGGATAATTTGTTAAAACGAGACTTCACTACTCAGACCATTAATGAGAAATGGGTAGCAGATATTACGTATATCCACACGTTAAAAGACGGATGGTGTTATTTAGCTTCGGTATTGGACCTTCATTCTAAGAAAATAGTAGGGTATTCATTTTCTCGTTCAATGACGACAGAACTGGTCATAAAAGCTTTCAATAACGCACACCTATCACAAAAGCCCTCGGAGGGCTTAGTTCTTCATACCGATCTTGGCTCACAATATACAAGCAGTGAGTTTACTCAACATATCCAAAACCATCATATTAAGCAATCCTTTAGTCAGAAAGGTTGCCCGTACGATAATGCCTGTATTGAATCCTTTCATGCCCTATTAAAGAAGGAAGAAGTCAACCACGTACAATATCTAGACTATCAAACAGCTAAATTAGCTATGTTTCAATTTATTGAAGGTTGGTATAACCGAAAAAGAATTCACAGCAGCCTGGGTTATCAAACCCCACAAGCCATTGAAGATCGAATTAGGAATACAGCTTAAGATTTAACTTTTTACTGTCCAAAATATTGACTCAAATCCAATTCACCGGTTTTAGTCAACGATTTAACCTGCGTAGGAATAACTTCCTTAGAATGTACATTAACTAACTTTACTTCTAAAACAGCAGAATTCTCAATAAAGATCTCGAAACCACTTCCAAATTCAAACATGTCTTCTTCTTTCACTCGGCCCACAAATGGGGACATGCTTTCCATTTACCTACATAGTATGGTATTGTCCAGGTGAATATGCATATACGCAAGGCATCAATGGTGGTACCGTTCCACACCCGTTGTTGTATGGATTGACCCTTTTCCGATTGCTTGTTGCCTTTGATTTCCCCCTACACCTGGTTTTTGAGGTGTATTCTCACCAACCGCTTTTCGGTGTTCTGACCTTCCACTGTTTGCTACGGGTGGATGGGTAAAGGTCTTTCGGCCCGTGCCTTCTTTTCTTGACTGATATTCTTCATGACGCTTTTTATTTTGGTGGCTTCTGTAAGCTTTGGCGACCATTCTTTTGGCTCCCTTGAATCCTGATTCCCCAGCATCCCCCATCTTATCAAGTGTATTAGTTGTTGCTCTCTCGACAACTTGCTGACCTTGAATGTTCAGGCTGGGACACGATATAAAAATAACGCTAGTAGCATCCTGAAGAATATATAAGGTAAAAGACTCTCTCTTTTACCTTATATAACTCACCAAAAATAAATATCAGACAGAGAAAAAGATTCTTATATGTTCAATGAAGAAAGGGGAAAAATGAATGTAAAACCTTAATCTAGCTGTTATGGATGCCCCAGTTTCTCAATATTCCTTGGAAACTTAGGGTAGTACGTATAAAAACTATCGACGAAATGGGGTTGCGGGAATGCTAAACGACGATAATTTTTGTGTAACTTTAATGGATAGCAAAGGAGTCCATTATCTGAATGCTTTCCACAATGAATCCATCCAGGAATGAAGAGCAGGTGAACAAGAGCCACAATGTTTGAAGGAAGATGTATATGTGGGGAAAGCATGCAAACAGGTTTTGCAACATCTAAAATAAAATAACTTTAAGCCGAACAAATCATCTGTGAGGTGGAGGTGATGCAAATGCTGAAAAAAGAACAACTTCAAGAAGGGGTGAAGTCTGTCCAAAGCGAGATTGAACTTATACATAAATTATTTGGAGTAGCCACATAATTCATAGATGAAAAGGATTTTTTATGATTCTATGTTTCTAACAGGTCATATTTGCACCAGAACCTTTTAATCATACCCAGAGGCCTTTTTGATACCCAAAACTCATTTTTATTCATTTCAGGAATGCTGGTCCTATAAATAAAAAAGACGCGTTCCTAAATAAACGCGCCCTATTCTGGAATAACTGAAATCTGTTCTAATGTTTCTAATTTCTACTTTCTTTTGCTGAAATTCCATCACTGTAAGAAGCTACAACAGCAGCCATCGCTTTAGCACTAATGATAAGGCTTTTTTCATTGATATCAAATTTAGGATGATGATGTGGGTATGCTTCACCTGATTCAGGAATAGCACCAACATAGAAGAAACATCCTGGTACTTTTTCAAGGTAGTAGGCAAAATCTTCTGAAGGTGGCTGTGGGGGTGTTTCCAAAACAGCTTCAACTTCTGGTATGGATGCATGTTCTAGAGCTTGACGTACATGTTCAGTTACTTCAGGATCATTATATAGAACAGGATAGTCATTGTTATATTCAAGAATAGATTTTACTCCATATGATTTTTCTAATCCTTCCGCAAAGGTACGCACTTGTGTTTGTATGATTTCTCGAGTCTCAGGAGACATTGTTCGAACATCCCCTTCAATTGTAACTGCATCTTTGATTACATTGAATGTACCTTTTCCATCAAAATTACCAATGGTAATCGAAGCTGTATCAAATGGGTTGATACGGCGGCTAACGATTGTTTGTACATTCATGACGAATGAACTTGCTGCAACAATGGCATCATTTGCTAGATGTGGAGAGGAACCATGTCCACCTTTACCTTGAATAACTAATTTAAAATAAGATCTTCCTGTTTGCGTGTTTCCACTTCTATAATAAATATTTCCTGTTTCCATGTTGCTCATTACATGAATTCCAATGACTGTATCAACACCTTCAAGGACACCTGCTTTTATCATACCGAGTGCGCCACCAGGAGGAGCTTCCTCAGCAGGCTGATGGATGACTCTAATTGTACCTTTTAATTGATTCTTCACTTCAGCTAATGACTCAGCTAATATCAACATATAGGCTGTATGTCCGTCATGACCGCAAGCATGCATAACACCTTCATTTTTTGATGCGAAGGGAAGACCTGTTTCTTCCTTGATTGGTAATGCATCAAAGTCAGCACGGATCGCGATGGTTTTTCCTGGTTTTGACCCTTTTATTGTTACAACAATTCCACGCTGACCACCGAAATTTGTTTCTACAGAATCGACTGGTACATTCTTGTAGAATTCTGCGATGTATTTAGCAGTTTCTTCTTCTTGGAATGAAAGTTCTGGATGTTCATGAAGAAAGCGGCGAATCTCAATAATACACTCTTTTTTTTCATCGATTTTCTTCATTAATTCGTTCAATAGCACTTTGTCATTCCTCCTTAATTTGATTAATGAAAAGGCTTGAGACCTATTCAATTCATCACTATACCCATTTTTTTATTTAATGACTTGGTTCTGGCTCAGTATTGTCCTTGTAATCTATTTTTGCTGCTTTTTCGTTTGTTGTTTTTCCAGTATCTTTTGGCACTAATGCTATTATAGAAATGATTGAAAGTATACCAAAGATTACGTTTGCGATAATACCCGCTGTTGCAGCAACTTCGACACTACTAACTGCTGCAATGGCACCATAAACAGTAGCAGAAATCGCAACTCCGAACGCTCCACCAAGTGAGCTTGCCATTTTGTAAACTCCTGCTGCTGCTCCAACTTTATCAGGAGGTGAATTAGATACAGAAGTATCTGTAGAAGGGGGTTGCGTATATTCCAAGTCCAAGACCGAATAAAGCAAATCCAATGAACACGGCAACAGTATAGGAAAAACCAGGTAAGAATGTTAAGCCCATTAGTGCACAACCAACTGTTGTTATTATAGCTCCCCAAATCATTGGAGATTTTGCCCCGGATTTTTGTAAAATTTTCTCCCCAACACGAATCATTGCAAGTACTGCTATTAAATACCCGATTGATAACAATCCAGACTGGAACGCCGTAAATCCGCGACCAACTTGAACATACGTATTAGCAACCACAAGTGTTCCAGCTACAGCGTTTAACAAGAAATTTGAATATGTGGCTCCTGCGTATGGTTTATTTTTAAATAAAGAGAAGTCAATTAGAGCTATGTCATTATTTCTTTCCACTTTGACGAATACGATAATCCCGATGATTGTGATAACCGCACAGATTAATGTAATTGTACTTGTCCAACCCCAATCTTCTCCGCGAGTAATGAAAAGGTTTAATGCAAGCATCGTAATGATAAAAATAACTAATCCAGTATAGTCAAATTTAAAAGCACCAGTTGATTCTGCTTTACTTTCTGGAGTGTCTTTAATAAGCCACATCGCAAGAAGAGCGAAAATAATCGAAAAGATGAAAATCCATCTCCAGCCCATATATGTTGCTATGGCACCACCAGCAAGTGAACAAACACCTGAGCCACCCCAAGAACCAATGGACCAGTAACTGAGGGCACGTTGGCGATCAGCCCCCTCATAATAAGCTTTCACTAAAGCAATTGTTGCAGGCATAATACATGCTGCTGAAATCCCTATGAGGATACGTCCGATAATTAATAATGCTGCGCCTTGAGTCAAAACAATAAGCAGGGAACCGATAATGCTTAAAATTAACCCTAAATACGTAATTTTTTTACGTCCAATCTTATCTGCAAGGCCACCAGCTGCAACGATAAACATACCTGAGAACAAGGCAGATAAACTAATTGCTATGTTTAATGTGCCAAGTGAAATGCCTAAATCTTTCTGAACGGCAGGAACAACATTGACCATAGACTGGGCAAAGAGCCAAAATGTGATGACCCCAAATACAATTCCTGTAATCATTTTATTTGTGCCTTTATAACTTGTTGTTTCCATAATTACACCTCCATTACCAGCGTGTTTGTCAAGGACGATTGCATGGCCTTCCCACCCAACAAATAGAAAAGACCCTACACGCTCAATTAGTTTTCATAGAACTTTTTGCACTTCCATTTTTATCCGACTAACAACGACGCAGTGATTGATTATTTATATGTTCCTGTTTAAATATTTGCTGATTAATTCTAAAATATTCCGCTTTGGGTTTCCTGCCCTCCGAACGTTTAACGGATATGGAAGGCAATACTTTAGCTTTTCTAGCATCCATCTTCTTTTGGACTTCCCAGTGCGTTAGGTGTTTGACTGGTTCTCTTGAAGCTGCATCTTCTTGTTTGCCTTCGATTTTTGTGGCTGTATTACGATGCGGGGAAGTTGCTTTTCTGGCTCAAGTACCCCCTCTACAGCGGCGAAACACTATCCACCGAATACCTGATGCTGGGAGCAAAAACTTCATAATAACAAACGGAACCCCATATAAACGTAACAAGTTGTTCACCTATTTGCTTATTAGGGCAAACTTTGATAGGGAATTTCATAGAAAATCTTGCTAATAAATTGAACTAATAATTTTTTCATCTGACAAAATGTATGAACGATATAAGGCTATCTGCCTTTACCTTGAAGTTAAAACGATCAGTAAGATTCTCAAAATAATTTAGCGAACTGAACTAACAGTTCTTAACTAGACGATAATGCTGGAGGCTTGAGGGCTTTTAATTTATCTTAGTCTCTTAGTAGGTAAATCTAACGGCTATCATATTACTTTCTTCTATATGAATTTGGAAATGTATACAACTCCTCCTTGATATTAGATGTATTCTATGCAAACCCCCGTTTTTCTTAGTATAGATACTTTTCTAACAGGATTAAATTAAGTACTCTCCTATGTTAAAAATGCATCTTTTAAAGTAATAAACGTTGGTTTGACTGTCGAAAATATTCAAGTGCCCTACCGGCGGGGAGGGTAACTGACCGGTTACTAACATGAATTTTTCTTGCCTCTCACAATAAATGCATTTACCTAAACAACAAAAAAACCATTAATCATTTAATAATGAAAAATGGTTTTTAAAAACCTATTTTGAAAATTCCAGAACAGCATTTAACATTGCCTTTGCTCCTAAATATAAATCTTCTTTCTCTGCCCATTCTTCTGGACAGTGACTTCTACCATCTTTACATGGTATGAATATCATCCCTACTGGTGCTAACAATGACATTTGATTTGCATCGTGACCTGCTCCACTTGGTAATTCAATCACTTTATCAGTTATAGATCTACATGATTTATTTAATAAATTTTTAATTTCATCCCTTACTACTATTGATTTAGAACGAGAAATATTTTCAGTCCTCACTTTAACATTTCTCTTATCTGCTATTGAATTAACCTTTAATAAAAATTCATTGGCTACTTTGTCAATAACGTCTTCAGAAATACTACGAATTTCAACTGCAAATTCTACTTTACCAGGGACCACATTGGAAGCGTTAGGGAAATTATTAAATACGCCAACAGTTCCAACAACAGGCTGCTCAAATTTCTCATTGGCCTCTTTTTCCAAAGAAAGTGTCATTTCAGATGCTGCTGTTAGCGCATCATTTCTCATATCCATTGGTGTTGTTCCAGAATGATTTGGTATTCCATCTACAGAAACCTTATAGCGCTGAATTCCTACAATCCCTGTCACAACTCCTAAATTGGCATTCTTTTTTAATAACACAGGTCCTTGTTCAATGTGCAATTCTAGGTATAAAGCGATTGAATCTTTCTCTTTTTTACACTTGTGTATTTCTTTCGGGTTTCCCCCCGCATATGATATAGCGTCTGCTAATGATTGCCCTTCAGAATTGGTGTAAGACAGCATTTCCTCTGTTAAATTACCAGACCACGCACGACTCCCAACTGTGGATAGCCCGTATTCAGATGGTTCTTCAGCGGTAAAATCGACAATTTCAACCGTATGTTTAATTGGAATATTTTGTTCCTTTAATGATCTTACAATCTCTAAACCTACTAGAACACCAGCGATTCCATCAAATCTTCCGCCATTTGGAACGGTATCCGTATGAGAACCAATAACAATAGGAGGCAGATTAGGTTCTGTTCCAATTAATCGCCCAATTACATTAGATGCTTCATCCACTTCTACTTCTAAACCTATATCTCTCATTTGATTTATCAACCATTCTCGACCTTCATTATACTTTGCAGTAAAGGACCTTCTTGTCCAAGGTTGCTGCTCAATAGTTATTGCCGCTAATTCATGAATTGTTCCCCATAATCTTTCTTTGTTTATTAATTCCATTTCTTCACCTCATTAATTATTTCAATAATAAAGACATCTTACTTGATGCCTCTAAAACTTTTTTTGCAAAGTCATTTATTATTTCTTCCGTGAATTTTTGACTTATTCCTAATATGCTTACAGATCCTATGATTTTTCCGGTTTTTGAGAATATAGGTGCTGCAACTGCACTGATGCCTAAATCTAATTCCCCGTGACTAACTGCAAAACCATTCTTCTTTATTTCTATTAATTCTTTTTCAAGTATTCTCACTGATACTATTGTGGAATCTGTAAACTTTTCTAATTCCTTTCCATTTATGATAGTATCTATCTTTGGTTGAGGAATAAAAGCCAAAACTACTTTCCCAGATGCTGCAGCGTGTAAAGGGGAATATCTTCCAATGATATGGGTGACATGTACGGATTCATGACTATCTATTTTATCAATACATTCCACTTTTTCATCTACTAGAACAGATAGTGTCACGGTCTCTGCACATTGTTTAGATAATTTTTCTAGTTCGGACCTTAATATACGCTGCAAAGCTTCGTTTTGATCAAAACGATCAACAATTATATTAAATTCCTCAACTCGTAAGCTATAATCACCATTGTCTTGTTGGAAAACAAAGCCTCTTTTTTGTAAGGTTTTTAATATTCTGAACATGGTTGATTTATTTATATTCATTTCCTTCGATAATTCTCCAATGGATATTGGTCTGTTTATTATCGATAGATACGTTATTACTTGTAATCCTTTATCTAAAGTTGATAGTATATCCGGACTACTCATTTGTAATATCCTTAACTTTTTTAACAACTAAATCTTGAGCGTTATAGCAAGTACAATGATGTTCTTTTTCAATTTCATCTACCAATTCATATTCATACCCATAGCAATCCAAAATTACATGGTTTGAATTATACAAATTAATCTCCCTGTTTATTTCATCCAGTACACTTTCAGATTTAGGATGAACAGCTACAAAATGTTTTTTTCCCTCCACACTGTCCCATTTAATTTTTGCTGATTCCAACTGTTCCTTAATAGGGACAAATATTATTGTTGTATCATTATGCTTTATATCTCGTACCTTTTCCTTCATTTCATTAATTGGATAAATTATTTCAGTTTGATTAGATGTACATTTAAATTCGCTCATACATAGCAGCGCAATGGCCTCAGAAGAATCCGCATATTCTTTTATTAATTTTCCAACTTTTTGTTCAATAATTTCGTGATTAATATTCGCCATTCCATTTTTCAGTACGACGTATAATTTTTCTTCACCAGACAGTTTTTCTAACATATTAATTTCATCTAGAGAAACTTTATCAAGTGCACCAATTAGTTGAACATCCATAACACCTCCTAAATTAAACGCTTTCATCAAGTCATGTCTAGGAGTCTGACCAATTGTAATTAAAGTAATCATTATATCCCACCAATTTTTATTTATTGTTTCTAATATAGAAACCTTCATTTCTATATTATGAATAGTAAGAATATTACCTAATGTAGATTACATTGTCAATTTACTGAAATAAAATAAAAATTTAAAATGCACAAAATGGCCTGTAATCGTAATTAAACATGAAAAGTGTTGCAGAATGTTTTTTCGCGTTCTGAAAGGAAGTAGGTAATGACTTAATTTAATTCATTAGGAGGTGACAGGCAGTTCAAAAAACAACACATCTATCGCGAAAAGTCGGAATAAAACGCCCAAGAATCATGGAGTCGTGACCCGCACCGCTTGGCAAAAGAATAGGTTTAATGCTGTTTGGCCTGGACAGATTTCTTTAATTTTAGCATCAATTTTTCACTAATTGGCAAGAGTTCGTTTCTGATGATTTCGTTGCACTTCAATTCTAGCCTGTGTTTTTTGGAGATGTTTTTGCCGTATTTATTACTAATACGATACAACGATGGCGACAGCAGTTTAACTCACCATCCCTGGAAGAGATTGAATGGCGTAAACAAGTTCTCCTGATGCTGCAAGAGCATCTTTTCTATGATACATCGGAGTGCTTCCTGCATGTCTAGCGGTTCCCAGATAGGTGATTTCCAGCCAGTTTGGACCAGCAATACCGTTAACAATGCCATCAGGTATACATCATCTTTCAAGTTGAAATCTCAAAATGAACTTCAATAAACGCCTCCACCTCCCCTAATTCTCGTTTAGCAGAAGCAAATTGTTCATTGGAAAGACCGACCTGATTAAGTACTTGCTCAAAACTGCTACCTTTATAATCAGTTAACGCCTTTTGTTTCTCCATATCCACGATTCCAACTATTGCACGGCTTCCGGTAAAACCGTTTAAATCTCGCTCCTTCTACGTCAGTGAAAATAACCACCTCGTTAGGAACGTTCCGGTAGATAACTTGTTTCTTTCCGCGCTTCAACCACTTCAATCGCAGCCAATACACCCAACGTACCGTCAAAATGCCCTCCATTGGGTAAGGCCTATATGCAATATGATAAAAGAATAGGGAGATTTTTATCTCTGCCTTGGAATCTTCCAAACATATTACCGGCCCCATCCTCCTTTATCTCCATCCCCGCTTCCGCCATCCATTTCATCTCAAGTAGTTTTGCTTGTTTCTCTTCTTTTGAAAAACCGATACGGTTAGCCCCCCCCCCGGATTCGGTACAACCAATTTCTGATAAAATGGCAATCCGACTCGCCAAGCGTTTTCCACCCCTGACCGATCAAGATAAATATCGTTATAGTTATTAATCAATTGAGCGTAGATTTCTTTGCTTTCGTTGTATTAACATTCATTCCCCATTTCTATCACATTCTTATTGAACTGCTGAAATTAACGGTTACCTCATGGTTGATGTACTTAAAGTACGGAAATATTGGAGTTTTTGTTCAGAAAGTTCAAAAAAAAGGTAATTTATTAGCATATTAAAATCAGAGCTTAAAACAATCATTTTTGAAGTACTCCCATACATTTTCCAGGTCACCTAACAGATAAACAAATGAAAAGTTAAATAATAATTGCAAATAAAATTCCACGAATCAGTGTGATTCATAAGGTCACTCTTGTCTGTATCTAAAACATCAAAATGTAACCTATCATCTACTCTTGAAACTTCCAATTTCGTTGGAGGTGTATTCTGACCGTCGTTAATAGAATTTATCAACTTATCACCAAATTCATTTGGTTCATTATGGATTTCCCTAATTGTACCGGTAGTGAGTGAAAAAGAAGATTCAATATGTACACTACACGTTCACTTTTGTTATGAAATGAAATTAATAAAGCGCTTGCAAGATCCGTTTAGATAATATATATTTATCAATATTAGATAACGCATTATCTAATATTGATAATGATTCATTAAAATTGTCTCATTATTTTGTGAAAGGAGGGATTATAGTGAGTGCAGAAAAAACTTTAGAAATTTTGGAACAGTTTGATTTTGAAACAAGAACACTTTCTGTTCCTGAACTAGCAGCTAAATTACAACAACCGCAAAGTTCAGTATATAGACATATGAGGATTCTAAAAGAAAAAGGGTATATTATTGAACATTCTCCGGGATTGTATAGTTTGGGATATGTTTTCTTAAAGTTAGCTAAAATTGTGAAAATGGATATTGATCTACCTGTAATATCACAAGAAGCAATGAGAGAATTGACAAGGTCCACAGGAGAAACATCCATTTTATTGGTACATTCGAATTTACAAGCTGTTTGTTTAGCAGCCGTTCCATCAGGG
Organism: Peribacillus sp. NPDC056705; assembly: GCF_043656335.1. Classification (NCBI taxonomy): domain Bacteria; kingdom Bacillati; phylum Bacillota; class Bacilli; order Caryophanales; family Bacillaceae; genus Peribacillus; species Peribacillus sp. NPDC056705. The sequence goes on along the minus strand of NZ_JBHTYI010000010.1, from coordinate 126,904 downwards.
CATCCAATAAAAGTCTCTTCTGAACAAGGAAATATTGTTCCTATTTACGGTGGTGCTTCCTCTAAAGCTCTATTGGCATATATGGGTGATCAGATTGTTGAGGATATTTTCAAAAGAGGAATTGTAAAAAAACATACTAAAAAAACTATTCTAGATTTGGACGAAATGTTAAATCATTTAGAGGACATCCGTCAGAAGGGTTATTCATTTTCAGATAGTGAAATTGACGAGGGAGTTATATCTTATGGCATGCCGATATTTGACAGTGATAATAAACCAGTTGCTTCTTTAAGTATTGCAGGCCCTAAAGAAAGAATGGAGAAAAAAGAGAAGAATGAAATTGTAAGTGCAATGAAAAAAGCAGTTGAAAAAATAGAGAATCAATTATAAAAGGAGTTTTTAATTATGAATAAAGTAGATAGCATTATTAAAGGGAAAATAGTGTTGAAAGATAAAGTAATCAAAGGTGAAGTGGGAATTACAGAAGGCAAAATAGTTAGTATTCATGAAGAGTCAGGAAATCTAGATTCTGAAAATATTAAGGACTTTGGTGATTCGTATGTATTTCCTGGAACGATTGATGTACATGTTCACTGCTTTAGTAATCCCGATGAAGGTTTTGTTACCACTAGTACATCAGCAGCAGCAGGTGGTATTACAACATTTTTAGATATGCCGTATGACCTACCTAATCCAATTAATAATGTTGATCAATTCAAAAAGAAAGTTGAACAGTTAGAAGAAGAAGCAGTTGTAGATATTTGTTTATGGGGAACGATTTCAAAAACGGGTGGAACAGATCAGATTATTCCTTTAGCAGAAGCAGGTGCTGTTGCATTTAAGATGTCTACCTTTGAAACTGATGAGTATCGTTTTCCTAGAATTTCGGATCCTGAAATATTAAGGGCAATGAAACTAATTGAGGAGACAGGTCTTCGAGCAGCTTTTCATTCGGAAAACGATGAAATAATCGTAGATATGATTGATCAATATCAGAAAGATGGAAAGGTTTACCCCAAAGCACATAACGAGACTCGTCCCCCTGTTACGGAAACAAGTGCAGTATTGAAGTTATTGGAATTTGCGTATTGGACTAATGTAAAACTTCATATTGTTCATGTTAGTCATCCGAGAACAATAGATATGATTAATGTATTCAAAGCTCAAGGAGTAAAAGTGTCTTGTGAAACATGTTATCCATATCTATTAATGGATGTAGATGATTTAGATAAATATGGGCCTATTGCTAAAAATAATCCTCCTTTAAGAGAAAAAGAAGAAGTTCGAGGTTTGTGGAAACATATCAAAGAAGGAAACATAGATTTAATTTCCTCTGATCATGCTCCATGGGGAGCAGAACAAAAAACTAAAGGAAACGATAATATTTTCCTTGCTTCGTCGGGGTTGCCTGGTGTTGAGATTATGACACCTTTAATGTTTAATAGTACAGTTTCAAATGGTGACTTATCCCCCAATGACTTTGCAAATTTAATGTCTACTCATCCAGCAGAAGTATTCTCTATACCTGGAAAAGGCCAAATCAGTATTGGATATGATGCTGACTTCACTGTAATTGATCCAAATCAAAAAACTGTTATTGATCAACATTCATTTAAATCTTACTCGAAATTAACGCCATTTGATGGACAAGAGTTAAATTGTAAAATTATTTCTACAATTGTACGTGGAGAAGAAGTTTTCGATGGGGTAAATGTAACTAAAAGCCCTGGATACGGTAAATTTATTGCCGGTGCAGCAGCAACATAATTTGAAGGGGGATGTAATATGAAAGTATATTACTATTTAGCCATATTACCATTTATAGCAATTTTGGGCGGGGCTGCTTTTGTAAATAAAGTTGAACCATATGTATTAGGTATACCATTTTTCTTGTTTTGGATAATACTTTGGGCAATTCTGTGTTCAATGATCATGTTCGTTATTTATCGTTTGGATCCTATAAATAAGGAGAATGAAGAAGAATGAATACAGCGCTGTTAATTATCACCTTATTTTTAATTATTAGTATAGTATTAGGACTTTTAGCCAAACGTGGGAAAGATATGAGTATGGAACAATGGGCTATAGGTGGTCGTGGCTTCGGAGGGATATTTGTATTCCTACTATTAGCCGGCGAAACCTATTCAGTTTTTACATTACTAGGAACGAGTGGTTTAGCATTTAATAACGGTGCAGCAGCTTTTTATTTATTAGCTTTTACTGCTCTAGGAACCATAACGTCATATTGGATATTACCTCCTATTTGGAAATATGCCAAAGAAAACAACGTAGTATCTCAATCCCAATTCTTCTCAAAAAAATATAATAGTACAGGACTTGGAGTATTTGTTGCGTTGGTAGGTGTAGTTGCTCTTATCCCGTATATCACGTTACTCTTTAAATCAATGGGAATACTAGTCGAAGCAACGTCGTACGGAGCTATCTCTTCGAATGTAGCCGTATGGGTGGGAATGTTTGCATTGTTAGTATACGTTATGGTTTCAGGAATACATGGATCGGCATGGACTTCTGTAGTTAAAGATTTCTTAATATTCTTTGTTATCTTATTTTTGGGAATATATTTACCAATTCATTACCACGGAAGTTTTGGGGGATTATTTCAAGCGGTTAGTGAAGTTAAGCCTCAAGCATTAAACCTGCCAGAGAAAGGATTAAGTGTTCCATGGTTTGTCTCAACTGTTGCAATAAGTGCATTTGCGTACTTTATGTGGCCACATAATGCACCTACAATATTTGCCTCTAAAAACGCAAAAGCTTTTCGATTAAATGCAGTATTGCTTCCGATATACGCTATTATGGTGTTATTTGTTTACTTTGTTGGATATACAGCAATTGTTGAGCTTCCTGATTTAAAAAATGGAGACTTTGCCATGTTAGAACTTTCAATGAAAACTTTTGATCCATGGTTTGTCGGTATTATAGGTGCAACAGGATTGTTAGCAACGCTAGTTCCAGGATCGATGATGTTAATGTCAGCGGCAACAATGATTACGACCAACGTGATAGAACCTCTAAAGCCAAATATTTCTGATAAAAATAAAGCTGTCTATGCAAAAGGCTTTGTCGTTTTGTTATCATTAGTTTGTGCATTTTTCTCAATGAGTGAAAATAATACTTTGGCTACTTTATATTTGACTTCATTCAGTTTAATTACTCAAATGGCTCCATCATTGTATTTGAGCTTAAGTAAGAACAATCCGATTACAAAATATGGTTCTGGCTTTGGAATGTTTATAGGTGTAGCGATCGTTATTTACGTAACATTTACTAAAACAACAATGGCAATATTATTTCCTTCACTTCCAGTTATGATTCAAGATTTAAATATTGGAATAATAGCACTAGCTGCCAATATTGTTATTATGTTTATAGTAAGTTTATTCACAAAAAAACAATCATTTGATTCGTCTGTGATGAAGGAAAGTTTTAAACAGGTCTAGTTACGATCATATCCCTAATTGTAAAAGGATACTTGCTTTTTTCACCTCTTAATTTCTCTCCCAAAATAGATGTATATAAATCTATAAAGTTGGTGAAACTAGTAAAGTGTTCCCCCGATAATTGAAAATCCTTTGCTCCTGATGAGTAAAGGATTACTTTTTTTTTGACGAGTTTCTTCTATTGTGTCAATCATTAGAACACCGTCTTTGGAAATGTGTATTAATTATTTGATTGCTCATTCTAGGAATAAACTCCCTTCATCCTTATATATTATTGTTAATCCAAAATTATATCTTCATTTAGATTCACTTTCAGCTTTTTTCACCTGGATCATTTCTTTGATTTTCTCTCTAAATTTCTCATTCGTGAAAATATCCTGTGTGGTTGTTAAGTGTCGCTTGGCATGTCTGGAGAAGTTCGTCGCTGCCAGCCACTGACCACAATATGGACATGGAAGCTGTGCGTCTACTTGCCATTGTGTCGTTACGAATCTATTTGCATTTGATTGATTTCTTTTTACAACCTTTTTGACTACCTCTGTATTCACATTGACTACATCATCATTCATTTTGTATTCGTCTGTGATTGTTAGTTCTCCAGATACCCTTTTATTCCCTGCCATTTCACGTTCTACCAGCAGACAAACCGCTTCACTGATAGATAAATTCAGTTCTTCACAGTAACCTTTGAAATCACCGTACAAACTTTCTGGAATGCGTGCGGTTAATACCTCGGTCTTTTCTCTTCTTCTCCGATTACGTGCAAATTGTTCCAAGTATGTCATGCAATTCCCTCCTAAATCCTCTTATTGACTTATTCTGTATTCATCACCATACTTCCTTCAACTCATCCTGTATACAATTCGAATCATAATCAAATCACTTTGAAGCACTTGTTTTGAATCACCTTGTATACTTGCATATTAAATTGAAATATATATTCTACCGAGGTTATTTCTGAAATAATTTACAAGCAAACCTCTCTAGAGTAACTAGATAAATTTGTCTCCTGGTTCTATGAGAATTGTTCTTTTACACGCTCATACCGAGCAGTTTTTTTGTTAAAATAACTTATGTATTCCAGAATTAGAATGATCGCACGTTGAATAAGAGAATATGTAATTCAACACCTTTATTCTGAGTGCAAAATAAAAACGACAATTAAGTCGCCTTTTCTCTATCTTTTTAATAAGAATCTCCTAGCAGCAAGTTTTGTTGTCCCACTCTTAGCCCCCATGGTTCATCCCCTTGAACCAGATGAATACCACATGTTTCTTAGAACCGATTGTGAATTCTGTATTATTTAAAAATACAAGATTAGATTGAGTTTCCCCAATACTTAAATCCTCGCCTTTGTTAAGTGTCAAAACTAGATTTGAAAACTAATCTAAACTCTTTGCCACGTCCAAGGAAGTTTCCTTAAATACGTTTTATGGAGTTGCCCTTCCATTAACGTTTTAATAAAAATCTTCTAGCAGCTAGTTTGGTTGTCCCACCCATAGCGCCCATCATGCCTCTGCCCGACCCAGATGAATACCACATGTTTCTAAGGACCGAAGGGCTCTTAATCAAGAGAATACAGCATCCCATGAGTAATAGAAAATTAAGAAATGTAAGATTTTCATTGATTAATATACTTAAAGCTATAACGAATAAAAAGATTTTGGAAAGGATCGTGACGATCAGACTTAGTAATTCACGCCACCAAACTCCTAAATATTCATTATCATCCGCAATAACCGACACACATGCCAAAGGGCTTAATAAATATAGGAACATGACGTCCGCATGGAATATCGCTACTGAAAACAAGAATGCAATAAACGCTAAGGCAAAGACAGCTAATAATATAAGAAGTGCTGCCCCTTGGAAATGAAGTGTTTCAAAGTTTCTGGGTTCTAACATAGCTGCTATTTTTTCCTTACTAACCCTACTACCTTCTCCAATCATCCAGTTCCCCATATTATAAGCAACTTCTTCTAATAAGATTTTCTGAACAAAAGGCATCGCTGGAATCAGTAGGGCGCTTTTTAACGAATTTACAATCACAGGTCCGTACGCAACGGCATCTCCTGCCGCATTTCTAGACATAACCTCTATAATCTTATATAAAATGATCGTTACAGCTATCGTTGAGGTTAGGGCAAGCAATAGATTATTGACGGATGAAAGGAACTCGACTTCAGCATTTTGCTTCAGTAAAAGATCATTACACATTAACAGAGCCCATTCAATAAAATCCTCTAGCATCCCCTGAATGGCTTCTACGATCTTTTCCTTAAAATCAAACAAATTGATTCACCTCTTATTCAGAATCCTGAACGGTTACGATTTTCCAAACGTCTTCCTGTTTATCTAAGGTAATCAATTTGTGATCAAATCCGCTGCGCTCTATATCAAAAGTAAATATCTTCTTTTCTTGGTCAAGTGAAACATCTTTAATTTCTGTATTATGCGTAAATAAAATATTAGATTTTGTTTCTCCATTACTAAGATCTTCAGCTTTATTAAGCGTCAAAAGATAAAGTAACCTCTTTTGATCCTCTACTTCTAAATCTTCTGAGAGAGCAGCAATATTTTTTTCTTTTAACTTCTTCCAAGCGGTTACATTTGCTTCATCACTTGTTTTTGCTTCAGCCACCTTCTCTTGATCCTCAAATGAAGTTAACACACTGTTTATCACTGATGTCGCCTTTTCTTGCTCAACCTTCGGATCAAAGCCTTCACCGCCCCCATTACATGCGGCCAGTAATAGAAGTAAAATGAATGATGGTATAAACAACGTTACTTTTTTCAACTTATGATCCCCCTTTTTTTGATGGATTGGCACTAGAAGTAGCATTCATCTGAGAAAAGAAGCTCATGGCCAGTTCCTCTTGTCTTTCAGCCTCTTTTTCAGCTTTTACGACCTGTTTCTCATGCATTTCAACGTCCGCTTTTTCTAATGTTTCTTGCCGTTCCGTTGATCTAAAATACTCCTTATATCCCTCTCTTTTCCCTTCAAGCCAATCCAACACCTCTTGTGATGGTTTATTCTGATAACTTAATTGGCTTACACGTAATGAGCTCGTTACATTTGGAAACAGGACATATTGGTAGGCTTTTTTAACCCTTATTGGGTGTTTTCCAGTGATGATTACGATAGCGTCATCTTTATGCATCGTTAAAATTTCATCAACATTCATCAAGTTGCGTGCTGAATAAGAAAAGCTTGAGGAAGAAGACGAACTGGATGATTGTCCTTTTGATTTTGAAATTGAACCAGTTTCCATTTTTGCGGTGGTTTTCCCCATTAACCCTGAAAAGTATTTAGCGGTCGTTTCATTGACATTCCCTAAACAGATTTTTGTTCCACAGTTCCCTAAAATGGATTCTGCTTGTTCCCGGCCATACTTCTCTTGCAATTGAGTGATGCTTTGAACGATGGTAAGTACGCCAATGCCGTAGCCCCGGCAGGTTGCCAAGAATTTTTCATAGTCGGGGAACTTTCCTAAGTTTGGAAATTCATCCAAAATAAAAATCACTGGTTGAGGCAGCTTTGCTCTATGTTGAGCTCCTACTTTGTATAACTCCTGAAACATTTGGTTAAAAAACAAATTAATTAACCCTTCCCATGTAGAATCCATAACGGGAATAATCACATATAAGGCCATTTTCCTTTTTCCCACATCGCCTAAAAAGAAGTCGGAAAAGCTTGTAAATCGAGAGACCGAACTTGAAGTAAAGTCACCTATCGTCGTAAGTAAAGAAATAATAATATTCGCTCGCGTTTTTTCTTGGGATTTTTTAAATCCTAACTCATAAGCCCTTCTAGCTGGATGTGATTTGTCCATTCTTAAAAACTGTCCATCTAGCTCACTTGCTCCGTCTTTACTTTCTTCTGGGTCAAATTCCTGTAAGAAATCTAACAAACCCATCATGTTACGTTGTTCAGGTGGTAATTCATGAACGGCGTATAAGATAAGTGCTTTTAACAAACTAAATTGGGCATTGTACCAAAAATCTTTTCGTTTCGGGTCATTTTTAGAAGCTATTATGGCATTCGCTACCGTGGAAGCCTGTATTTCCTCTCTAACGTAATCGAAGGGATTATATCGATCTGAGTATCCCATTTCTGAAAAATTTACCACATGGACTTCATAGCCCTGTCTACGTTTGACTTCGGAAGTTAGTTCATAGACCTCGCCTTTGGGATCCGTTACCACTAAGGAACATTCTTTTTCATGTAACACATTGGGCACAACATACCCTTGAGTTTTGGATGAACCAGGGCCCCCGACTACAAAGTGGTTTCGGTTTGGAAGGTTTGAATCCGTTGGCTGTACAATCACTGAATGGTTTAAAACGCCTGCTATGATCCCATTATTTTTCATATAATCGGAAGCCACGTCATTTCTCCCCTTTCGAATCTAGCATACTTGCATCAAGATCCTGCATAAGCTGTTTGGCTGGAACCTCAACCATCTCACCATGCATAAATATTTCGTGCTTTTGAGCAAATCTACTTGAACCATGAACACCGTATTTATCGGCCAATTCATATTTACCCTTGTCGCCCTTCGTAAAAAAGACCATACAGACGGCTAATACGATTACAGCTGCACTACCCATAAAGAAAAGTGGATTCTTCTTTTCAATCATGCTGGTGGATGTTCCAATAGGGTTCATGAGGTTTTCCATGATAAAGGCCATTAACGGGGCACCGGATATGTTGGCTTGATGTGCCGCAAGAAACGGAAGAATCCCAGCTATGTTGATGACAATCAGTTCAAATATGGCTAATAAAAAGGCCATTAACAACAGGCGTATTCCCATCACTTTCAAAAGGATCCACTCCTTTTTGATTACTTTCAATCTCTGCAAATCCGACAAAGCATTCGATGCACTCAGTTCTCTTCAAAAGGTTCGAAGGACCCCATTAACTCTAATTTATCAACGAGCCTTTTCTCTCCATTCAAAGCGATCGTGACCTCATACAGTTGATTTTTCCTTGGGAATTCACTGCCACCCACCGAGTATTGTGTTTCCATCTTTACAAGCGCTTTTGCTTGGTCTTTTTCAACAGCACTTAGATAAACATGTAAAGACTTCACTTCATTTTTGAATTCAATTTCCATACTTCCCATTTCTCCTGAAGCTTTCAATTTTGAAATAACGGACTCCGCTAACCGATCTTTGACCTGATCAAAACGTGAAGCATAATTTTTGTTATCGTAATTAAATAGTCCCCTAAACGTGTCGTCTACAAAGCTTTTAACCTCTTCACTATGTTCAATTTCATAATAGGCTGCATTCCGTTGAAAGGTATTCAGTTCCTTGTCTTTTGCATTCACTTTACTTTTCAACTGAACCATCTGTTTTTTTGTTTCGATATTTTGATCTTCTGCTTGAGTCATCATGGTCTTTTGACCAACATACATAAGTCCTAAAATCATGTTCGCTAGGATGGATAGTCCTAACAACATAGCGAAAAATTTATTCATGGTGTTTTCCTCCTAATGGGACACTCTACCAAAACCAGCTAAATGAGATTTCCAGTAAGACGAATGTATGTCATGGATTCCAATGCCCGAACCGTTAGAATCAAACATTTTGCCATCTCCTATGTAAATCCCGATATGTGTGATATATTTGTTGGTCTCATAAGTTCCAGTAAAATAGATAAAATCACCTGGTCTTGCTTCAGATGGCGGGATTTTCGACGACGCATCATATTGTTCTTGAGCAGTTCGTGGTAGCTTTATCCCCACTTTAGCAAATAGCCATTGTGTAAATCCCGAACAATCAAATCCTCTATGGGGATCTGAACCTCCCCATACATATGGCCAGCCTACATATTTATTCGCTTCTGTGATAATCGCATTAAATGCATGTTCCCCCAATGGGGAAACATCTTCACCACCGACAGCAATTCCCGTCGGCATTAGATTTCCCATCACTTTCTCCACATACGTATAGTCTCCATAGCAGTAAGGTGCCCGCCAATCCGAACAACTCCATCCTTGTTTTTCCGTTTGGGCCAATGAGAATTGTTGGGCTAATTCAATAGAATGTTTTTTTCCGTTTGCAGAAATAAAGCTCAGGTAACCAGAACCGAAATTGTATGACTGAACAATAGCTGGAAAATCCACCCCGTTTTTTTGTCCATCCTCTAACACCGATTTAAAATGTTGAACCCCTAAATTCACGGACATCACCGGGTTTTGAATGGCGTTTGGCGGTAACCCGACAGATTCAGAACTTTGCATAATATCCAAGGTTTGTGAGTTTCCTATTTCCTGATACATGAGGGCCAGTAAAAAATCTGTGTATTCCGGTATTCCGTACTTCGTCGTATATTCTTGAAGCAGGCCCTTCCATTGTTCAATATGAGGTGGAACATTAGCCGTTCCAAATGGCGAGTTAATATATCCCTTTGGCTCCTCTTGAGATTGAGTTCCGAGTAATAAGCCCGCCATTAATAGTAAGGAGAATACGACGCCTATCGTAATTTCCTTCCAGTACCGGACGACAAAAACGGTTCCCTTCACAGCAACTGTTGCGGACACTTAATTAAAACCCGATTTCTTATCAAGTTTATCAAGTTCCGTTTTATAGGTTGTGAGCTCCTTATTCTTTGGATAGAGCTGTTCCTTAATATCTTTTGATTTCACGCCTTTCTTTTTCTTGAGATGCTTTATTTGTTGTTCTAATTGAGCCACTTGGTTTTGCAATTCTTTTTTTCTGATCGTAACCGTTAATTCTTTGTTTTTTAACCTCTTATTGAGATCGTTGGCATCTGTTAGATCCCCGTGTTCAGCAAAGGCTTGTCCGATTCGAAGTTGTTGGTCTTCATCCTTTGTAAAAGCCTGCATCGATAACAAAACACTGTAATCATAGCTTACTATTTTCTTTTCGATGTCCAGATAGTCACTTTCGGCTTCTAATCCTAGTATTTCTTCCTTTTTATCCGCTTTATATAAGGCTTCCACACTAGGCTTTATCAAGTTATCGTCTGCCTCTATTGCCTTTTGATATTCACCATTTTCAAAGTGAAGATTCCCAAACTCTTTTTTTGTACCACCCGTTTTCTTCAACAAGGAAAGGGCATCATCATATTTGTCTTCACTTAATAGTTTATAAAATGTCGATTTTTGTTCAGCTTTTTCAAGTTCTGTTGCATAAGCCGTTTCAGCTTCCTTGACTGCCATTTGTTGAAGAAAAAGAGCCAAAGTAAAGACTGCAGCAGAGATTCCGATAGAAATTCCTGTCAGGAACCTCTTTTGCTTTTTGATTTTTTGTTTTTCCGCTTCTAATCCGAAAAAATGCAACGTTTCCTCCTCCTGAAGTTTACTCGCAATCAGCTCTTTCAAATCCTCAACGGAGCTAGCATTTTCAATCCGGAAGAAAAATTCATCTTTTTCCTTTTTTAGCAGATTTTCTTTTTCCCGTTTATACTTTTCATAGGAGAAACGGGAAAACATAGATAGGGTTAGAATTTTGTATTGTTCTAGTTTTTCAATATGGCCTTCAAAGGGCAACCATTGATTGCTTCTGTATAGAAACTTTAGTTTTTTCATATCTTTAAAGAAAATGTTTCTTGGGTGGATCAGCACTTTCCCCTTAAAATTGTGTAAAGGATCCAATTCTAGCAACTGATTTAATAACGCAAGCCGTAATACGGTTGAATATGATTTGGCTATTTGTAAAGGTTGGTAACCTTCCTCCATTTCATAATCAAGAATCAAGCGATCGTTTTCTTTTTTTATATCTTTCAGTGTAAAGAAATACGGATGTTCTTCCTGAAGTTCTGTAAGGTCCTCTACCCGTTCAGCCAACACCTTAGTTGTCGCAATTTCTAAACGATAGTGCCTATTTTTAAGGATGAATAACGTTCCGAGTTCAAATAATTGGATTTTCACTGTTGCCTCCCCCTTTACAGAACAAAATTTCGAACTTCTTCTTTTTCAATGGGAGTCATTTCATTCCTTCCTTCATAATCAGGGATTTCATCAGGATCTAAACCATATTTTTCAAGGTACCGTTTTTTATTCCAAAGACGCAGCTCTTCTTGCGTGAGCTCAACCCGAATAAATGCACGTTGAGACCCGTAAACAAGTAATGCCTCTCCCTGACGCTTCGCTCGTAATAAGGAAATCTCTTCATCAGAGAATGATAGATTGATTTTTTTAACCACATCTTCAACACCCTTATTGTCCAGTCCAAAAAATATTTTTGTGTGACTATTTTCAATCATAGCTGCCCCTAGGTTATCCTCGGTATCCAGTACGTCGATAATTTGTTGCGTACCTGCGATAGCACCGGCATTATACTTCCTAAATCGTTTATAAGCTTGATAAAAGAATCTCATCGAATCCGGGTTCTTTGATAAGAAGTGGAATTCATCAATAAATAGGTACACCAATTCCTCTTTTGTTTTCGTCACTTCGTCCCAAAGGAAACCAAAGATATTAAAGTAACAAGCAGCCTGCACATCCACTTCATTTTGTAGTGATTTTAGATTAAAAGAGAATAGAGAGTTATTGATATTCACGTTCGTATGGCCATTAAATAACGAGTTAGACCCATGAACATAACTTTCCAGGATAAAATAAAAATCCTGTATTTTTTCATAGCGTTCTAAATCATTTGTCTTCAATGTACCTAAATCTTCATAAAAGTCCTCGAGAATCGGGAAATCCTTTGCCATTAAACTTGTAAAATTGCTCTCTTCATTAATGGAAAAACGATTGTAAAGGTTGATCAGTGTCTTATCTAAAATACTAGATTCAACCTGGGATAAGTCAGCTTTTAGGACTTTGAAAAAGGCCTTAAGACGTTGAACCTTTTGTTTAACAAGGTCCCTTATGAATTCCGCATCGTCATTAAAATCTTCGGTGTCCGTAATTTCTGAGGAGAATATCTCCAAAGGGTTGATTTTCGTTGAACTATTACTACTGAGATGAACAACTTCACCTCCAAGGATTTTCACAATATGCGAATACTCATTTTCTGGATCAATGATATATATCTTGATTCCCATGGCGTAGCAGCGAAGAATCTTTTGGACCATAAAGGTAGATTTTCCAACACCTGATGTCCCAATGACCACCATATTTTGATTTAATGTACGCTGTGTATCCAAATAGTCTATGGCAACCAACGAATTGGTCGTCTTATTGATCCCTTCCACCTGAGCCGTCAGGGATAAATAGCAAATCTCTGAATCATCGAACGGAAAGAAAGATGAGGCCGCTTCACTGTTGCACATCTGATAGGTATAATCCTTTAATTGGTTATCCCCTAAAGGCAGAGCCGACCAGAATGCCATCGGTGTTGCGTAATGGGGGTTTAAAGCTTTCATTCTTAGTTTTGTTAAAATCCTCTGGACATTGTCTTCTAAGATCTTCAGCTCTTCTAAGGATGCAGCTTGAATGAAGATGTATGTATACAGATACATAAAGGTGGAACGGTTTGATAATACCTGATTTAGTTGATATTTTGCGCTTTCCAGTTCGGATTGCAACCTGATGCGTGTGGCTGGATCTCTTGTTTTTAATAGTTCCGCATCTTTATTTTTAATAGAGTCATTGTAATAGCTAATCATGCCTTCTGAATTGGACGGTTCTAGGTACTGGACAAAGGATATGTTTCCTTTTAATCGCTTCAGATCCGATAGCCAGTTCCCTTTTTGTTCTTTAGGATAAGCAACGACCGCCAGAACCTTAATAAAGTTGCCACCACTTTCGATATAATTCTTATTTTCCTTCCAGACAAAAGGATAAATGGAATTAAGTTCTTCGGTCTCTAACATCCCATGTAAAACATCTACGGGATATTGTTTCACCTGTTCGTCCTGCTTATTTTCACGTTTTATTAAAGAAAATAAAGTAGCTAAAGAAAAAGGCATTTGACTTGCTCCTTTCCGAACCGGTTATCCGTATAGTTTTGACATTTCAAAATCAAAATATCTATATAGCAACGATAACGTATTTTTCTCAGACAATTTTCTAATCGTGATATCGTACGATTCAAAAGTGGATCGCAGGGAGTTTGTCATTTCCTCCACCTTTTTTGTTAGAATAGTTTCAGCACGTTCTAAATCTTGGAACGTACGTTTATTCATTTTCTCCCTAATGACAACAAAATGTTGTTTTGTCGACATTTCATCTTTCATCCTTATCCTTTGGAAATGATCGATGTAAGATGTGATTAGGATTCGCTTGTATTCATTACCTGTGTTATCCTTATTCTCCAGTTCGTGCAAATAGCGTTTTTTCCAACCTAAGTTATAGGAACGGAAATCCACGGGAACCGTCATCGATATGGTTTGTAATTGATCATGGACTTGACTCATTAAGAATGAACCGTAATCTTCAAATAAACGATTCTGTTCATACTCCGCCAATAAATCTAGGTTGATACCACTCACTTGCAGGATGGACGTCAGATAACCATTTTTCAAAAGAACATAGTCTTTGTATATCCCTTCTATAATACTTATGTCTTGAATTGTCGATTTTCCTTTTTTTATAAGGGTTTCTACTTCATAGTCAAAGTCTTCCTTATCCATTTTCTTATTATGATTAACCACGGAAATCATCCCTTTTATTCGATTTCATAAAGAACATCTTCTGTCTATTGTTGTAATGAATAATTCGTTTTAAATAGCTACTATATGTGATATTTGGCCGAGCAGATATGGGACGTAAAACAGCAAAGGTTAAGGATCCTAACAGCAAAAGGGCCATAAAGAACAATTTAACCATCATAAATCCTAATGAATAAGGGGGAATGAACAGGATAGTGGCGGAAATAACGACCGCCGGTAATATATATCTAAAGAAATTCATTAATGATAAGCCCTTAACAATGTTATATGATCGATCGACATTATCAGGGAAAACAAACGTTTTCCCCTTGCGACTGTCTTTTTCTCCAAGTAACGTTTTGAGAGCCTCTCTAAGCTCTTCTTTTTCCGTCATCTAGTTCACCTCAATTAAGCGAATAACGCGTACATCCACGGAACAAGCCATACGATTGCGGCTGCTAACCCTACCCCTGCCAAAGCCATTCCTACTCCACGAAACATTTCGTTTTTGGTATGAGGATCATCCACGCCTGGTAATTTTTTAATGATGATCCATATGGATACACAAATGCCCACTGTAACAACAAGCCCTGTTAACAATGTTTGAACTTGTTTCAGTCCCTCTTTGATTTTTGCTGATACATTGGCGGCTGCAGATGCTTGCTCTGGTGCGATATGTAAAAGTAAAAGAATTGCAGCAAACATCAGTAAGATTTGTAATTTTTTTAACGAAGTCATATGTTTCCTCCTTAGTCGTTTTCCCTAATTTCTTTGAATGGAATATCGGTTTCCACCTCTTTTACCTGACTATCTTTCTGCTTTTCTAGTTGAATGTGATTATTTAAATTTCCCAACTGTTTCTCGGCCTCTTTCTCAGAGAAGTAAGGGGAAACTTTTTTCACTTTGCCATTGCCACTCAATTTCCCAATATACGAGCCAACTTGATTTGAAATCACCTCAAAATCATGTTGCTTCGCTTGGCTTTCTTTCTTTATTTCCATGCCATAAAAAGCAAGGAAACCTTCTGCAATGGAACGACTATCCATGATAACTTCATCAAACAAAACCTTCATTCCGGGGCTATCCCTTACTTTTTCCACCCACTTTTCTGCAATGTCAGGCAACCAGACGTCCCGTTCTTTCTGATTCTCCACTAATGACAGCCTTGTCCCTTGACCATCCATTGAAATATTTTGGATTGTAACGGTCTTTCCTAAAAGATCTGAAGGGATAAAATGCTCTTCTAAAGCCCTACGAAGAGATTGTTTTCTAAGTTTAGGATCATTTTTTAGTTCCTCTTTTACAACAGAGGAGCGTGCTTGTTCGATATTTTCATAGGTTTTTAGGGTTGTATAAGATTTTGCTAAATTTAGCCGAAGTTGTTTATTGTCATGGAGGGAGAAAGCTTTTCCATCTCCCATAAGGAAGAATGAGTGCATTCTAAACTTTTCGAATTGAGAAGTGCCGAGTGTTTTTTGAAGCAGGTCCTCTTTGGTTGGAAATCCTGGTGTGACGATGTGCGCTTCCTTAGATTCTTGTTTATAGACCCCGAAGTATGCATCTTTATCCTTCAGGATGAAAAAAACACTTTTTTCTTTATCGACTGGGAATGTTTCAATGTAATCCCCTTTTATTTCAAATAACTGAGGGTGATGGTCTTTTAACATAGCGTAATATAGCTCATATTCAGCCTCTGTCTTTTCTTTGGTAGACCAAGAGGTGGAATCTTGTTTCAAACTCATCTTTTCCTGGTTCATGAGACTTTTCCTATCTAAACTTTTTTGTTTAGTCTGTTCAATCATTTGTAGAATAGAGTCAGCAATCGTAAGCATGGAATCGTTGACCGATCTTTCAATCGAATCATTTCTCATAACAAGATCCTCTCCTTACTGGGTCGAAATGATTTTACAGAATGCAACAACTTAGAGTTCATCTGTATCTCATACACAAACAATTTTCCCTCTCCACTAAAAAGGATGCTATGGCAATACCTTTGACGTTTCTCTTGCTTGTATTTTACCAGTGATATTCCTTTTATTGATTAAATAAGCCAAAAAATTACAAAAAATGAACCTATTGATGGGATTCGTAGTCATATAACCCTAACTTTTCTGGTTAGTATTCTAGAGACTTTAGTCTTGTTATTATCCTTTTTACTAATCCTTGATCTATTTTTTTCTGGCTAGATCTAATTGCAATTAAGATTTTTAAGTTCATAACGGTAAAAACCTTCTTTTAACAAAATACGCGGCTGTATTATTCTCAAGGAATAATACAGCCGCGTATTTTTGTTTTTATATTATTGCTATTGTCCCATCATCTTAACGTCTTCCATATGCTTTGGAACATTTTCATTAAATTGGTTAAATAAATAATTAAGGTAGGAGTTTAGTTCGAATCGATCTTCCTGAATAAAATGGACAAATGGGGTTTTATTTTCTGCTTCCATCTTTTCCTCCCCTTTACTTTATCTTTAATATCATCCAGAACGATAAGCACACCCCAATTTGAAGTACATTACATTTTCCGTTTGGAAATAGTAATTTTTTAATGGATCATCATTTTTATAAATGTAGTATTGGCCCTGCCTACGTCAAGATACCATCGCCTGTTTTCATTATAAAAGAAAACGCTTACATTTTCTAGCGCTAACGTAATACAAATTTTGACAAAACTTTTAAATATAAAATGTGGGTCCTACTTTGTGAACTTTGTATAAGGATCCATCCACTCAATGGAACCCCCTATATATAACATTTCTAAAAGGGCTCTTTCATTTGAATTGGATGTAAGGTTAACAAAAAAAGAGACTGAATCAAATTAGTCGTTATTCAACGACCTTTTGATTCAGCCTCTTACATATAACTGAGCTCTATTTTTAAAAGTGTTTTATCCCTTTAAATTGGTCATCTTCCCCAACTTCAATAGTTTAGAAAGGGCTTCGTTTGATTGACCCTTACCTTCCTTAGCATCTTCTTCATGATTCACAGGCGCTTCAGATGGGACGATTGGTGAGGAAGCTGGCTCACTTTTCTGGGATACCGGCTGCACCATTTGCTGGGCAAGCGCCGTCCCTTCGGGATTCCCTACAATTAAAGAAACAATATTATAAAGAATCCTTTGCCCTTCCTCCGTTTTCAAAAGTGCTAATTGATCATTCGCAAAGGTGTCTAGTGGAAGGTAAATACCTTGTTCTTTATAAGATCCATTCCGAACCTTTAATCCATCTTCTATAAGCGCGCTAATAAGTTCATTTCTGCTTTTAAAGCTGTCTACCAACTCATTAAATTCATTAGCCCATTTTATCGAGGTTTTTGGGGTATATTGAATCCCCCTACCTGGAGTGATTTTTCTATTGGACAACGTTACCACCACCTTGTATCACAACTAAAAGAAGATGCTGCTCCTACTCTTGCAATTTTATGCTTCAATTGATTGCTTTTCAATTTCAGCAATAATATTTTTCAAGAGATATGCTTTACTTGTAAAGAAACTGGCTTGATCGATATTCGGAGGAAATAAACAATCTTCTTCTTTAAGTTCCGCTAGGTATTGATAAGCGAAGAGAAGCCCTCCCCCGACGATAATCATTTGCCCAACGTTTGTATCAACAAAATACCGGATGACTTTATCTTTCACTTCTTCGGCATATTGTTTTGTATATTTTTCTACAATCTTGGTGATATCTGCTGTTTTGGACTGCCATGTCGCTTTAAAGACAGGAGAATATTTAGGTTTTTTAACCATTTTATCGATTTCCGGCTTGATGAACTTCCTCATGAATTCTTCACGTGTAAACGAGATCTTAGGAGTTTTATTCACCCTTTCAAAACGGGCCCTTATGCTGTCGAATTCCTTTAGTTCAGCTGCTTCTTTCATGATTAAATCAATATATTTATTTGTACCTATCAGATGGTTTGTAGATTTAGTTGAATTTAAACCATTTTCATCATAAAGAGCTAAATCCAATGTTCCAGCTCCCAAATCAGCAATGGCAAACTCATCATGGATCTGTGATGAAAATTCAGTTTCCACCACTTCCCCATCCACTAAATCAAAGGCCAATGCTAAGTAGCTCGTTACGCCTTCCACATTAAGCTGAACATCTGTAATGTTAATGGTTATGGTTTTGCCTTTATAAGGCCCTTTTATTGCTGTAATTTCATGCTCACCCATATATAAGTTGATTTTTTCCGATGACGCCTGTTTGGCCTCTTCTATTGGAAGCCCAAAACTCAATGGAACGTCTACCTTATTGGTCTTACCCGATTTCCAAGCAGCTAAGGCTAATCCAGCTAAAGTTGTTACAACATGGATTTCATTCCCTAATTTATCTCTTGCATCACTGCTGGTTTCTCTTAAATTATTTTTGTCATTTGTTGAAATTTGAGCATATTCCCCTACTGTATAATAAGCATTTGTTCGATTCTTTGGTAAGGCTTTACTTTTAATATGTACATGAAGGATCATATCATCAGGAAAAGATTTATCTGCGCTTTCATCTGGCATATCTTCGGCAGTGGTTTCCGCGTTTTCCCCGATAATACTCGCGATATTTAATGAAACGACATTTCCATTTTGATCGATATACGTAATTTTATTGGAAATGTTCCCGCTATCTACTCCTGCAATTAAATAATCCTCTTTAAATAAAAAATCAAGTTTTGTCATGGTCTTCCTCCTTCGGACTAATCTAGTTTAGTCTACTTACTATCCAATATATAGAGATCCCCTGTTAAAGTCAATGAAAAACTAGCGATAAATTGACGTTAACGATACTTCAGCGCCGATTTAATATCGATAAACTATCGATACCCCGACGCTAACCATCAACCTTTGTGATCAGTCGGTTCATATTAACTATATATTTGACGGTGAATTGACGTTATCGATTTTTTAACTACTTTTATCACGAGAAAATTAATGGCAACTTATCGCTAAAATATTCGACATTATTGTTACTTATCGTCAAATTAACGTTATCGGTTCTTTAACGTTGGAGGTTCTAGGAGGAATCACTTCATATAAACCGCACTAAACTAGATTAGACTAGTTTGGTTATTATTGTACTTATAGATTAAACTAGACTAGATTGAAATTGGTCAAATATGTCCATTATTTCTATTAAAGCAAACAAACCTAGTTGATTAGTCTTTATCTAGTAGGTAAACTATAGATAAAGATAAATTGACGCTTAGCGATAGGTAGATAAAAATAAGCTATAGTTAAACTAGCGTTAAGAGGAGGGTTATCGTGACAAACAGAGTCCAGGCTAATAAGGATTTCATTACAGAAGCACTTCGTGACGATGCTTTATTCACTTCGTTGGTGCTTGATAAGGAATACAGTGCCAAACTATTTAAAGAAGATATACTAGAGTTGGATCCGAATGCCATGTATTCAACCACCGATTGTTCTGATAAGATCTTTAATATCGCTAATTCGACGTTAAGGTATTACGTTAGGATGCTAGAGGGATACTTAGAGATTTATGTAGAAGGTAGAAAGAAGCGATTGCCATTTCTCACCGTTTTTAAAATCCACATGACTTTACTGTCAATTGAGAGGGGAGAAACGATTTCCGATATTCAAGTTAAGTTATCGCTAAAGTCGATTCCTCAACAAAATGGCGGAAAAGCAAAAGGGAGTAAATATAATGAGGATACCTTAGATCAATTATTCTCGGAATTTGATAGAAGGCAGAATGTAATGATGAGAACCTTCACGCTACAAAACACAATCAATCTAATTGAAGTGGAGTTGTTGAGAAGGAGAACTGGAATAGCTGATAGAAAAAGACAAATTGAAGTTATAGAAGAAAAGATTAAAAATCATAGGTTAAATCGAAAAATGGATCGACAAGCTGCGAATGTGTTAAGAAAGAGTTTGGAGCAAAAGAAAAATACAGGTTTTTTCTCTTTCTTTGCAAAAAAAAGTACAGAAGATACTTTGAATATAGAATCTGACATACTAGTGGATGAAAGGGATATCAAAGCAGACCATATAGAAGTGGAATACATTGAAGAAATAGATACAATAAGGCAGAAGATTAGTCAAATGGAAGAAGAATCACTTGCTTTAGAAAAAAGGTTAAAATCAGAAACAGCACTTCTAACAAATGAAAGGGAAGTATTAGAACAAACTATGGAAGATTAATAGTTCTTTTTTATTTATTTTTGATCTTTGGGATAAGGTGGAAAATTGGAACCTCCCAAAATTTTTATATGTAAGCTTTCTAGAAGATGGATATTTAACCTTCATTTTGTAGATTCAAATTAGGAATAAGAGTATCCTTTTGCTTTATAGAGATCAATGATGGTTTAAAGCTTCTCAATGAGCTCTCTAGAGCTTTATAGCAAGTAAAAGGGGCCTTGCCCCTTAATTAAATACGTTGAATGCAGGAAAAGGATATAAGTTTAGGCCACCGTCTTGGGTGGTCTAATTTTTTTACAAAGTAGTTTCTTTTTTAAGGTATTACTTGCAGAATTTTTGGTGAAAAGCGATTTCCTGAAAGGTGTTATAGACTGCTGCTCACTTGGGCTGAATTTTCATAGCTGCCGTTTTAAGCTCGTCCCAACTAATTGAAGGTTTCTTCTGGTGATTGTATAAAATTTACAATAAATGAACCTTAATCTAACTAATATGGTTATTAATCTTTTCATTAGTTTTCAATATGTAATTGTTGAAAGGCTCATTGTTTTACAGTGAGTACATTAATCCTAATAATCCAATATTTTAAATTCTGTTTGAAGTGATCTATTTCGTAAATAAACAAATTTAATAAAAAGGCATATTTAATAAGAGAATACAGATTTAATAAAAGAAACAGAAGTAATAGGCATTTTTCTATTGTTAGATATATCCCTTGAGCGACAAGGGTTCTAGTCATTTCTAAGAGTCATTTTAACAGAGTTTCCACTTTCCCACATATAGAATGTAAATGAAGTCACATATACACAGGGCTTTTTTTTAACTATTTACATATTCACAGGAGTGTATTTTTAATATCCACTATTTCACAAGGTAACATTCGGAATCTATTAAGCGTAAAAAAATAATCCTTCTCGAAAATTCTGCCAAAATTCGTGACAGAGGAGGGAAGGAAAGACTTTTGTTTTAAGGGAATACTTTTAATATAGTTTTTGCGTATATTCGAATAGCCCTGTGAATGTCTTATTTTTTCACAAGGCTGGGTTAAGCTATTAAATTACACCGTGTAGCTCTGGTGCTTGGCCGGTTTGGGTGTACTCTCTGATTTTGGCTTCATGAATTAATTCATAAGGAATATTTTTTAAGGCCCCAGGAAGATACTTTCTAAAGGCCATTCTGAAAAAGGCCCCAATCGAGTAGAAATGGAAAGAACCTTTTCGTTGTTTTTCTGTATGTATATGAATACCAATCTGATCCATTGTTTGTAAAAAGAAGTTTTTCATGAATCGATCACGTATGGTGAAGCTTTCATCGTCCTCATCCATAAGATAGTTCAGTTTATTCATTACTTCCTGCTTAAAGGAAATCATGACATCGATTTGGTCTCTTGGTTTAAATTTAATTTGATGTCCATCAAAGAAATAGGTGAGCTCTTTTGATAGTTTCGCCATGAGTGAGTTGACATTGAATTCATCCGTGTTTTCTTCCACACATTCCGGCTTTAAGGAAAAGGAGGCTTTTTTAATCCATATTTGCTTCCCACGAATCTCTATCCCTGTGAATTCGATGGAAAAAAGAGCTTCTAAAACGCTTAAAGTTTTACGAACCCCTTTTGCATTTTTGTTTAGTTGAAGTTTAAGTGTCTTCATTGTCCGTTCTTGTTTTATTTTCTCCATTTCACCTGTCTTGCTGAAAGACAGACCAGTCCGGAACTGGTTAAGTAAGGATAAGAGAAGTTCGATACCTTCAGGGTTCGAGGTACGTACGAATTCTGCTAAAATATTCGTTTCAAAAAGGGCGTGTGGTATGATTAGGTAGTTGAGGGATACACCATTAAGTTCAGGTGTATTATACTTATCAACATCTTTTAACATGATAACAGGTAACCCTTCGTGGATTTCCTCTTTTACAAAATGATGATCTTCTAAAAATTTTTTTCCTCCCCAAAGGGTAGAATAAGAGATCCCAAGTTTCTTTGCCCAGTAAGAAAGATTATATTCCTTAAGCATGCCTCGTTGGTTTTGTTCTACTTGTAATTGGTTTAACATGGTCATATATACGACATAGGCAGAGGCAGGAGGGCGCTCAAATGACTGATCACGAAGAAAATGGAATTCTTTTAAGATGGCATGATGCATTCTAAAACCATCGATTCTTATTCTGGATTCTTTCATTTTAAGCCCTCCTCTCGTCTATTTTTCTAGTTTGAATTATAGCAGAATGGTAAAACAGGAAATGGTGTCCTTTATTAAGGGATTTTCAAAGTTGCACAACGTGTGCTCATCCCTTGGGGGGCAAGGGATTGAAAAAAACTCTAAATATTTTTGTGTGAAAGGAAACGTCATTTTTTCACACTGTTTGTGCATATTGTGAAAGGAAACGTCATGCTTTCATGGATAAGCAAATTAGGATAAACGTTGATATATCAATGTTTTCATAAAATTGTCCATCCATAAATGGACAAGAATAAAAAAACTTGCACAGAAATGTGTGCAAGTTTGTGTGAGAGCAAACGTCATAATTCTTCATTTTAGAACAAAAAGAGATAAATTTATGCACTATTTTGTGTGGGCTCCTAATGTTTTCTGAGATTTTGTTGGTGATGTAGGGGTGTAAAAGGTTGGTTGATTAAAAATGTTTTAAAAAATCCCAGATCAAAAGAGGGAATTGTGCACATTGTGAAAGGAAACGTCAAAATATAAAAAGTTGCACAGTTAATTATGGATGAGTGAGATGTGCAAGAAGGCGTCAAGCTAATGTGATGTTATTAATGGAAGATAAACTTGCATATCCATATCTTTGTGCACATTGTGAGAGCAAACGTCAAATGAAGGAAAAGTTGCAATCCCATATAATGGTGTGCTTGTTGTGAAAGGAAACGTCATTCTTTAATCATTAAGAGGGCTGAGATAAAAACTGGTATATCAACATTCTAATGAAAAAAGCCATTTATAATCGAACTAAAAGCGTAAAAAACTTGCACAAAAACGTGTGAAAGGAAACGTCATTTGCCTATTTATTTGACCTTGAAGGACATTACTTTATGCAAGGCTTTTGGTAAAGAATCTATATTTTAATAGAAGTTTTATAAACAGGCTTGTGCATATTGTGAGAGGAAACGTCAAAGGGAAGATAAGTTGCAATTTTATGGAAAGCAGCCAATAGACCAACGGGCACCAAACTTTATAATTATGGACGCTAGCGCAATTTAAAAAACTAAGTGCTCAGCTTGCCCTGAACCGATTGTTTATGTTTTTTTTCGTTCTACCTACTTGCAAATGGCTAAAAGCATCCCCTTTGCAAGTTTAAAGGGAAAATATTGCAAGTGAAAAGAGAAGACAAGAAGTGTTTTGTGCACATTGTGAAAGCAAACGTCAAAATATAAAAAGTTGCACGTTTAACTCATGTGTTGACAAAAGCAACAATACTCACTCATAATTACCATATTACTAGATTAGAAGGGGAACATTTATGGATTTTTTAGTAGGAGTTAAAGAGGTGGGGGAAATTCTCGGCTGGGATCGGAGAAAGGTTTCCACCTATCAACTGCGTGGCGTGCTTCCTAAACCAGTGGTCCACTTATACAGTGGTCCCATATGGTTTCGAAAACAAATCGAAATTTATAAGGTTGGGAAAGATTCTGGTGTCAGGACTTATTATATAAAAGATGATATGGTCTATGAATGTATGCATAATCAACCCTTCAAAGATACGATCTATTCCCCTAACGACATCAAAGAACAGATGGGAAATTATATCCTTTATCAGGAAAAGGACATCCAACAGTTGAAAAAAGCCATCTTAGAAAAAAATCCGATTGTTCAGTTCCTTTCTTTTGAGTCCGTTAGCTTTCTGCACGATTTGGGTATTTTGGAAACCGCTGTTTTTCAAGATTACATCCAACAGTACTCATTTGAGGACATAGAGTCGACAAAAGAAGGGCGGTTTAAAGAATAATGTTACTACCCCTGCAAACGAAATTTTTGAATGTCATGAAAACGATTTTCCCAGATTTTCCTCAACTCTTTGTCGAATGGAATATGGATATCAACCATCTTATGTCCGGTCAAGATGATTACCAGCCTAGCCAAACATTAAAAGCATTTTTTGTGATTTTGGATAGCTTGGTGAAAGATTATGGATTGAAATTCGAGGATATGGAACAATGGGTTGATGATTACATAGAAGAAATTAGAAATTTTGTCCTTCCACACATACAGATTATAGGAGAAGAGAATTCAGCACCTTCCCCAAAGTCTAACAACAGGGAAGTGATAAATGCCTTGCTGAATCAAAATTTTGCCGAGTCCGGCTCAGCCTTATTATTTCATAAATTAAGGGAGACCATCAGTAAAAATGAATTCGACATTGCAACTGAGATTCCTACTGCAAGGATTGCGGAGAGGGCTTTAGAAGCGACGGCTCAAGTGAGGGCAGAAAATGATTATCTGATGATGAAATCCAATGTAGCCATCGAACAATGGAAAAATCTCACCTCTCAAGCCATCACGTCGATGGATGACTTAACCGCAGATATTTTTGATATTGTCTCGATTCTTTGGATGCAACAGGCTACTCATAAGGACCAAATGATTCATTTCCATACGGATGATGCTTTGAATCTAAGGAGATTGCAAGGTCGGAAAGAAGATTTAGACGGCTATCAAATGTCTTATAGAAAAAAAGAACGGGACGATATCATGAAAAGGTTGGCCGCTCTCACAACGATATGGATAAGAATTGAAAAAGAGAATTTGAGGTTCATTAATGAGGACCAGGGAGATTTTGAGGAAATTGGACAAGTCCAGTTTAATCCCTTGTTTTTGGTGGATAGTGTGACGGTAGCCTATCGGGGGGATAACCCCATTGGTATTTATGAATGCAGCATTCGTCCAGGGGAATTGCTCGCAAACTTCTTATACGGTTCCCAAAGGAGCAGTGGGCTGCTTGCATTAAAGACTCTAGAATACCATCCAATTAAGCAAAAGTACCATAAACGGTTATCCAGGTACCTGTCCTGGCAGTGGAGGATTCGCCAGAAGAGTGCAGACTATCTCAGGGCTTATCATATTGGGGGAGACAAAGGGCTTTTAAAAGTCATGGATTTGGACGTGAATCCGCGATATGGTTCAAGGATCAGGGAACAATTTGAGGAAATATTGGACACGTTGCAGCAGGATGGAATCATCAAAGGTTGGAGCTATAAGGAAACAACCCTTGAGAAGCAAATTGAGCAGGAGAGAAATTGGTTCGCAAACACCTGGTTGAAGGCACGTGTCCAAATCATCCCACCTACTGAAATCACGGGAATGGGAGATGACCAGGACTTATTATTGATTGAGGATCAGGACTATGACACAGAGAATTTTCTAACTATGTTGAAGGGTATGACAGACAGGGAGACTGGTGCTACCAAGGAGATGGTTGAAGAAAAGCAGGTTTCTCCTGAAACGATAAATAAGGAAAGAACGGATCGGGGATTAAGCATTTTTGAGGCGGCTAAGGAAATGGGAATCTCCCATAGTACCTTGTCCAGGTATGAAAGGAATCTAATTAAACGCCCGTATACAGTCAGCTTAGAAAAGATGAAAGAGTGGTTAAATGCAAAATAAGCATCTAAACGGTGCTTATTTTTTTTGAAGATTTTCCTAACATATTATGCGGAGCATCATCTCAATAATTAGATAAATTCATCCTAATTTGCACTGAAATAAATATTGAGGAGATTAAAATTTTTGTGATTGAAATGAAGCAGAGAGCAAGGATTGCTGGTGGAAGTGCTATTGGTGACTAAGTTGCCTTGCTCGAAATATAATATTCCCTCAAAGGGCGAATGTTACATATCAAACTAAAACGGTGATTGTTACAGTCTGAAAAAAGTAACTAGCCACCGGCCAGGTCAAATGTTGCTACAAATACTAATAATAGATAGGACTTGTCTCCCTGTGTAAGCCAGTATGCCAATTCGATATCCGATAATATTGGGGTGATTATTGATGAAAATATTGTTGGATCAATAGTCCGTTGATATGAAATAGAAGAGAAGTTATTGGTTAACGATGGGGGCTAGTGTTGAACAGCGAAAAGCAAAGGTAATGAGCTTGGAGAAACTTATACAAGTTCATTACCTATGTAAGTTGCATTGTGAATGCATAGGTTCATATTTTGAAATTTTGTCTGAGATTAATGGTTTTTCCCTAGAGTTTCGTATATTCTATTCGGTTTCATCATCAAGCAGGCGCAGGATATTTTCTATGACACCCGCATGATCACCTTTTCGAAATTTATCAATAAAGTCTATATAAAGTAGCTCAAATACCTTTTCTAGTGTGTAGCCATGTCCTGGCTGAACTTCCTCCATATCGGCAAGCAAAATCTCTCCACGTAAGGCGTATTTCCTTCTCATGCGTAAATTCAACGTTTTTATTTCTTGGTTCTTTTCTTTATGGATTAATTTAAAAGCAGATTCCCCATACTTTTCAAGTCTTGAATCTTTACCAGCATACTGATCCAATGAGGTGAGCAATCGGAATATGGCATTTGAGTCTGGATTCTTTTTTGCAAATAGTAAAAAGTCATTATATAAAAGATTCATCAAGTCGTTTTGTTCGAAATGCAGGTCTGATAGCTCTTGAATATCTTCACAGAAAACTTCTGCTCTTAGAAATAGATTCAAGGGGACATCTATACTCAGTAAGATGGTTGAAGATTTATTTACTTTATGGAGTAGCTTTCCGATAAAGGTTGTTGATCCGATTAAAGATAGTTCTTCATCTATAAGATTGGCTTGGCTATATTTCCCCATCGGTTACGCCCCCTAGTTGCCTTTTTTTGTATGCTTCTATAAATATCCGATGAGCTGCTTTTCGAACGCTACATTTCCAACCGGCCGCATAATCGCCTATCCTTTGATACGTTTCATGATCTACTTTGCAATGAACCGTGTAAGGCTGGTCAGTATAGGTGACGTCAGGGTATACGAGCACCTGTTCAAGACCAAACAACAGTATTTCCGTGCCGAAAGCTGTTTTGGAGCCATTCCAGTATCGTCGGGATTCCCTTCTTAATATCATGTCCATGGGTTCGTCCACGGGAATTTTTATGTCATGAAGCTTATCCGAACGAACTTTTCTTTTTTGTGGTTCAATCGCTTTTTTATTAGAAGAAGAGAGAACCGGATTCAAATGTTTAACCTTTCCCATTTGGTTTTCCCCTTTCAGAATCGTCTTTTTCTTTGGGTTGGTTGGTCAGTTGGTTACATCGTTACGCTATGCCAAGAGTGGAGGGAGGTATATTTGCTAGGGATTATGGCAAGGCTTTTTTTTAAGTGAGGTGATACGAAATGAGTAAAGATATTTCAAAAGAACTGGCTGAAAAGCTTGCTAATAAGGCATCCACGCTACATTACGTAAAAAGCACAAATGAATCTAAAAAGAAATAATTAGCCTAAAATAATCTTAATTCCACCCTGTTCAGTGAGTTTGTATGGGGCTTGATTCTGTTTGGTAATATAGTTTTGATCTGTCCAGCAACCCTCTTCATCCCGCCCCCAATCCGGGCAGGGGAGAGGGACGTCAGCAATTTTATGTTTTTGAAGGATACTTTTATACTCGTTTGAATGTGCGGCAACAAATAAGGCCAAACGGATAATTTGATTACGGTCTAGATCGGTCGCTTTGTACACATTCTCTATATAATTTTTATAAATGTCCGGGTATCTTACGGTAGGTCTATACACCATTTTCCTTCCTCCTTTTTAAATAGTATATGGACGTCTACTGGTTAAAATGCCATTTGGTCAAATATGGTTTAGTGCAAAAATTCTGAGATTGATTAAGGGATAATTAAACTAGATTAGTCTGGTCTGGTTTTTAAAAAACCCAAACTAGTCTAATCTAGATTAGACTAGTTTGGTGTGGTTTAGTTTATTTTGTTATTTGAAGCCAAGGAACTTTCAATAAAGAGGGATAGTGAAAAAAAGAAAGAAAATTCGTCTGTTTGTTTTACTACTACACCGTTGGATCGAGTAAGTAAGATAAGGCATCTATCATCATGTCCACTTTACCTGATTCAATTTTGGTTTTTTCTTTCATGATATTAATTATTTAAAAGACAAAATAATACCATTACTGATAAGAACTAAATAATTCATACTAAGTATAAAAAACTAAAAGGATAAAAAATGGTACCACTATCATGAAAATTGAAATGAAGAAATAGCGAAACTGTTTAAGTGTGGTTAATTTATGGGGCTTTAAGAATGGCATAATCTTATTATTTTTAATGGACTTCTTCATCTAAACTTTTTATCTGTCGTATTACATATTCTTTATTTTTATTTTTAAAATTAGCTAATACTTTTAGTAAGTTTTCCGTGTCCTTGAGGGACATACTTTCTGCTTCTAAGTACTTTTCCAAAAGTGCTCCTTTTTGAATCAGTCTGCGCGTTCGTTCTTTTCTGGATTCGTTTGAAACTTTATGTTCTAAAACCCTCTTCTTTTGCTCCAGAACCTTTATTCTGTCCTTCATTTTTTGTAATTCTTCGTTAGGCATATAAATTACCCTTTAGGTGGATTTCGTAAAAAAATCTTCTCTTCCACATTATCCTGTTTTGAAGAAGAGACTTCACTTAATGATTTTACTTGATTATTAAATGAATCTATTAATTCCTTTGCTTCATTCACATCCTCCACTTCCCATGAATCCATTAGATATTTCCCAATTTCCCTTTGAGTGTTGTTCAATATCCTTTTCTGTTTTTCTTTCAATTTTTTGATTTGCTCTTCAATACTTAAAATTTGTTCTTTTGTATTCCGCTTTACCAACACCAGCACCCCTTATGGATATTTTTCCTAATTGTAACACTTGTCCTAAAATATGGATAGTGATAGAATAATCCCGAAGATATTGATCAAGGGCGCACTTATATACCACTATCGTGATATTGTGCTTTGGCTTCTCCTTCGGAGAAACCAATTTCGTGAAGCGTCTGAAAAATTCGCTTCGCTCATGTTAGGAAAAGAAAGGGAGGTGCATGAACCGTGGCCATCTATCATTTCTCCAATCAGATTATCTCAAGAAAAAAGCAACAAAATACCATTGCTGCAGCTGCATATCGTTCCGGTGAGAAATTAGTGGATGAAAGAACCAATGAGTCCAAGTTTTATAAAAGACAAGTGGAACCGATCACTCATATTCTTGCGCCAAGTCATGCACCTAAATGGGTATATGATCGTCAGCAATTGTGGAATGAAGTGGAGAAAGTAGAAAGACAATGGAATGCCCAACTGGCCCGTGAAATGAATGTAGCCTTACCTAAGGAGCTATCTCATGAAGTGCAAGAACAATTAGCCATTGAATTTTGTAAGGAGGTTTTCGTGAAGGATGGCATGGTTTCAGATTTAGCGATCCATAGGGATGATGAAGAAAATCCACACTTTCATATCATGTTAACCATTCGGCCTTTTAATGAAGAGGGGACATGGGGAAATAAACAAGTGAAGGTCAAAGAAGTTATTAATGGAAAACAACAAATAAAAGCCACACATACAACGGATTGGAATACCAAAGAAAAGCTTGTTTACTGGAGAGAGCAGTGGGCGACTTATGCTAATCAATACTTAGAGAAAAATGGTTTTCCTGAAAGGATCACACATTTATCGAATAAAGATCAAGGGCTTGAATCACTCCCGACCATTCATGAAGGAGTGGTTGCAAGGCAGCTGCAAAATGAAGGGAAAGAATCGGAAAGAATTCGATTAAATATGGAGCGTAAAGAGTACAACAAAATCATCATGGAACTGTCAGAGGTGAAGAAAGAAAAACAGAGAAAAGAAAGAACAGAGAAGTTTGTTCGCCGCTTTACTCCTTTAGAGAAAAAACAACTGCGTGAGTCAGCCAAATCCTTGCGGATTTTTGTCAATTACGAAAACATTAACACCAGAAGGAGCCAGTTAGACAAATGGCATGCGCGGCTAGAGTTTAGTCAGGATTCCATTGATGCATTAAAAAAAATGAACCGGATTGAAAGAGAAAGGGACGTGTTAGATCAAGCTGAAAATATTTTGGGAAATGAGGCCTGTAGGTTTTTAGAAAAGTATTATCCGAATTTTAATATGGAGGAATTATCTAAAGAACAAAAGATTGAAGTGGTAGAAATGACGGTCACGCAGAATAAAAGGATAAGTAGCCATGAAATTGAAAAAGTCATACTTGATTTAGAGAAAAAACAATTCGAAAAGGACTTGTACGTCTTACTGAATAATAGACCAAAGTTTGTTCTTTCCATACAAAAAGAAATAGAACGTGCAGAAAAGCAGTTCAAGAATTTGCGTTTGAAAAATGGGGTTAATTTTGCTGATGGATCAACCATCCAAAATGCTTCTGAAAAAGAGTTACGTAAAATGCAGTTATTATTAAAACAAAAAGAGAATTTGAATAAATCATTAGGCCTGTTGGGACTGCTTTATGACCACCAACTTCAAGTTATGTATCCTAATTGGGATGGACGTAATTATTTATCGATTGAACAAAAGGAATTCTTTGTCATGGCAGAAGAGTATTATGGGAAAAACATTACGCCTGAGGATTTTTCAAACCCACCAAGAAAATACTCTAAAGATGAACAAATCGAAATTATTTCCTCTATTTATCAAATAAGTAAAGGTCACAGGAATTCATCCAGACGACATCAATCTATTGAGCTCTTAAATAAGAAGTATCCAGATTTCCAAACGGATAATCAATCTTATAAACATATGTTCTATTATGAGTGTATGCGATATTCTGACGAAATTGGCCAAGAACGAATGAATCAACTTCAACGTGCCTTTGATGTCCAGTCTGTTGGTAAAGAAGAGGACTTTCAACTTGGGCATTCCACCACTTTTGATTCGAAATCTAATCATCATTCATATTCCTTGCCTTATGATGGTTCCGATTTCTTTTCTATTCTTGAGAGCGCCATCCGTGAAGCTGATCGAAAATGGAGGGAAGATGAACTTGAACAGAAGAATAATAACAAGAGCAAAAGACAAAAGGGGATGGAACGCTAATATTGGGGTTATTTGATGGATGTCGAACATATTCTAGCGTTCTGGTCGAAGGCTTGCTATCTCACCCTTTTTCGTAAGGTGGACAACAAAGCAGATAAAATCAGCAGGATCACTACCTTGAAGCATTTTTGAGGGTCCTCAAGCTATAACCTATGGTCCAATGATTATGTAGACCCAATCTGTTTTTGTTGAAGTTAGAAATCTGAGTCATATAGCTAGAGAAGGCTTTTATTGTTCATCCCCTGTGCATGCGATTAAGAAAGTAGGATTAGAATAAGTTCCATTATCTTCTACATATTGGAGACTTTATTTGTAACTGGAAAAGATGCACATCAATAAATGGAAATTAAAGGGGGTTATATTTTTGACCATTAGGAAGAGAGCATATGAAAATATTAGTGATTGAATAAAATAAAAAAAAACCAACAATCTCAGAATCATTGGATGAGTGTTGTCATGATTTAAGCTATGTTTTAAACATGCCAGTGAAAGATGTGGGGGAGCATTTTATCATGGCAGCGATAAACAGCAGGGAATCCATTGAAAGCTGTCCATGTATTTCAAAAGAGACTACAGGCATAGTAACACGATATTTCGAGGGGATCCTGAAGCAGAGGTAATCTAGAAGAGGAATATCATTCAGAAGGAAAGGCTTCATTTAAGATTCAAGGCATCCGATCATGAAAGAATCAGTTCTTTGGCCTACTCAATGGATTGCAGTATCAGTTTGGCGACAACAATGCTGCTGACGTCTGGCATTCGTAATGCAGAAATCTTCAATGAAGTGGTGGATTCCGAACTTGTCCGTCTGCTCGATCCAGAAAGGCTTAAAAGGTTGCGGGTCATCCAGAAGTACATAAACAAATTAAATGGTGATTCTAAGATATCGATCTTTCTAATTGTGGCTTATGTAGCACATGAAGTAGTGGACACGACAAAAACCATGCACGAAAAAGTGAATGATTGTATAGATGCCAATATAAAAAATATTGAGTGAAAAAAACCAATTAAATTATACCATTATAAAAATAAGTCCCTCAGTCAATCTTCAAAGTCATGCATAAGACCTTTAGTAGTATAAAGGTTTCATAATTAACATAATGTAACTCACAGATTACTCAACAATCAATGCTACAATTATTATGAGGTGGTAACTTTGTTTATTTCTCCAAAGCTTTTGCACAAAACAGAGCAACCCTTCGATGATGGGGATATCATAAATGAGCTGAAGCTTGATGGTATCAGATTAATACTTTCTAAGTTTGATGATCGAGTAAAGTTGTACACTCGTCATAACAATGAGGTCAGTTCTAAATTTCCTGAATTGCTTCAGGTAAATATTCCGGAAGGAACTATACTTTACGGTAAAATTATCTTAACTGACCAACAAGGAAAGCCTGATTTTGAAGCAATGATGCAAAGATTTCAATCTAAGAAATCAGAACATACTATACAATATTGCGTGTTTGACGTAATTTATCATAAGGGTCAAAAGGTAACTGATTTACCTCTACACGAGAGAAAAGAACTGCTTGAAGAAATAGTGGAAGATTCCAATTTAATTTGCAAGGTAAAATGGATGTATGGTAATGGCTCGGCTTATTTTGAGCTTGTAAAACAGCAAGGGCTTGAAGGGATCGTCCAGAAGAAAGCAAATTCGAAATACCAGATTGGTAAACGATCATATGACTGGCTTAAGGTTATCAATTATCAATATACTGATGCAGTGATTACCGGATTAAGAAAAGATGAATTTGGTTTGCTTCTAGGGATTGAAGAAAACAATCGGATAAAGCCAGCTGGCATAATGGAGTTTGTTACTCCTGCAGCCAGAAAACAATTCTATAGCCAGTATGAAGATTTAATAGTAGATGAAAACAAAAAGTTCATTTTTTTAGAACCAAAGATTAAGTGCAAAGTTAAGTTTGGAAATTATACATCGGTTGGACTTTTGCGAATTCCGTCTTTTATAGAATATATATTCTAGACGTCTATCTATCCGATAGGCGTTTTTTTGTTTGTGTCCTTTGCTTCACCAGTAGATAGTGGGTTAACATACCTCTGCATTATGGGGTGACGTCAGGAAAATCCGTTTTACAAGATAAGCATTTTGATATACGTCTTATGAGACATTATGAAATCCTAATTTCACAGTATACTTGATTTAAGAAGTACGCCAAAACGCCAATCCCATATCTATAAGGGATTGGCGTTTATTTGATTTTTATCGATTAAGCACGATATTATAAATAAGTTATTATTTGTTCCAAAACTCGTCCTTTTCTGAACACATCACTGTTCGACACCAAAAAAGGTTCAGCCTGGTTGTATTGTTATCATCCATTATCGTCAAGGGTTTAATGGGTTAGACTTTATTTTGGGTAAAGAGCAGGTTTTCGTGGTAGATGGTGGCGGCGGGAATCGCCGCCATAGAAGTTTCTTATGGAACTAGAGAGGTAGTATAGTTGAAAAAGCTTAGTGTAAACGCACAGTGAATGACGTTTGCTTTCACAATATGACTGTATGGATATGTGTAGTACAGTCTCTCAGTTTATTCGTACTGTTCATTGTCAATTGCTTACACTAGTGCTAGTGTTAAAAGACATAGTGTCTTTTCCTATGAGAAGGAGAGTACGCTATGCTAAGTGTAGAGGAACGCTTTCTAATAATAAGAGAACTTGGACGTTTACTAATTGATTTTAATAATCTTCGCAATGTCTTAGGGATGACTGCTATTTATTAGCGGTCTTTTTTAATGCACAGTTTTTGTCCACTGAATATCACACTAACTTTCTTTTGATAAAGTTGAAATATTGTTGGTTTTTACTCAAACAACTGGATTATAAATCCTAATTATAGCTTCTACATAATTGTGAAATTCAGGAAGAGTTGTATTCCTGCGCTCAGCACGTGTATTAGTTCCAAAGAATGCGTAACGTTGTGCAGTGGATATCTCTAATTGCAATCCCATTCTCTTTGTTCCTTTATTGCAAATGTTGTCGGGGTCGCTACCAGCGAGGTATCCCCCAACAGGTACAATTTCACAACTAAAACCAGCAGCGGTTAAAGCTTCAAATGCAGATTGTTTTGCATTTGAATCACGACCGCCAATCATTGTGTGTTTATTTACTGTATCGCTGTAACCGTGAAAAGCTATAATATGTTCAGTTTCTCCAACCATATCCAAACAAATTGGCTCATCAAAATTAGTTGAAGTGATGTGTAATTCATGATTGTTTGAAGTCCTCCAACCTTCAAAAGCATATTCAGAAAAAATCCCATTAGCTGAGAATAAAACAAGTTCAGAAGTCCCTATTTCTATTCCTCCACCATGTGGTGTCATCATGAGAATATTTGAATTTCGTTTTGTAGCTTCAATATGGTAATCTATTTCAACCACCGTATTTGCTTTTAATTCATTAAAATTCGCATAGATATCTTTTGCCATTTTCATTCCTCTTTTCTGTTCGATATAGTTAGAACTGATCAAACACCATTACCTTTAAAAACAAATAGCAGCAATAAAGACCCGTTACACCTAAAACATTAGTATTCACGGAGCGCCAATCTCGTTCTTCCACAGTTTCATTACCGGATGACTTACATTAAGTTCCTTTTGTATATCTTTATCTAGCCTAAAATCTTCCTTTTGCTACTTATACCATTCCAGGGTGAAGTATTCCGGCCTATTCAAGACAATGTATTTGTTACCACGCATCGGATCTGACGCTTCTTCCAATGTGTAACCAGCTTCTATACGATATCGAAACGTTTCATACGGAATATCGTTGTCTAAAGCTTTTTCTCTCCATAACTCAGATATTGATTTCACCCCTTAATCACCGTCCGTGTAAATAATCCACCAAAATACAGTACTGCCCCTATTAAAAATGCATCGACTATTGGCATGTGTTTATCCTCCTTAGAGGGGAAAACCCCTCACTTCATTTTTCTGGAAAACTAACTGTGTCCTCAATATTTTTTAAATACCGTTCAGACTTCTTTAGGAAGCTTTTCGCTTGTTCAAAAGCTGTATGATTCCGGTTAGATGACTTTGTTTTAGTTGATCCAGTGGAATATCCCAATTCTTCTTTATCTTCTCGTCGAATTGTTCTTCTGTTCCCCTAGCTTCTTTCCATTGTTCAAGCACTTCCTCTACTGTTAGTTGTGGTTATGCCCAATCTGGTAACAATGGTACTCTCCAATATATTGTTGTTTCTTATCCTTGGTTTTGGCTTGATTATATCCGTTCATGTTTTTAGGTCTTTCTAACGTGCATTCAGCGAAGTTTTCCGTCAGGTACAAATACCTTGCGATTCCATAATCACTGGCAACACCCCTTTTAAACGCTCCTGATATACCACCTTTGAAAGCTTCCATTTGTGTTTCACTTGCTCCGTTTTCTTTATAAATCCAACCTTTATCCGTGAACCCCCCTAAGGGACAAATCATATTACCTTCTGCGGATCGGTATTCATCTGTCCAACCATCCCAACCAAACACTTCATTCAGCCTTTGTTGTATCGCTCTTGCTTGCACATAGGCTAATACAATAAAAAAAACCGGATAAGGGACACTTTTTTATGTGTGTCCGTTATCCGGGGTATAGTTCATACATTTCCGCAACTTTTCTCAAAACTTGCAGTCAGTTATTAGTCCAAGCATATAAATCACCCTTCTATATAATAATGTGAGGTGATAAAAAGATGGTGAAAATTTTTTTAGACCCAGGACATGGTGGTTCTGATCCAGGGGCTTCGGGGCATGGTCTTCAGGAAAAGAAACTAACCTTACAAATAGCCACATACCTTAAAGATATCTTAATCAATGAATATGAAGGTGTTTCAGTACTGTTAAGTAGGACAAGCGATCAGACAGTTAGCTTAAGTCAAAGAACAGATGCGGCTAACAAATGGGATGCTGATTATTTTCTTTCCATTCATATTAATGCAGGAAATGGTACAGGCTTCGAAAGCTATATTTATCCAGGAGTAGGAGTACCTACTACCACTTACCAAGATTTCATTCACGAAGAGATATTAAAGCGAGTAGATTTTACTACTCGAGGTAAAAAAACTGCCAATTTCCACGTATTACGAGAAACTATAATGCCAGCATTATTAACTGAAAATGGGTTCATTGATAATGTCAATGATGCTAAAAAATTAATATCTAGGAGTTTTTTAATTAATATTGCTAGAGGACACGCTAATGGATTGGCAAGAGCATTTAAGTTAACTAAAAAACCTACTATTCTGTTTAAGGTTCAAATAGGTGCTTTTAGCGACAAGTCTAATGCAGACAGCCTTGCTTCAGAAGCAAAATCTAAAGGGTTCGATTCGATAGTTATACTTAAAGATAAATTATACAAAGTCCAAATTGGTGCCTTCTCATCTAAAGAAAATGCTGAAACTCTAGCGAATAGAGCAAAGAATGCTGGGTTTTCTTCTTTTGTATATCAAGAGTAATTTTTAGTTTCTAGATGTCAGTCCTTTTTTTCTGTATAAGATTATATTTTTATCAACGGGTGCGTTACTTACAGATCGGGGCTGCCAACTGAACTGACCCCCTAAAGTTAGACAGGTTATTTCGTTAGGCAGCCCGTTGGGCATGAGCTCGGTATTGTACCGGGCACATGCCTTTCTTACGATTAGTCAATGTCTTTGTTTGAATTAATTTATTAGTATTGGAGTTAGTATAGTTTCATGGACACATTTTAGTTAAGTCCTTACAATGATTTTTGAGAGGATGTGTCCGTAAGCAAGAGGGACCAACGGCTGATATCTCTTTATAAAAGGAGCTGTAAAAATTTCCACCAACCCATTTTCTTATTGAATTAGTGTTATTTCCTTCTTATTAAACTATCGCCATTTTAGTTTAACAAGAAACAATAAGACGATTTTTTCCCTTAGAGAGGAAAAATCGTTTTTTCAATTCCAAAAAATGTCTTAGCGTGGGTTTTACGTTAAAATGTTGACGGTACCCCTTATTAAGCTAATAAAAATCAATAATTCTTTCTCACAACTACAATAATTCACCTTAAACTAATAGGCGCAAGAAATGAGTCCGATTCTACTTTAGTGGCTACTTTTAAATATCATAAATATTAATAATCTTGCAAAAAAGTGAATAAGGTAAAACAGTATATTCATGAAGGGGGAGTCTAATTGAAACACTTTACAAAATGGATAAATCAGACGTTCAATCATTATCCCAGAAAAAAATTGACTCTCTTTATGGGTGCTCAATACAAACCGCAAACATTTGGACAACCAGTTGAACGAAACCAAACTTCGTTAATAAGTACCAGAGATGCCGAAAAATACTTTCGTCCTTCCCGCCTCCCTATTAAAAATGCCCTTGTCAAGATCAGCCAATTTTTTGATCCCTATTATGAAAAAAACTACAAAGAAATTAAACTCCCTGCAACATTAACTCGGACTCCTGATGAAACTGTTTTAAACTACTTTAGTATTTTAAGAGAGGCAGAAAACCTCACTCAAAACCAGCTGGGTGGTTGTGGAACTGTCGGGATGGCAAAGTTGCCCTATCCAATTGCTTATAACTTTTTTACTAAAGACTATCACAAAAGGGTTTCCTATAATGAATATCTTCAATCGTTTGCTGGAATTGGACATCTAAATTTAATTAAGATGAACAGACTTCCTGATGAAAAAGGTATTGTTCCTTATTTCATTGAACTAGAAAGCATCGAAGGTTCATCAAAAGGTGTCACCTATTTTGCTTATTATTACGGTTATGTCCAATTAAAAAAAGTTCAAACCCTGTATAAAATTGAACAGATGAAATTGTACGGAGAGGACTTCCTATGTGCACCCTATCATCTCTGGCAGCATGATGCGGAAGCAGTCGTTGCTATTATGTATGGAGAATGGTGCAAATTAATAAAAAAACAGCTACCTACTAAACAAGATGGTTACGTCAAAACCATTGATTATATTGGTGCGGATGGAGCCGATTATCGGTTTATCTTTTATCAATTAACAAATGATACAGATGTATTAATTTCTCAATATAAAAAGGATTCTGAAGGAAACTGGGAATCCATCAGAATTGATCCTGTCAAATGTCTAAAAAACTAAGCGTGATATTAAAGAAACTCGAACCTTTACTCTAAGGCACATTAAATGAATGTTCTTTTTTCTTTGTGAAATATTATACTTAAACTATGGGGTGCTTTAGTTCATTAACAAGGGTTGCTGCGGCAGCCTTTTTTGTATGAAAACACATTAGTAAAAAAGCCATGCTAAAATAAACCCTCCATATTCTCATTTTTTTGATGGGGGTAAATGTCCTATTTCGTTATTTTAACTGGTTATGCAGTTTGTTGTTCAGATGGAGCGATTGTATAGCCTTTCTTTTTTAGGTATTTGATCATTTTTAAATCTTTGTTATTTTGTTTTTCTTCAAGGTAATTTGAGCCTAGTTCATGATAAGGTTCTCCTGTTTTTAAGATGTTGTAAGTAATCGTTAATAGTAAATGGGCAGAAGCGATTCGTCCCTTCATTTTTCCTTGCCGTTTGGTAATCCTTTTTCGATGTGAAGCCATTCGATTATTTTGCCTTGATGTCGCTAATACACATTCTACGGCCATCGTTTTTAAAGCTTTATTTCCTTGTGTGGTTTTACTCGTTTTTTTTTTACCAGCACTTTCGTAATTTCCAGGACTCACACCAGCCCAAGAGGCAAGATGTTTAGCGGACTTAAATACGGACATATCAACGCCCATCTCTGCAATAAAAGTAGCCGCCGCAGCTTTGTTCACACCAGGTATACCATCCAATAATTCTACTTCCTTACGATATGGGGACAGGAGTTGATCGATTTGTTTTTCCAATTCTTCTATGGTTTCTTATAAATAACTCATATGCTCCCAATGGTAACGCAACATATCACGGTGATGCCGGCGAATACGACCATTAATTGCATGGGCAATGTCAGTAATACTTGCTTTTGTTCGCCAATCCACCATTTTTCGAAGACCATCGGTCTCTATTTTTTCACCGTTTAGAATCGCTTCAAGGATACGGCGTCCCGATACACCAAAAATGTCTGATAATACGGATGTTAGCTTGATATTAGCATCTTGAAGAATTTTGTGAATGCGATTCTGCTCTGAGGTGCGATGATGAATCAATTTTTTTCGATAACGAGTAAGATCTCGTAAATCACGAATGTCCTCCGGTGGAACAAAATTGCTTTCAATAAGTCCGCATCTTAGAAGCTTGGCAAGCCATTCGGCATCTTTCACATCAGTTTTACGCCCTGGAACATTTTTGACATGTCTGGCATTGGCCAGAACAAGGTGAAAAGAATCTTCAAGTATATTCCATATTGGTTTCCAGTAGACTCCGGTACTTTCCATCACAACATCGGATACCTGAAGGGTAGAGAGCCAATCACTTAAAGCCAAGAGTCCCGTTGTTGTAGTCGAAAACGTTTCAATAGAAGTTTTTGGCTTTTTATCTAATGGACCAAATAATACACAGGCTACTACTGTTTCTTGGTGTACATCTAGGCCAGCACACCGTTCAATCATTGCTTCCATAGGAGAATCACCTCAAAAAAAGATTAACAATACATATGACAGGAGATTTGTTACTAAAATTTTTGTATACGTACTAGCAGTACACTAAATGGTTCTTCAATACTGTCACAACCAGTTTCTTATACAGGGTATCTTCCTTAAAATCCACCAAAAAAAGCTCAGCCTGGTTGTATTGTTATCATCCATTATCGTCAAGGGGTTAATGGGTTAGACTCTATTTTTGAGTTTAGATTTTCGTAGTAGATGGTGGCGGCGAGGAGCGCCGCCATAGGAGTTTCTTATGCAACTTTCAGGGCAGGTTTGTTGAAGAGTAATATATACTAATATGAGGAAGAACCAAAAAACAAAAGGGGAACAGTGTATGAATAATGAATTTGAAAAGGCCATAAATTTACTAAAAAATAAGGATAATGAAACTTATCCTACATTTGCTTACTCTGTATTAAATAATTATATTCCTGGACAGGTATATATGGATGAATTGAAGAAAACTGTTTTAATTGGAACTGATTCAGGTATTTTTATTGTTGGTGGAGACGAAATGAACAATGGTCTTGATAGCATATTTTTAGAGATTTTTAGAAGTAGAAAAAATGAAAAAAAGCGATTCACTTTGTTTTCTCCATCAAAAGAATGGGATCAAGTTATAAATAAGTTGTTTGAAAATGAGTTAAGACAAATGCATAGATATTCTTTTCATTTTAATAAGGATACATATTCAACAATAAAAAAGGGGAAATTACCCAATGATTTTATAGTAAAGAGAATAGATGAAAAAATAATTACTGAAAGTCTAGAATTTAATGAATCTTATTATAATGAATATTGGGGTTCAGTATCAAATTTTCTTGAGAATGGTTTTGGTTATTGTTTGTTACATAATGATACCGTTGTAAGTGAATGTACATCTATATTTAGTTCATCACAATTTGCTGAAATTGATATTGCAACTAAAAATAAGTATAGAGGAATGGGCTTAGCTCAAAATGTTGCAGAGATATTCATTGAACATTGTATTGAAAGAAATTTGAAACCCAATTGGGATTGTAATGTTAACAATTTTGCGTCGATAAAGCTGGCTGAAAGATTAGGATTCGAAAATCCAATGGAATATTCAGTATTCGTTAGAAAGTAAAAAATCCTTATTTCGCTAACAGGTGTTTTACTCCAATTATAGAGGTTGCTGAAGCAACCTTTTTTTTATGGAACTAACGGGTGCTTTCGTATTATAAGGTTGACCAGTAAAAATTACTGGTTGACCTTTTTTAAATAGAATCTATTATATCAGTAGCCAGGGTAGGACGTACGGGTTCGTGGGACTTGATCCCGTGAACTAAACTGTCCGCCCCCTACTTGTAGAAGCATGTTTGAGGATGGTTGGGACGTAGATCTCGTATAACAAGCGAAGCTATGGCACTACATGGAGGACTAGGGGTACTGGTAAGAGGGGGGGGGGGAAACAATGAATCCAGTTGTCGGTCTGGATGTGGCAAAAGGAGAGAGTCGAGTTCAGGCATTTTTAGATCAATCTAAACCGTATGGGACGAGC
This sequence comes from Peribacillus sp. NPDC056705, assembly GCF_043656335.1. Lineage (NCBI taxonomy): Bacteria > Bacillati > Bacillota > Bacilli > Caryophanales > Bacillaceae > Peribacillus > Peribacillus sp. NPDC056705. The sequence continues at coordinate 85,551 of NZ_JBHTYI010000010.1, read as the reverse complement.
TTTTCAATGAAGCACATCAAAGAGGAATTAGATCATTTTTTAGACTTTTTAAAAGAGATTGAAGAGGTGACAGGGCAGATGCCTATGGTCATTTTAGAATCTACAGGGCATTACCATACTCCCGTTATTCAATACTTGGAGGAACAAGGGATTCTATATATCTTACTAAATCCGATTATTTCTTATCAGGCAAAGAAGACCAGTTTACGGAAGGTAAAAACAGACGCTATCGATGCGTACCAGTTGTGTGTATTACAAAGAGGATTTTGACCCTCATAAAATGAGAGGAATACAGCTATTAGACCTGCAATTTCTTCACTCCCATATTATTTAAATTTTGATACTTTGGCCGGAAAAAGTAGACCAATGTTGACAGCCCCTGCGTAAAATCTTGACGGATCAGCCGATACACTCTTCCAGCCTACAACTTCTATTATTTCCATACAAGAATTTATTTTCCTGTATTGTTATTTTAGTGGGAGGTAAATTCTCTTATTTCTTTTTCAAAAGTGTTTTTTTAAAGGTATTTCACCATAACCAAGGAGTTTCATAAGAAGTTCAAAAAGTTAATTCAAAGTCAACTTGAGCATTGGATTTCCGGCCTTCCTAGTTATATCAAGGCTTATTTGCCAATTTCACTCTGCGAAAGTTGAGTAATTATAATTTTTTGCTTTTCCAAGGTTAGCTGCCTTGTCCATTTATTATCTAATGAATATATTATTTAGTATTCCTTTATGAAAGGAGGGATTCAAATGGGAAAAGGAAACGATAAATGCTCTGACAACGCGCTTTGCAGAGCCCTTAGGAGATTTGTTGGCGCAGAAGTAACAATACGAACTAGAACAGGAGATATTATAACTGGAGAATTAAGACGTGTATCAAAATATGGCTTAGTTGAAATACTTGAAGCAGAACTGCTGAGCCCGTTTATGGCAGAGAGAGTACGATTTATTTTGGTTCAAGACATCGAAAGCTTTTCAGTTGAATTAACGTCCGCTAATGATGACGATTAACTGATAAAAGGTGACGGCAGTTTCATAATGCCTTCACTGACCACTTTTTACTCAGGTGTGAAAAAAATGAATGTTTTATTTATTTCATCAGGTTACGCAGGAATTTACCCTTATTTTGAACAGTCCATTCAAAACACATTTTTGCGACTGAACCATAGCGTTTTTAAAGTCAGCCCGACATATAATCTTGAGACACTGGAACAAATTGAACAATATCATCCTGACCTTGTTCTTGCATTTGTTGGATATAAACTGCAAAAAATGTTTATCGATTTTTTAAAGCAAAAAGGATATGTTCTTAGCATTTGGTTGACCGAGGACCCATTTTATATCGACGAATCCGTGAATCTTGTGGAAGATTTCAACTTTATCTTTACGATTGATTTAGGAGCTTATGAATACTATAAAAACACCTTTCATTCCAAGTCAATTTATCACCTTCCATTAGGAACAGATCCCGAAATTTACTCTCCCCCTCATATACCAAAGACTGATTACTTTGATTTATGTTTAGTAGGTTATCCCTACCCTGAACGAATTGAACTTGCTCGCCTCATTTTAGAACACACATCTTATACGATGATCATCGCCGGCCCTTTATGGAAAAAGTTTATTAGCAACGAGCATTTCAAAAGATTGAAACTAATCAATAAATGGATTGAACCTGAAATGGTCAAAAACATATTTCATTCATCAAAGATCATCCTAAATCCGCACCGGTCCTATAATTTCCATCAAAATAAAAATACTCTTGGTATTGAAGGTAAAAGTATCAATAATCGTACATTTGATATTGCTGCAAGTAACAGCTTTCAACTTTGTTTGGGTAAATCTGATTTAGAATTACATTTTGACCCTTTAAATGAGGTTATCCCATATACAACCAACGAAGAATGCATTCAATTCATCCATCAATTTGTACATGATGAAACGACAAGAAACCAATGCAGTAACAATGCGATGGAAAAAGTATTAATAACCCATACCTTTTTGCAAAGGATACAGTTTATCATTAAGCATTTAGGATTTGAATAGTACACACAATATTAAGCAGATTATCGATTTAAATCTTCTACTTATTGGAAAAAAGGAGGTTATTTAAGTTGCTAGATTTAAAAGGAAAAACGATCTTAGTCACAGGTGGGACAGGTTCGTTTGGACAAAAATTCGTTAGGAAAGTACTTACCATGGATGTAAAAAAAGTCATTGTTTTCAGTCGTGATGAATTAAAACAATATGAAATGGCACAAGATTTCTCTGACCCAAGAATTCGCTTTTTTATCGGCGATGTTCGCGATAAAGAAAGATTAATTCGCGCATTTGACGGTGTTGATATTGTTGTACATGCTGCCGCCTTAAAACATGTTGGAGTATGTGAATACAATCCGTTTGAAGCCATTAAAACCAATATCCATGGTGCGCAAAATATTATCGAAGCCGCAATAGACAAAGGTGTTGCGAAAGTGATTGCTTTAAGTACCGATAAGGCTGTAAGTCCTGTAAACCTATACGGGGCAACGAAATTGGCATCCGATAAATTGTTTGTTGCTGCAAACTCATATGTTGGAATGAATAAGACTCGCTTTGCCGTTGTTCGTTACGGAAATGTGGTCGGAAGCCGCGGCAGTGTAGTTCCTTTTTTTAAAAAGGTAAAAGCAACAGGAACACTCCCCATTACAGATGAACGAATGACACGCTTTTGGATTACATTGGACCAAGGCGTGCAGTTTGTAATTGATAACCTGGGCAGAATGAAGGGCGGGGAAATTTTTATCCCAAAAATACCAAGCATGAAGGTCACAGACCTAGCCAGCGCCATAGCACCGGAATGCAAAGTAGAGGTAATTGGTATTCGCCCAGGTGAGAAACTACACGAAGCGATGATTACGGAGGATGATGCACGGCGTACATTAGACTTGGGCACATACTATGTCATTCAGCCGGAATTTCCCTGGTGGACAGAAGAAGCCGCAAAAGGTGGAAAACCATTACCTGAGGGCTTCAGTTATGTGAGCAATACGAATGTGCAATGGCTCTCTATTGATGAGTTAAGACAGCTGGTTAATGAAGATCAAACGATCAGGAAGGAAGGGGAACGTGAACCAAAAGCCAATTAGGGACACATATCTTCCTTATGGGCGCCAGTGGATTGATGATGACGATATTGAAGCTGTCGTTGAAGTATTAAAAGGAGACTTTCTGACTACAGGCCCCCTCGTTTCCACATTTGAAGAATCCATCGCCACCTACGTAGGTGCCAAATATGCAGTTTGTTTCGCAAATGGAACAGCAGCATTACACGGTGCCTGCTTTGCCGCAGGGATAACACAAGGAGATGAAGTGATCACCAGCCCCCTGACCTTTGCAGCAAGTGCAAACTGTATTTTGTATCAAGGTGGAATACCTGTATTTGCTGATATCGATGAGAAAACATACAATATCGACCCAAAAGAGATCGAGAAACGGATTACACCGAAAACAAAGGCAATCATCCCAATTGATTTCACAGGGCAGCCTGCCTATCTGGACGAAATAAATGAACTAGCTAAAAAACATAATTTAGTTGTGATTGAGGATGCTGCTCACGCACTTGGCGCCACATACAAGGGGAAAAAGATTGGTTCCATTAGCGACATGAGCATGTTTAGCTTTCATCCAGTCAAACATATTACTACTGGTGAAGGGGGAATTATTACTACTAACAACAAAGGTTATTATGAAAAATTACTGCAGTTCCGTACGCATGGCATTTCCCGGGATCCTAGTAAATTAATTAATAATCACGGCCCTTGGTATTATGAAATGCAGTTTCTTGGATTTAACTACCGGTTGTCTGACATTCAAGCTGCATTAGGAATAAGCCAGTTACAAAAGATTGATCAATTCATTGGAAGAAGAAAGATATATGCTGATATGTATGATAAATCATTTCGTGAAATACCCCAAATTATCACTCCTTACCAGCATTCCCACGGGGTTTCAAGCTGGCATCTCTATATCATACAACTTGATTTAGCGATGCTATCCGGCTCGAGATTAGAAATCTATGAAGCCTTACAGGGTCACAACATTGGTGTAAATGTTCATTACCTCCCCGTTTATCTTCTCCCTTACTACCAAGAGCTTGGCTATCAGCAAGGACATTGTCCAAAAGCTGAACAGTTGTATGAAAAAATTATTACCTTACCTCTTTTCCCGGCAATGACGGAAAATGATGTCGACGACGTTATTCAGGCCGTAAAAAAGATTATCACCTTTTACTCCAAATAAAAAGGAGGCTATTCCATGAAAATTGTAGCAATTACTCAGGCAAGAATGGGTTCTACAAGACTACCCGGAAAAATTATGCGAGAAGTTTTAAGTAAACCATTGCTTGAATATCAAATTGAAAGAGTACGGAGATCCAAGTATATTCACCAACTCGTGATTGCTACTACAATAAAAGAAACAGAGCAGCCCATTATTGACCTCTGTAAAAAACTCAATGTTGACTACTATCGTGGCTCGGAAAAAGATGTGTTATCAAGGTATTTCCAAGCAGCAGTTCAGTATAAAGCTGATATTGTCGTGCGCCTGACATCTGATTGCCCCTTAACGGACCCCGATATTATTGATGCTGTGATAACTGAATTTCTATCGAATGACAATCAATACGATTATGTTTCCAATACAATTGAAAGAACTTATCCTCGTGGATTAGATGTTGAAGTTTTTTCCATGAAGGCATTAGGTCTAGCAAATCGGGAAGCAAAACACCCTGTTTATCGTGAACATGTGACCCCTTTTATCTATCTTCATCCAGTACAATTTCATTTAGGTTTTGTTAAGAATACCATCGATTTAAGCTCTCATCGGTTAACAGTTGATACAGAAGAAGATTTAGACTTAATTTCTTGTGTCATTACTGGTCTTTATAACAAAAATATCGAATCATTTGCCCTTTCGGATATCATTGAATTATTACAAGAAAACCCTGAATGGCTGCTAATTAATTCCCAAATTGAACAAAAGAAATTAGACGATGAAGGATGATTGTATATATACGTGTAGATACATCTAATGAAATAGGAACAGGGCATGTAATGAGATGCCTGACTCTAGCGAAAAGATTACGAACATATAAGGCAGCTGTCACCTTTATTTGTAGAGAACTTACTGGGCATTTATGTGCATGGATTGAAGGAAATGGATTTAACGTGGTTAAACTTCCATCCCCTTCAACTCATGTTCACCTGCCACTTTTCACAAAACATTCGCATTGGTTAGGTGTTCCGCTGATGGTTGACGCAGCACAAACAAAAGCCATACTTGCGGAAGAGGAAGAGACAGTTGATTTGTTAATTATTGATCATTATGCCATTAACAGGGAGTGGGAAGGTCATCTTAGAAAGGTCGTAAAAAAAATCATGGTAATCGATGATTTAGCTGACAGGATGCATGACTGTGACTTTTTAATGGATCAAAATATTTTCGTTGATTATCAAAACCGCTACTTTTCCCTTGTTCCACCTCACTGCAAAACATTTTTAGGACCCAGCTACGTCTTATTACGCACTGAGTTTTATGAACAACGGAAGAAGTTGAAACGGAGAATTGGACCTGTAAAAAGGATATTGATTTTTTTTGGTGGAATTGATTCAACGAATGAAACTGGAAAAGCGCTAGCCGCATTCTTGCGTTTAGGTCGCAGCGATATCCACGTAGACGTTGTTGTGGGTCAATCCAACTGCCAAAAGCAAGTGCTTGCTTCAATTTGTGAGCAGTATGAAAACCTGCATTTTCATTGTCAGGTAAATACAATGGCGGAGTTATTAGGGCATGCTGATTTATCTATTGGTGCGGGCGGAACCACTACGTGGGAAAGATGTTATCTTGGGGTCCCTTCCATTGTGTGGAGTGTAGCTGAAAATCAGGAAGAGATTTGTGAAACATTAGCAAGAAACAAAATAATTAACTATTTAGGAAAAAAGGAACAAATTGAGCAGACATTTTTAAGTCGACAGTTACAGATATTGATTGATAATGAAGCTGAATGCTCTGAAATGTCTCGATTATCCTCTCTATTAATGAAAGACAATTTTGTCAATCAACGAACAATGGTAGCGGAAATCATGAGATGAGGTGTTTGAAATGGATTGTCACCTGAGGGCATTAATCGAAAATGATATGGACATGATTTACAACTGGAGAAATTTGGAGTCCATTCGAGAAAATATGTTTCATGATCAAATGATTCCCTATAAAGACCATTGTAATTGGTTCAGAAATGTACTTATAAATCAAGCAAAGTATTATAGGCTGTTTGTCAATCAAAATAAACCCCTAGGCCTCGTTTCCTTTAAAGAGAGCAATCAACAAAGTCAAACGTGTTTGTGGGGATTTTATATTGGTGAAAGTACTGCTCCAAAAGGCAGCGGTACGATTATGGGAAGTTTAGCATTAGATTATGCCTTTCAGTGTTTATCCATGAGAAAAGTCATCGGAGAAGTCTTGTCAACAAATCAAAAAAGTACAAAATTCCATCTGAAATTAGGATTTATACAGACGGGGCTTGATAAAAATAAACTTTGGAGAAATGGGCAGCCCGTCGACATCCTCCAATTTCAATTAGATTCAGAAGAGTGGGATAGACAAAAGGCAAAGGTCAATTGAAATCTCTCTTGAAAGGTTTGATTTATTATATGAAGGATATGAAATTTGGAGGAAGAATGGTTGGATCCCATTATCCTCCTTTTATTATCGCAGAAATGTCAGGTAACCATAATCAGTCATTAGAACGAGCATTAGAAATTGTCGAGGAAACTGCAAGAGCTGGAGCACATGCATTAAAAATTCAAACTTATACAGCTGATACGATGACATTAGATATAGACAACCAAGAATTTCGCATTAACGAAAGCGACAGTTTATGGACTGGAAATACACTTTATGAATTATATCAACAAGCCTATACACCGTGGGAATGGCATAAACCGATATTTGACAGGGCAAACGAACTGGGGTTGATCCCTTTCAGCACACCATTTGACGAAACGGCTGTCGATTTCTTAGAATCGTTACATGTTCCCATGTATAAGATTGCTTCGTTTGAAAACAACGATATCCCATTAATAAAGAAAGTAGCCTCTACCGGAAAACCAATGATTATCTCTACAGGGATGGCGACAATCGAAGAATTAAAGGAAACGGTCCAAGCCGCTAGAGCAGCAGGATGTAAGGATTTGGTGCTTTTAAAATGTACCAGCACTTATCCAGCAACCCCTGAGAACACAAATATTATAACAATCCCTCACATGCGCGAATTATTTCAATGCCAAGTTGGCCTGTCAGACCATACCATGGGTATTGGAGTTTCAGTAGGCAGTGTCGCTTTAGGTGCTACTGTGATTGAAAAGCATTTTACCCTTAATCGTGCTGATGGCGGAGTGGATTCCGACTTTTCAATGGAGCCATCTGAAATGAAATCTTTAGTGATTGAAACAGAACGGGCATGGCAATCCTTGGGTCAAGTAAATTACGGACCAACTGCGGCTGAAAAAAACTCGATGAAATTTAGAAGATCCATCTACATTGCAAAAGACTTGAAGGCAGGTGAATTGTTGACAAAAAATAATATAAGAATCATTAGACCAGGTTTCGGATTAGCCCCTAAATATTATGAACAATTAATAGGAAAAAAAGTAACAAAAGACATAAAGGCCGGTACTCCTGCCGATTGGAGTTTGGTAAATAAATAGATACACAGAATCAAGGACCTGCCATTACCTGGCAGGTCCTTAGTCTGTACGTAGTTATTTTCCTTTTTTAAACATTAAGACGATTAATTAGCTGAATTAATTTCTCTCCAGAAGAACCGCCATTATAAGAATCAGCTAAATAATTTATTCGAATTTCGTCATACATTTTCTTGTACTCATCAGATTTATAATAGTTTCCGATTATTTCAGTTAGTTGTTTAGGATCTGATTGTACCAACTCACCTAACTGAGCGAAATAATCATATTCGCGATTACTCTCTATGAAATTATAAATAAACACCGGCTTATCAAATAAAATACTTTCTAATACAACTGTTGATAATGTTGCTGCCACTCCATCCACATGAGAAATGAGTTCATAGAGATAATTCTCTCTAGAAGTAAATACTTTAATGCCCTGATATTTTTTTTCAAGATCTAAATATATTTCACACTTTCCCTTCCCAATCTCCCATGGATGGGGCTTTATGATTAGTTGATATTCGGAATGATCAAGAATGTTCTTAATAAGTTCAGTAAATTTTACAGGATCAATATTAGGGCCGGTAATAACTAATAAAGTGTATTTAGCAGGATCCAAGTTAAATCTCCTATAAAAGGGTGTCCCCTTCCCACGTATATGCGTGAAAATCTCATCATATTTGGGATGACCGATTTCTGCAATCCGCTCTGGAAATAACCCCCTGTCTAAATACCACTTTTTTTCATACTCTCCATAGACGGCCACTTGATCTGTGAATACTGGTAGAAATGCCTCTTCTCCCATTAAAATTCCGTGCTGCAGACAAATACTTTTAATCCCGCGCATGGAACCCACAATGGCTAGAACCCTGCTTACCATATCTTCCGTTGTCCCGACCACTATAGCCGATATGTTTAGGTGTTCAAAGAAATTACAGACCGTGCTTATGGTTTTCACGATCAATGGAATACGTTTAAGAAAGGTTTGTTGGAAATACTCATTGCTAAATACCGGATGGTCATGTTTATTCCTAAATAAAGACTGCGCATTTCTGACAAGTTGATCAGAAATGAGCTCATTTGTCTCTTCATATTTCTTGAGTGTCTCAACTGGAATCCCAAAGAGATGGTTTTTTGCAGACCTGGAAAGAATAACCGTTTGATTCGGATCAAATAATGTTTTATAACATGTCTCGGGAATACGGGTATAGTCTGAGTTGATCAGTACTTTCCCAGCCTCCACCTCGTCCGTATGGGTCAATTCCGGATCCCTAAGCCATTTGTCAAAATAGGGCTGAATCATTTCTTTTTGCAGTACATATTTTTGCCGATCATTAGAAAAATCTTCAGCTTCCATTTTGCTTTTAAGCTCCTGGTCAAAATGCTGGTAGAAATTAGTTACGATTGCAATGGGAATATTGTTATATTTGAAGTTTTTAAAGAGTTCAAGGAACTCACGATAGATATTCCAATAGTTTGTTAAATAATGGCTCATGACTGATTCCCCCGTCTCAACGCCCTAAGGGATTCTCTTAATTCCTTGCATGTCCTTTGCGGGGGTAATTTTTGTGCAAATTCACTTGGCTGTTCGTGGAAAATTTGTGTATGAATTGATTTCGGAGTAATGTAATTAAAATCTAGTACCTCATTAAGAGGAAAAAATGGCCAGAAATGATTTAATTTCCAGAAGAATCGAGCATCACCGATCCGATAAAACTGTGGATCTTCATCCCAATTTGCTCCAAAGGTTTTCGTTATCACAGGCAGAACAGCTCTACGATGCATAATTGAACAATGATCCGTCGCACAGGATGCCAGCCATAACATACTCTTGGCAGGTCTGACAACAGAATGCGTGCTTTCCCCCAACTCATTTAAATAGGTTGTTTCTGATGCCGAATAAACGACCATAACCCTTGGATGCCGGTGTAAGTAATCAACCATTTTTTCTATTTTTTCCTTATGGAATACATTATCATCGGTTGCATACGTAATATATTCTCCCTGAGCTAATTCAAGTGCTTGATTAATGAGAACGGCATATCTGGTTTTTGCTACTCTTTCATTGACAGTTTTAATATCACTCTTAAAAAACTTCACCCTAGTATCTGTCAAAAATGGCTGGATCACCTTTAGAGTTGCTTCATTTGAGTTATCATCCATGATGAATAACTCGAAGTCACCATACGTTTGATCCAATATGGCACGAATTGATTTCGCGACATATTCTTGTTTATTAAAACTGGTTAAAATAATAGAAACCTTCGGCACAATCACACCTCATTTTATTTTTATTGCCTTTCATGTTCTTTATCTGCCTCCAACTGATTCTCATAATAATGTAGATTTCCCTTAAATAATGCCTCGTGTGTTCCCGCATCTAGCCACCATTTTTTTAACTTTTCATACTTTAATGATTTACTGTTAATATAAAGATTATTTAAATCAGTCACCTCTTTTTCCCCTCTGCCGGATGGCTCTAGCAATTCAATCAATTCAAAAACTTCTTTATCGTATAAATACATTCCCGTTACGCAATAGTTGGAATTTGTTGCTTTAGGTTTCTCGATTATCGAGAGAATGGAATGGTTATTTCCATCCAGGATGGCCACCCCATATCTTTCCGGATCCGGGACCTCTTTTATAAAAACCTTCGCCTTTTGTTGCCCATTCTTAAATTCTTCAATATAAGGTCCGAGATCATCATCAAACAGGTTGTCCCCTAGTAAAACAACAAACTTATCTTCAACGAATTCCTTTGCACAATATAAAGCATCAGCAATTCCACCGCCATTATCTATTTGAATCGTATAAGATAAGTGAACGCCAAATTCCTCGCCTGTACCAACTATTTCTTGAAAGTCAGTTACATCGTTCTTATTTGTAACGATTAATATTTCCGTAATACCTGCTTGCTTTAACTTGGTGATCGGCCAATGAATCATTGGGTGCGAGCCAACAGGCAATAGGTGCTTATTTAGTACTTTTGTAAAAGGCTTTAAACGGGTACCCGTTCCCCCGGCCAAAATTACTCCCTTCATTCTCTTCACCCCTGTCACGTTAATACACTCCTTATCAATTTATGAGAAAAGGTACTTTTTGGTACAACCTTATGCGGCCATTTATAAAAATGGTCATATTTCCCTTAGTATGACGGTTCCCTCCACAAAAAGAATCCAAATTCATACAATAGAAGAGTGGGTTCTTTTTGCAGTTCTATTCACCATCATTTTTTGTATAGTGCTGTTCAATATAATTCAGGTATTCTTCATTCATTACTTGCTTCCACCACCACTTATTTAGGATAAACCAATCAACAGTCATGGATATTCCTTTTTCAAAAGAATAATGGGGTGCCCAGCCTAATTTCATTAATTTCTTAGGGCAAATGGCGTAGCGCTTATCGTGGCCCAAGCGGTCGGGTACAAATGTAATTAACTCTTCTGACTTCCCTAATGCATGAAGGATCGTTTTCACAACCTCTAAATTGGCTTTTTCATTATTGCCGCCAACATTATAAATTTCCCCATTCACACCTTTATGCAGAACAAGAGCGAGTGCAGAACAGTGATCGTATACATGCAGCCAATCGCGAACATTCTTTCCATCTCCATAAACAGGAATCTTTTCATTATTTAAGACACGAAGGATGGTTAGTGGTATTATTTTTTCCGGAAAATGAAACGGGCCATAGTTATTGGAACAACGGGTTATATTGATGGGAAGATGAAATGTTTCGTGATACGCTCTTACTAAGAGGTCACTGGATGCCTTGCTGGCACGATAGGGGAGCGGTGTTTCTTCTGTAAAAAAGATTGCCGGATCAAAGTCTAACTCACCATAGACCTCATCTGTTGAAACATGGAGGGATTTCTCCACTCCTATATGTTTTGCTGCATCAAGCAGCACTTGCCCTAAAATATTTGTTCGGACAAATACTTCAGGGTCTGTAATGGAGCGATCCACATGATTCTCTGCTGCAAAATGAACAATATAGTCAAATTTTTCTTTCGTAAACAAAGAAAAGATTGTTTTTCGATCGGTAATAACTGCTTTCACAAAAAAGTAGTTCATCATTGATTGAATGTTGCGATGTTTTGTTAACTCGCCCGCATACGTTAATACATCTAAATTATAAATATCATATTCTGGATATTTTTTGACCATGTACTGAACGAAGTTCCCGCCAATAAATCCCGAACCTCCGGTCACCAAGATCTACTTTCTTGTCAATTCACGTCACCCCTTTGGATACTCATTTAGAAATTGCCTTAAAGCAGCCTGCCAAGAGGGAAGAGGCTGAAATCCTTGCATACGTAATTTTTCTTTTGACAACCGTGAATTATTTGGTCGAATTGCTCTTGTAGGATACTCTTCTGAATCAATGGTGTTAACTATTACAGATGTTCCAGTAAGGCTGAAAATTTCCCTTGCAAAATCAGCCCAGCTGCAATATCCTTCATTCGTCGCATGATAGAGGCCAAATTGATTTGTTTGAATAATATCCAAAAGTAATCGTGCTAAATCAACTGTATAAGTGGGAGAACCAATCTGATCCCCTACAACATTAAGCTCAGTGTGACTTTCCGAAAGTTTGAGCATTGTCTTAACGAAATTATTTCCATTTCCGCCAAATACCCATGAGATTCTGACAATAAACCATTGCGATAAATGGGCTTGAATCAGCTTTTCAGCTTCATATTTTGTCAGTCCGTAATATCCAACGGGATCGGGCTGGTCCGTTTCATTAAACGGTATATCTCCTAATCCATTAAACACGTAATCTGTACTAATATACATAAACTTTGCATGAATTTCCTTTGCGGCCTGAATTAGATAGTTTGTCCCATCCACATTTACATTCCAACAGTTCTCCTGATCATCCTCGGATTGGTCAACAGCCGTATAGGCAGCGCAATGAATAATGGCATCAGGCTTTAAATCAGCGATAAACTGGCGGACCACGGGTTCATCCGTAATGTTTAAATCTTTTGACCCGACCCCAATCATTTCCATCCCTCGACATTGACCTTCTTTTATGACATCATAGCCAAGCTGGCCTGTAGCACCTGTTACGAGTATTTTCATCGTTTTTCACCATAGACAAAGTTATTTTCCGCTTCTGCCAATAGTGGGTTTGTTTGATCCTTTGCTGATAATATAGGAGTGAGTAAATCAGGCCAAACTATCCCGATTGCCGGGTCATTCCAACTAATACCTCTGTCACACTGAGGATCATAGAATGCATCGGCTTTGTATTGAACCTCTGTGTTATCTGTTAATGTAATAAACCCATGGGCAAATCCTTTAGGAATGAATAACTGTTTTCGATTATCTGCACTTAATTCAAGGCCAAACCAATCGCCGAATGTAGGGCTACCTTTTCTAATATCAACAGCAACATCATAGAAGGCCCCTCTTGTGCAACGAACAAGCTTTGCTTGGGCTTTCGGATTTAATTGATAATGTATGCCCCGTAAAGTCCCTCTTGTGGCTGAAAAGGAATGATTATCTTGAACAAAATCAATGGCTATTCCGTCTTTTATAAACCATTCGTCACTAAACGTTTCCATAAACCAGCCACGATGATCACTAAACACTTTTGGTTCAATAACTTTTACCCCAGGTAGTTTCGTTTCCATTATCTTCAATTTTAAACACCTCGTATTACTATATGCGTATTAATCCTTGCTTGACCACTCATTTCTATACTTTACAAAAACTCGCATTATCTCTTGGGTTAATTGTTGCAATAACCAATTCTTGTAACAACAACAGATGGATACAAAAATCCCCAAGTCATTTAGGATGATGACTTGGGGATTTTTGATTGCATTTTGGCCTTTTCAAGTGTTGATGGCAATATGGTGATGGTACCTTCCTGTGGACAAAAATGCTGCTTGCGGATATTAACTAACACCGTCAAGCCCAAGCCCTTTTGTAAAATTCTTCTGCTTGTTTAAGATCGCCTACATGAAGGTGGATATGACCCATAATCGTCCCAGAGCATCTCATCATTGTGGAAAGTCATTGCCGATATTCTGGAATCACGCGCCCCATCTCTTTCACTTTATTCACTTCAGTTAACATAATACTGATTATCACCAGACAACTTGGCTGAATGAAATGGAGTTTTAGAAATGAAATTTACCCCAATTTTTGAAGTGGAAGAAATCAAGCAGGAAACCAGGGAGAGGGTTAACCGTTTGATGGAGTAGTGGATACTACAAAAACGCTTCATGAAAAATTGAACCTTTGGATAGATGATAATATAAAAAATGTTGATTAAAATTATATGGAGAATAATATGTTTCAAGTCAAAACGGGTGAGGAGGAATGAGCATGAAAATGTTTAAAATGATTGCTGTGACATTGTTAGCCGCGTTGTTGTTCCCTTCTTCTACATTTGCAAGTGGCTGGGATTACTTGGGGGAACAATCTCTTTATTCTAATGGTGCTGAAAGTGATGTGTTTGCCTCTACTGGTGGAGATTATAAGATTTGTCGGGATTCTTACGTGGGTCCAGCTGGTAAGTTAAAAGTTGAATTATGGGAGTACGATCCTGACAGTTATAATGATTATGTAGGGGTAAGATATATCGAACGAGGCAAATGTGGTATTTTCCGGGGTATTGGTAACTTTGTTGATGGAGGAAATGAAGCAGAATTTTTTGCTAAATCAAGGACTAACAGTGATATGCATTTAATCTTTTATGATTAATTCACTAAATGAATGAAAAAAAAGACCTGGGATTGATTTGTAAAGGCTAAAGACCCTTTTTGCACCCAAACAAATTGGTTTAATCAATAAAACGCGACTATTGCCCTTGTATCAGCCTGAAAAGTTGGTGCGGGGGTTTTATTTGTTTGGCTACCTTTACGTCCCAAGGAAAATAGCGAAATGTTGGAAGCTTTGCCACGTTATTTTTCACAGGCGGGAAAGATCCCTCAGAATATTAGGCAACATAAATCTTTCCCTGTTCATATAGTGAGGTCATCTTCATGTCATACCAACCTCCACAAAATAGTCATAGCAATTCTCTCTTATCGATTAAATTACTTTTTAAATAAATCACATCTCCATTAGAGGAAGTTACACCAAAATAAACCCCTTTGGAGCCATGGGGTTTATCGTCTTTCACTTTTATTAATCTAGAGATACAGAATAAGAGAAAAATGATGGAATAAATATTATCATAAATACCCGAACGGTGAGTTTATTTTGTTTGTTGACCATTTGAAATAAATGGGACTTTTCTACAACCTTCTGTACGTGTCGATTCGGCATTAAATGATTTGATAACGTCGAACTGTACGACTCATGCTTCTCCTAAATTCAGTAGGTTCCTGTACCATTTACGGCTTGCCGCTATACCGAACGAGCCGGAAACCGTAAGAATAAGGGATTAAAGGATTAATAGAATAAAAGGTCACAAGGAAAGCAGCCGGGCGGCTGCTTTTTTTATTATTTTTTCCCTTTGCCTTCCGAATCGTAAAACAGCGCAGGCCGACTAATCTCCCAGCCGGTAGGACACCCGAACCTTTCCGGCAGGAAGCTAAGATGGCCAGCCCATCGATCAAGGGGCAAAAAACTTTTGGATTAGGGACGCTATCGCAACATCAAAAACTTTTTGTGCTTAATCCCTTGACCGATTGTCTATGCGTGTTTTTCGTTCTACATGTCAAAGGGGAAAACTAATCCCCCTTTGGGGAACCAATTCGCTTCGCAAGGCAAATGAAAATAGCAAAGAAACACTCATCATAGAAAACAAAAGGGCAACAAATAAAAAAATGAAAAGGAGTTTTGAAAATGGAATTATCCCCAATTTTTGAAGTGGTACGAATCAAGCAAGAAATCAGGGAAATGGTTGAGCCGTTTGCGGCCTTCCAAATCCGCAATGCAGAAGATGCCCGGGAATTGGCCGCCGCGCAAATCGCAAACGAGGACAGGGAAGTGTTCCTTGTCATGATGCTCAACACGAAAAATCATGTGGTAGGTCTTCATCGGGCGCATGTAGGAAGTCTGAATGCGAGTGTCGTCCATCCTAGAGATGTGCTGAAATGCGCCATTTTAAACAACGCGGCTTCCCTTATCGTCAGCCATCAGCACCCATCGGGTGACCCAACCCCGAGTATGGAAGACATTGAAGTCACAAAGCGATTGGCGGAAGCAGGGAAAATTATGGGGATTGAAGTTTTAGACCATTTGATTGTTTCCCATACGGGTAAGTATGTTAGCTTAAAAGCAAAGGGATATTTTTGAAAAAGAAATTGGACAAGCAAAGGGGGGCAACGTCCCCCTTTAGTTATTGAGTACCTTGAGAAAAAGCACCTGAAGGAAAAAACAATAAAAGGAGGCACACCGGCTGGATCATCAGCTGGTGCGTTCACGCATGGAGAAAAAAATCCGTTTTTTCTCGATTTAGAGCAGGCATCGAGCCTGCTTGACGGTTGTTTGAGGCAACCTCTAAAACTTACAGTAGCGCCTTCAGGTAAAAGGAGCAATTTGCTGAGCAAATATTCTACTCTCGTATTAAAAGTCAGAATGTTATTCCTTCGCTTGCTTCATACTTTACCTTTACAATTTACCCTCCAGCATTGTAACCCGCCTGTTCCATTAGTTTCGCAAACCGTTTCTTTAGCTCTGTAGCCTTTTTTTCTTTTCATCATAATATATCCCTTGCAATGTAATATTCTTGCTAAATAGTACCACCATGGTAAAGGAAGCGCGTAGTTTCAAAATCGAGGTGACCTCAGACGAAAAACGAGCAGAGATTACCCTTCGAATAAAGGAAGCGGAGATTTACTGGGGTGAGGTATTCCTGCATGACAATTCCCCATACTAGATGAAGAGTTGAAGGTCGAGGATTTACTGGTGATTGTTCATGGGAAAGGAAGGGGAATCTCAAGCCAATCTATGAAGCCATTTTATTGAACTTTGAGGATTATTTTTGATAAGCGGTCAAAAAAATCAGGCACAGAAAGGATAGTTTCACAACTATCCTTTAAAGGATCTTTTGCCCGTTGTGATAATTCCGATGAAAATAGAACAAGGAGCAAGACAAGCACTTTACAAAATAATAATAATCCTCAAGATACTCAGTATAATAGAAAAAAGGTAAAGGAGTTGGTTTCTTATGGAAAAGCAATTGCCTGAAACGCTACTGGAACCTGAAGTGACCGCTGAAATGGTACTAAAAAGAGCACTTGCCGATTACATGAAAGCCCAAATTGAAAAACAAATTGACGACTCATTGAAAAACCGTAATAAGGAAGAATTTATCCGGTTAACAAATGAATTAAAACGGACAACATAAAATGCAAACAGAACATAATAAAAAAAGATAACTCCTAACTTAATAGAAAATGAATCAGGTAATGCTGCTTAATTTCCTGATTCATTTTTTATTTTAAGTGGTCTTAGAATGCTTGGAGGACCTTCAAGTAGATTCAATGCTTCCATCTATAAGAATATATAAGAAAATTAAACCCAATGACTGTTGTGTAAGGAAGCATTGTTTTAACATTCAATATAATTATCTTGGACCTTTACAAAAATTCAGGGCTTTCTTTTATGGATAGCCTAAAAACGCTATCAGAAATGATGATCAATGTTTGGATATTTTACTATAAACCTCGTTAGAATATATAAATTGCAACCACCTATATCCTAATTGGTCTACAGACTATAGAAAGTACTTTCAGTAAAACTATTTATTATTTACTTTCAGTTTGACAGCCGCATTCCTCTGTTGAAAAATGCGGCTGTCTCATATTATATGGTTCAATACCCTCGATTCCGATCTACCAATCCATTTAACGGTTGTTTGCTTAAAAATCTCCTTAAATTTTCTATAAAAAAGTTGCTCACTTCGTTAATCGTACTTGGTCCTGACAGATGAGAAGTGACAAACACATTCGGCATTGACCAGAAGACATGTTCTTTCGGCAACGGCTCTGTCTCAAACACATCGAGGACTGCTCCCTGAAGATGTCCTGCTCGCATGACAGATATTAAATCCCTTTCATCTATCAATGATCCACGGCCAACGTTGATAAGGTAAGCGTTGGATTTCATTGCTAAAAGAAGGTCCTTGCTAAGGATATGATAAGTGGAATCCGTTAAAGGAAGGGTTAGGACCAAATAATCTAGATCTTTTACAAATTCACCCCATTGATCTGGAGTAAAGTGGAGATCCACGAGTGTTGCTTGTTTTCCACTAAAGCTTAATCCATGTACATTCATATCAAATGCTCGAGCTTTACGTACAAGTTCAGTGCCAATCGATCCAAGTCCAGCCACCCCGATTGTTTTCCCCTTTAGGGTGTCAGAAATGAAAGGATCCCACCTCCGCTCCATTTGAGATTGTTTCATACGAGGACCGTCTTTCACTATGTCCAAGAGAAACGAAAATACATATTCAGAGATGTAAGCACCAAATTGGTCAATAATTCGGGTTAATGTAATGTTTTTAGGTATTGATTTGTCTGCAATCAAATCATTGACTCCGGCTCCCATTGACTGAAACCAGCGAACAGATGAGGCCATTGGTTTACATAGTAATTGTGTAGGAAAATTCCATCCCAAAATTACTTCAGTACCTGGTAAATATTTTTCTACTTCCCCCAAAGTTTTTGCTGCCTTTACTGATATAAACCCAGTATTGCGGATACAATCAGCATAAGCTTCAACCTCTTTCTGAATAGGACTAAATACAAGAATGTTTGGTTTGTGTGTACCTACCATGGATTCTCTCCTTTATTGATTCCTTAAATATAGTATGAATACTTCCCACTAAGACAATAACTTTAAATCTTACTTTAATAACTTACCACAAAAGTCCAATTCATTCTTTAACACCAGCTTGTTACTTTAAGTAGAAACCTATTTACAAAGAGATACTTATTGGATGAAGAATTGACGGTCGAGGATTAACTGGTGATTTTGTTCATGCACTTTCTACAAAGGATTAGAAAAAAGGGAAACTCCAGCCAAGCCATGAAGGCCATTTTATTGAACTTTGAGAATTACTTTTGATAAGTGGTCAAAAAATTAGCACAGAAAAGATATTTCACAACTAACCTTTTATTAAAGATTCTTTGCACTGTGGTTCAAGGTTGATGAAATCCTGCGATTAAGCGAGTATTCGTGAGCATTATCTATTAAACTGAGGGAGTTCATTAAGAAGAAGTAAAAAAAGTCGATTTCTTAACTAACGGGTACGATTCTTCATTAAGAAGGATTGCTTTTTCTTATGCAGCTAAAGGATCAGGTTAGTAGAATAAGGTTTTTGGAACTTTTTAAAGTAATACCCTCTAAAAATGAGGGGGAGGGCGATAAAATGTGGTGTGTTTTTATTGGTATAACACTTCTTCTTTTGGTAAATGCAGGATGTCAATCAAATAATATTGAGGAAATAGAACTTATTTATCGTTTAAAGTTATTCCCCCATGGCAAAAATGTTTTAAAAAAGAGGTGATTTATTATAGCTACTATTAAAGTTAATGATAATGGTTCATTACGTGTATCAGGGAGTGTAGAGCTAGTCGATGGTGAAGGGAATAAAATTGAAACAAAAGAAGCCTTTTCCCTATGCAGATGTGGACTTTCCGATAATAAACCTTTTTGTGACGGATCCCACAAAAGTAATTTCGAAAGCGTAGTTAGGGCAGAATAAAGCTAGTGGGACAGAAGCTGTAGGGCACCCTTTTGGGAAATCGAACCCCAAAAAGCCGCCCGATTCATTTTTCTTTTACGAAAGAGTATGTTGTTGAACTATCGGGTGCGTTAGTTGAGAACCGGGGCTGCCATTTGGTGGCCTTTTTGGTTTAATGAACTAAAGGGGCAGATTAGCAGGCCTCTGCCTTATGAATAGACCGAACGAAGGAATGTAAGCGCAAATGACGCTAAGAGACATGGGAGGGTACGTCATCATAAGTTTCGCAGAGATCTATTGTGCATCACGTAGTGGAGAAAATAGCTAATGATTTCCATTAGTTTTAGCGAAGCGTATGCTTAATTTAGTAATAAAAACCAAAATTTCAATACTCTGTTTAAAAGTAGAATGAAAAAATAATTCCCCAAATACACCGAGTGGTGCAAACCGTTGATACATCAATGTTTATAGAGGGAGGATAGTTGAACAAGAAATCCTGGTAAAATTCATGAAAATTGTCGAGGTGATTGTATGAAATACACTTGTCTTTGCTGTGGATATAAAACATTAGATGAAGAACCTCCAGGAACGTATGATATTTGTGAAATCTGTTTTTGGGAAGATGATGGTTACCAATATGAACATCAAGATGAGGATGGAGCAAATTATGTTTCCTTTAGAGAAGCACAACAAAACTATAAAAAATTTTGTGCTAAAGGTGAAAGAAGTTTGCAGTATGTAAGAAAGCCAAATAAGTCCGATATAAAGGATCCAAATTGGAAACCGGTAGAGTGAGGGTACATATAGTAATTGATTATTTTCTTCTTCATCTAACGGGTGCGTTAGCTGAGGATTAGAGCTGTCTTTAAGGCAGCTTTTTCTTCTTTAACTAATGTGTGTACAGTGACAAAAAAGTTGTTTAATTTACAATAAAGTCGTTTAAACACTTTTACGAACTTTTTTGATTGAGATTGTTTATATATTATTTACATAATTGATAATGAAAATCGTTTTCAATTATGTTATTATATCTCATAGTCATTATTTTTAAATTATAGGGAGGAAAAGTATGTTTATTGATCTTTTAAAGCATAACAAAAATGTCTCCATTCTTTTGGCTGTGTTGCGTGTGTATCTCGGATATACGTGGGTTATGGCTGGCTGGGGGAAGTTGACAGGCGGACAATTTGATGCTTCTGGTTTCTTACAGGGTGCATTGGCAAATTCAACTGGAGAGCATCCGGCTGTTCAGGGATGGTGGGTTGTATTTCTTGAAAATGTAGCCATTCCTAATGTAGAGATATTCAATACGTTAGTACCTTGGGGAGAATTCCTTGTAGGGATAGGGTTATTGGTGGGTTGTTTCACTAAAACAGCTGTCTTTTTTGGTCTGGTTATGAACTTCTCTTATCTGTTTAGTGGCACGACAAGTACCAATCCACAACTTGTTCTATTATCTATGTTTATCCTTGTTTCTGCTATGAATGCAGGAAGGTATGGGGTAGATGGTATGATTATACCTACACTTAAAGAAAAACTATTTGTTAACAGAACAAGAGAAGTAAAAAATGTAGCTTAACAAAAAGTAGAGTATTAAAAAAAGAGGTCGGGATAGTGTAATCTATCCCCTTTGTAAAGGACATTTAAAAAAAAGAGGTTAGGCTGCCTCTAGAAGATGATCTCTGCATTGAACAGGGGTCATCTTTTTTAAATCCCACTGGTATCTATACTGGTTGTAATAAGTCATATACTCTTTTATTTCCCTTTTTAACGCCTCTAAAGTCTGACATGGCTTTATATAAGCCTCGTCCTTAAAATGGCCAAAGAATGACTCTTGTGGGGCATTGTCCCAACAATTACCCCTTCTGGACATAGACTGGCCCAATTTATATTTCTTCACTAACTTTTGAAAGTCTGGGTGTGTATAGTGGGTTCCCTGATCGGAGTGGATAAAGGCACCTTTAGCCAACTTAATCTTCCTATTCTTCTTCAATTTGTTAAGGGTATCGGTAGCGATATCCATGGTAATGCGGTCTGAGACATGATAAGCCAGAATCTCATTAGTAGATGCATCTTTAAACGTTGATAAATATGCCTTTTGGCTATTCCCGTAAAAAAGATAGGTGATATCAGTAAGCAATACTTTATAAGGGATATCCTGTTTAAACTCCCGGTTTAAAAGGTTAGGAAGGATCCTGTGTTCCTGGGTAGCTTTCATCATACGCTTGTATGGATTTGCTTTTCGGAATGGGCATATGATGTTGTATTTCCCCATGATTCTTCGAATCCTTTTCAGGTTATATACAATATTGTACTGACCTGCCAAAGTCATCTTGATTTGGCGGGCCCCTTTTTTGCGGTTTTTGAATCTAAATGCTCTCAGTATAATATCCCGAAGGGCTTCATCCATCTTCTCTTTTAGCTTCCGTTGTTCAATGGCCCTTTCGGAGTAATAGTTATAGTAACCGGAACGCGAAACCCCTGCGGACTTGCACAAATGGGTGATCATATTTTTCAAGTTGTACTTATCAATCACAAAGCGGATAAGGATAAATTTTTGTTCAGCTGATAAGGTTATTTTTTCTTCATCCCCCTTTCGGCAAATCTGATCTTTTTTAAGAGTTCAATCTCAGCTTTTAATAAGTTGTTCTCTGCCTCCAATCTCTTGAATCTCTCATCAGGGGTAAGCTCCATTACGCGAGGCCTGCCAGAATTGCCACTTCGGTTATCTTGGAGGCCATCTATACCGTTTTTACGATAGGCTGCACGCCATCTATCTCTAGAGGAATGTACACGATCCATCCCAATAATCTTAATATCAAATCCGCATCCTTCGAATATCTCTCTAGCGGGCGTTCCGTTATCAGCATGAGTTATGAATATCTGTTTAAACTCATCAGTATATGTAATTCCTTTAGTACTGACTGATTTCACATATGGATTGGTTGACAATATCTCTATTTCTTTTGTCGTAAAGAGCTTTTTAGCCATTTTTCCGTTCTCCTCTGTCTGTAGTCATTTCATTGTACAAAAAGAAGTCTAATCGTCTCCAGTCCTGCAATGCGTATCTTAAAGCCGTTTTGGTCGATATGGATCCTCCATAGCATCCTTTACAACTTTTAAATAACCACTATAGAATTCAGTAAATTGTTGTCTAGTCATTGACATTGCCAAAGGACGTATATCCACAGGAATTAAATCAGGATGAAGATATACGTCAGTTATAGGATGTTTATTATTCTTCATATTTGAATAAAAAGGCAAGGAAGGTTTACGGTGGATACAAGAAAATACAAAAAGGACCTGGAACATATGTTATAAAATTTAAAAGTGAGAAAAAGTATATTGGAAAAGGTAACATGAATAGAGCACGTGCTTTAGAGAAAGAGGTTCGACTTATCTTTGCGTAAAATACTCATTTTATGAACAAATGGATAGATACTTGGTATAAAAAAGGACTCAAGAAAGAAAATTATCATCGGTGCGAAGTTTTATAAAAAAACTTGATGCATCAACCAAAAGAGCTGAAGTTAGAGGGATTTTGATATATCAGTTTTACGGGGTTACCGTAGATGATTCATTTCGTTGGGATGAGTCTATATATAGAGGTTGATGAGTGTAATAAATAAGGCCTGAGTGAAGCGACCGTACCTAATAGTCTCGTATACAAAGTATAAGGAGGTATGTATGAATTGTGTGCCCGGCGAAAATTAGCGGCAGAAAGCGTGTTGGGTCATATCAAGGGCATGGTTCGTTTCGCCGCTTCAACCAAAGAGGGCTGGATAAGGTAAACATCGAATTCGGATTGGCCTTCACGGTCCACATTTTCTGAAACAGGCGCAGGTAAATACCCTGTTTCAGAATCAGCTAGGTAATAAACGAAAAAATCCGGAGAGAAATGCAATTTCTTTCCGGGTTTTCTTCATTTAGTAAATCTGTGCCTGTGAGGCAAATATCCTGTGCTCTAACGAAAACGAACCGCGATACGGCTAGAAATCGTTCTTTTTGGCCTACTCATAAACAAGAGAGTATAAAGTTTGAATACTCTCTTGTTTTTTATTTAGAAATTGAATGGGCTGCTCTGTACGCCAGTAAGTACATTTTTTCATTTTCATCATGATACGAAAAATAGCTGCCAGGGTTTTTCGTGAAGCCTGCTATTTCCTTACTTGAGATAGTAAAATGATGTTTCTGCAATTCTTCGTCCAAAAAGTAAGGTTGGAATGCCATCGGGTTTGGTGTCGGATAGATGGATTGAATATTTTTTAATGACTTTGATTTCGCTTCATAAAAAACAGCATTCCCTATTATGCAGGAATTATTTTTTAGATATTGTTTTAAAATTTGAACAGGTGATTCCTTGTAAATTAAAGAGTACTGAGAAAAGGAGATACTATCAATAAAAATATCTATTGAATGATGTGTCAGTGGTAAGTGTAAATCGCTATTGACAATGTAAAGAACTGATAAATCCGGGTGAAGTTTTTCAATGCTTTGCTTTAATGTTTTAATCCATTCAAGAGAGTAGCACGTAAAAATATATGACGTATTTTTAGAAAGGGAAGAGAGATATGTTGGTAACATCATTGACATTTCAATGTTTGTTTCTAATACAATTTTATTTTCAATTAGTTGTTGTGTTAATTCGTTATACATCCATAATTTACTCTTTTCTAGTAAACTAATAAAATTAGGATTCCATTTCTTAAGATCAATTTCATAAATGGAATATTTAAAAGGGGACGCCTTCAGGTTGCTTGTGAACAGAATGCCTTTTTTGATTTCCGATTGATAGCCGCAGCTACAAAACAGATTCCCTTCAAAGATTTGATCTCCCAGTATGGAAGCATTTTGTAAACTTAATCTACTTTGGCAATACGGGCAAGAAAGAATGGGGACAAAAAGCAATGGAACACCCTTATTCCTATTATCCTGTTCCAAATTCTCAGATGTATCGGTATTTATCTTTGTATCAATCGAATGAATCGCATTTAAAATTTGATTCTTCTCCTCGATTAATTGCATCTTTTTTTCAACAAGCAAGTTTCTAAAGTAGCTCATATTTCTATAATTCCCATTGTTCGTTATTCGTTTAAAAGATAAGATTTTATGAATTTCTTTTAACGAAAAACGATACAACTTAAGTTCATTAATCAAAGCCATGTCTTCAAGACAGATTGTATTCATCTGAAATTGTGTGTTTATTTTTTCGGGAATCAAAAGTCCTTTTTCAATATAATGTCTTACTGTATCAATCGAAACATTAAAGTTTTTGGCGAACTGTCCAATCTTCATAAAGATTCCTCCTGCTGATTCCGTTAAAGCAAAAAATGGAGTTACTCCATTTTTTTTCACAAATTCGGCAAAAATAGCGCTTGAAATTGTGTTAACCCTATCTATTAAACTAATTATACAGAAAATTTTTAATAATTTAATAAGTTTTCAAAAAATAAGCAAGGGGAGGATGCATTTCTCAGAAAATAAGAAGGTTTAATGGAAGAAAAATTATTACATTATGCGGGGGTTATTTATGAAGAAAGTATGTGTTTTGTTATCGATTATCCCGTTTATTGGCTCTTTAACCGTTATTAATAAAGTAGAGCCATATGTCTTAGGAATGCCCTTCATTATATTTTGGGCCGCCATATGGCTTGTTCTATCTGCTGCAGGTATGGGAATTAGCAATTTGCTTTACCCAATTGAAGAGGATGGTGAAGAATCCTGAATATTTCACTCCTTATTATTTTAGTTTTTCTCATTTTTTCCATTTACATAGGAATTCGTGCGAAAAAGGGAAAAGAAATGAATCTGGATCAGTGGGCGGTAGGCGGTCGAGGCTTTGGAACGATTATTGTGTTCCTGTTATTGGCAGGTGAAAACTTTACTACCTATACATTCCTTGGGGGAAGTGGCGGGGCGTATGGTCTTGGTGGACCAATGATCTATGTATTTAGTTCGCTATGCTACATTGTTATGTATTGGTTCTTTCCTCCTATTTGGAAGTATGCAAAGAAAAACAATATTTTGACCCAATCTGATTTCTTTGTCAGCAAGTACAATAGCACAAAACTAGGTGTTCTTACGGCTGTAGTAGGAATTATTTCCCTTATACCATACCTTGTTTTGCAATTTAAAGGGTTAGGTATTATTGTTTCAGAGGCTTCTTACGGGATGATTTCACCTGCGGTTGCAATATGGATTGGGGCGGTTTCCGTTTCGATTTATGTAACGGTTTCGGGGATACATGGTGCTGCGTGGACAGCGGTTGTAAAGGATATTTTGATGTTAGTTGTCATCTTAGTTATGTCTATCTACTTACCCTATCATTATTATGGCGGGTTCACGCCGATGTTTGAAAAAATTAATGCTGCTAAACCAAACTTTTTAACTCTTCCTAAATCCGGTTACAGTTTGTCCTGGTATATTTCAACGTGCATCCTTTTTGCCCTTGGTGCATCTATGTGGCCGCATTTGTTTGCTGCTAGTTTAACCGCAAAAAATGCACATATTTTGCGACGTAATTCAGCATTAACGCCACTTTATCAAATTGTCCTAATTTTAGTTTTATTTATTGGCTTTGCGGCAGTTCTAGTAGTTCCCGGATTAAAAAATCCAGATTTAGCCTTATTCGAACTAGCTAAAAAGTCATTTGACCCATGGTTTATTGGAATCATAGGCGGAGCCGGATTATTAACGGCACTTGTACCAAGTTCAATGCTTTTAATGACTGCATCCACTTTAGTTGCGAAAAATGTGATCAAAGTTTTGAAACCGGATACAACTGATCAACAGATTGCCCGTATTGCCCGCATGGCTGTGCCGATACTGGCACTATTGTCTGTTTATTTTACATTTAGAGGCGGGGAAATGATTTTCATGTTATTAATTATGGCCTATGGATTTGTAGCTCAGCTGTTTCCATCTTTATTTTTTAGCTTATGGAAAAAGAACCCTGTTACATTGCAAGGAGCATTTGCTGGAATCATCGCCGGAGTCGTAACAGTCGCCATAATGACCATTACTAATTCAACCATTGCGACATTATTTCCTCACTTGCCACAAGTCATTAAGGACATAGATAGCGGAATCGTGGCGCTGGGGGTTAACTTGATTGTTACAGTAGGAGTTAGCGCTATAACAAGATTAAAAAAAGTTTCAGAAAATCACCTGGAAAACGTGGGAGCTAATTCTTAATCATGCTTCCTTTGTGATGGAGAAACAATTGAAAGATGTTTACAACAAATTATCAGGTAAGTAAAAGGTAAAGGGGATAGGGTTAGATGGCAACCATACAAATTTCTGTAAAAGATGAAGTAGTTTCATGGAGAAGGTATTTACATGCAAATCCAGAACTCTCCTTTCAAGAAGTTCAAACATCTGAATACGTTTACAATCTTTTGAAAACGTTTTCGGGATTAGAAGTAACAAGACCAACTAAAACAAGTGTTTTGGGAGTACTCAAAGGTGGAAAACAATCGAGTGAAAAACAGCTGACCATTGCTTTTCGAGCAGATATGGATGCACTTCCTATTCAAGAGGAAGCGAATATTGAATTTCGATCAAAGAACCCTGGAGTCATGCATGCATGTGGACATGATGCACATACCGCAATGCTTTTAGGCGCGGCGAAGGTTCTTTCCGAAAAGAGAGATGAAATAGGCGGTGAAATCAGATTTATTTTCCAACATGCTGAGGAAATGCCTCCAGGAGGTGCAATCGAGCTTGTTGAAAAAGGCGTTGTAGAGGGCGTTGATTATGCCTTTGCCCTTCATGTCACACCATATGAACGCTCCGGTTCGATTTGCATGAGAGAAGGAGTGCTCTGTGCATCAAATGATGACTTTGAGATTAAGGTCATCGGTTATGGGGGTCATGCATCAACACCTGAATTAACAGTTGACCCGATTGCGGTGGGGGTAGAAATTGCGTCCAACATTCAACATATTGTATCTAGAAAACTACCAGCCTTAAATTCACCGGTTATTTCTATTACACAATTCCATGGGGGGAGTGCACTCAATATTATTCCAGAAACGGTAGTGCTTGGCGGTACAATTCGTGCAATTGACCCTGATATCCGTATTAAAGCTAAAAACTATGTCAACCAGATTGTTAAAGGTATTACAGAGGCACACGGGGCTCGATATGAAATCGTTTGGCATGAAGGCTATGAAAGTGTGGTAAATGACAAAGAGGCTGTTCGTATCACAAGAGAGGTAGCAGAAGGCATTTTTAGAAAAGAAAATGTGATCCATGTAGAGGAACCTTTATTTGGTGGAGAGGATTTTTCAGCCATCGCACAAAAAGTTCCTTCCTCGATGCAATTTATTGGTGTTCATCATGAAGATTTTGGTGAAGCGCATCCACTCCATCACCCCAAATTTAAAATCGATGAGGCCGCATTACAATACGGGGTCGATTATTTTGTAGGTATTGCAACAGAATTATGTTGTAAGTAAAGGGAAAGTTTTCAAAGTTATTGAGAATTACCACTGGGGTATTTGAGAAATATCCCAGTTTTTATAGCTGTGGACTGGCGTAGGGTTCATTAGCTTTAACCTCCATCATTCAAGGTGGGGGTTATTTTTTTCTTATGGCCTCTTGTCCAAGACAGCGTTCCCTCTTTAGAGCGTGATCGTTTAACGTGGATTTGAGCAAAATTATTTTCGGACAGAAACAATTACGGAAGCAAACACAAGGCTTGTAAACTTTCATAGCCAACTAGAATGGGTTTCCGTCATAGTCTCCAGTAATTTCTACTTCAGCATCAAACAGTGCTTCGTCTTCTTCGGGATTATCTGGGTCAATATAAGTTCTACACTTGGAGTAGAGCAAGAAATTCATTGGACGGTTATTTATGATTTCAACTTCAACAAAAACAAAAGATGCATTTCTCCGCAAGTACTCCTCTATAATCAACCTCTAGATCTTCCTCGTTGATCTCCAATTTCAGTTCAAAGAAACCTTCCTTGTTGTAGTACTTTATTGAATATACATCACGTACATTTAATCCACCTTCTCTTTCAATCACTTAATATCCTTTGTGCCCATCATGCTACTTATCTCTCTTAGCTTAGTTTTTGAAGCACATGTCTCTACCTAGAGGGGATAATATCATTCTTGAAGAAGCGTTTGCAGCCTTTTTGTCTCTTGTTTTACTGAGGTAAAAATCAATCGTGTTTCCTTTGGAATCCATTGCACGATACAGATACATCCATTGACCTTTTACTTTTATATACGTTTCATCGACTCTCCAGGAGTCATTTGTTGGTTTAGGATGACGCGCCGTACCTTTTAAAATATTAACTTGATGGCGATATACCTGGACCCCAATAAGAAAGCGAGAAGCGTTGTTCCTCTCTGAAACATCACTTGCATATCCACCTTTTTTGGCATCAAATGCAAAAAAAACAAGCCCTTTTCTTAGTGAAAGGGGCTTGTTTTAATTTAACAATTCGGCTTTACAAGACCATGTTTTTTAATATGATACTGCATACTTTGCCGGGTAATCCCGAGTTTTTTTGCAGCTTTTGATATGTTCCAGTCCGTCTGTTCTAATGTCTTTTGGATAAAATGCTCTTGAGAATTCGTAAAGATTGACTTAAAAGGCTTCTTTTCCATATTTTTTTGTTCATTGATTTTATACGTGTGATCGGAAAAGATTTTTCTTCTCATATAACCAGGGAGATGGTCAACCTCAATTGATTGATCGGCTTCGCTTACCCGAATAATTACATTTTCGATTAAATGCTCAAGTTCTCGAGTATTTCCAGGCCAAGGATATTGTAGAAGAATCATAAGTAATGTTTTTGAAAAATCCGGAACAGCTTTAGAAAATTTCTTCCGATTAGACTCAAGAAAGTATTCGATAAAAAAGTGAATATCTTCTGTTCGCTCCCTTAAAGGAGGTATGTAGAGACTTGTATGGGCAATCCGATAAAACAAGTCAAGTCGCATTTTTCCTTCGGAAATCAGTTTCTCCGGATCTTCGTTTGATGCACTGATGACTGTACACTCCACAGGTGTAACTTCATTGGAACCGACCCTTCGAACTAAACGCTCCTGTAATACTCGCATTAACTTTGATTGTAATGTCAGCGGCATGGAGTTAATTTCGTCTAGAAAGAGGGTGCCATTTTTGGCATATTCAAACAGTCCCATTTGGTTCGTTGCGCCGGTAAAGGCTCCTTTTACGGTTCCAAATAAAGTACTTTCCAACAGGTTTTCAGGGATTGCCGCACAGTTAATCGCAACAAAAGGACTTTCTGCTCTTGGACTGTGGTTATGCATGCTTTGGGCAAACAGCTCTTTACCTGTTCCTGTTTCTCCGACGATTAAAACATCGGTATTATGAATAGAAATATTTTGCGCTTCCTTAATTAAGTTTTTTAATGCAAGGCTTTCGCCTTTAATATGATTAAACGTGAAAGTGGTCCCATTTTTTAAATCACGTTTATTCTTATCCGTAACAACACTTTGCCTTTTTAGCTCAATGGTTTGGTGAAGTCGATCTTTAAGTTTTGATTCATTCGTACTTAGTGAAAAAACAGCAATCGTTTCTCCATCCTTTTGAATGGGAAATGTGCTGTAATTTACATATTTCGGAATTCCGTTAACCGTCGAGTGCGCCCGATATCTGGAGAAAATGGGTTTTCCAGTCTTAAATGTATGTTTATGCTCCGAATATTGCGGATTATAATTATAGGCTGACCATAAATGTTTGCCGATAATTTCTTGACTATTTAAACCTTCCAGTCTCTCCTGCGCAACATTGTATAAGGTGATTTTTCCTTCATGGTCACTCATCATCACGCCTTCATCGAGAGATTCGACTATTTTTTCTAGACAATATAATCGCATCTTAGGATTTGTCATTAAATCCTTAGTGTTTTCTATACACAAGATAATATAGTGGTTATCTGCAGAAAAATTCTTCACTTCAACAATGAATTTCTTTTGGTTTATTGTAATAGGAAAGGTTTCATTATCTACAAACCTCACTTCTTCACAGGGGATGAGTTCAGTAATAGGAATACCTTCTGTGATTTCCAATGGGATGTCTTCGTTTACGTCATGCCATAAAACATCGTGTTTTTCATTTAACACGATAACCCCGTCTACAAAACTTCTAATAATTGATCCGATAGATGCTGCAGTCAAATTTCCTTTCCTCCTGTCTCACGTTTAATGTCCCCTTGAATATAACATTAATTTCAAATATTTCAAATAGTCTGCATGCAAAATTTATCTGCTGCAATTAATGATGTAACCGTTTACAATTTTTTAAATATTCGAATGATTTCAATGAAATAGATGCAAAAAACATCTGCGATTTCTTCTGGACAAATAACCAACTTTTGTAAAATGGTAATCCGGTTATATTAGGGGGAATTTAAAAATAGCCGATTATAGACAGTGTTTTCTGTAAAATTAGAAAATCCCATAAAATTAGACTCCTTTGGCACGGTACTTGCAATATATAAAAGCGAGTACAGTAAATACTTAATTTAATTTAGGGGGAATAGTACATGTCAAAACCAGAAATCTTATATTCAGTTAAAGCACAAAGGGGACCTGAACTTCGTTGTAAAGGTTGGAGACAAGAGTCTATTTTACGGATGCTTGAAAACAATATGGAAAACGCAGAAAAACCGGAAGAGCTTGTAATTTACGGTGGGATTGGTAAAGCAGCACGTAACTGGGAGTCTTACCATGCAATCGTCAAATCGTTAAAAGAGCTTGAAGATGATGAAACACTTGTTGTTCAATCCGGTATGCCTGTTGCGGTGTTTAAAACACATAAATATGCTCCGACAGTTGTTATGGCAACGACAAATATTATGAAAGCGGACTGGCCGACTTTCTATGATTTACAAGATAAAAACTTAACGATGTATGCAAACTATACAGCAGCTCCATGGGAGTATATCGGTACACAAGGGGTCATCCAAGGGACATTTGAAACCTTGTCAGCAATTGCACGCCTTCACTACAATGATTCCCTTGTTGGAAAAATTCTTTTAACAGCCGGTGCTGGTGGTATGGGTGGAAATCAAACGAGAGCCATGACGATGCACGGAGGAGTAGCGATTCTATGTGACTCTAACGTAGAGATTATTAAGAGAAGAATTGAAAAAGGATTTATTGATTGTTTGGCAGATTCATTGGATGAAGCGATTGCGATGGCAAAACAACATGCAGCTGAAGGGAAACCACTTGGTGTGGCAGTAGTTGGAAACGCGGCTGATATTTTTGAAGAAGTTCTTCAAAAAGGGTTCTTACCAGATATTTCAACATCAATGACTCCTGGCCACGATCCGATTTCCTACTTACCTTCTGGTTATACAGTTGAAGAAGCAGAAAAGCTTCGTGATATAGATCGTGAACTTTATTTAGAAAAAGCACGTGAAACGATGGTTCGTGAGTTGAAATCGCTTATCAAATTTATGGACCTTGGTGTGCATTCATTTGAATACGGTACAAGTCACCGTAAAGAGTGTATCGATGCAGGCATGGATGCGAAAGAAGCAAAACGTTTACCAGGCTTTGTAGCTGAATATCTTCGTCCGCTCTTCTGTGAGGGTCGTGGACCTTTCCGCTGGATCTGTCTATCAGGTGATTCAGAAGATTTAAGGAAAATTGATGATATGATTTTAGACAAATTTAGCGATGACTATCTCGTAACGCGCTGGATTAAGCTTGCGAAAGAGCATATTCCAATTGAAGCATTACCAGCTCGTATTTGTTACATGGGCTTTGGTCAGCGTAAGGCATTTGCATTAGAAGTAAATGATATGATCCGCCGTGGCGAACTATCCGGACCGGTTGCATTCTCACGTGATAACTTAGACTCTGGTTCCATCGTAAACCCGACATTTGAATCTGAAAATATGAAAGACGGAAGTGACTTAATCTCTGACTGGCCGGTATTGAACGGTCTTCTAAACGCTGTTGGTATGTGTGATCTTATTGCCCTTCAAGCGAATTATTCCATGGGTGAGGCTGTTCATACAGGTGTTACGATGATTGCAGACGGAACAGCTGAATCTGACATGAGATTAGAAGTTGCGATGACAGTTGATTCTGGCATCGGGGTTGTTCGTCATGCTCAAGCTGGTTATGAAATTGCTCAAAATGTTGCCAATGGTAAAGGTAAAATAACGAAAGAAAGCATCCAAATTCCATTATGGTGGTCGCCAAAAGCAACATTCGGTCCGAAAGATGTAGAGCCGGAAAACGTTAAAGCGTAACACGTGCAAAAACATTGGTAGAGGTCCGAATGATCTCTACCATTCTTTTATCCTTAATAATATTTAAAAATTAGTGGATGAAGAAAGGGTAAAGATTATTAAAAATTTACTGTTAGGGAGCTGATGGATCGGAGTCGAAGGAATATGTATTGACCGGATTTACTGGCGTGTTCTGGTGGTGTCATCGTTTCTTACTTTGAATGGGTTCAGAATAACCAAGGGTATTATTGGTCAGAGAATGAGGTTTCTGAAAAACTTCGAAAAGCAATGGTCGATTCATTTGAAAATATTTCTCAAACATCACAGGTCCTAAAAGTGGATATGCGATTAGCTGCATATATGGTTGGAATAAGAATAACGGCTGAAACTTCGCGTTTCCGGGTCTGGGTTTAAACTGTAATCGGGTGAAGGTGACTTTTAGTAATAGAAGCAAGATTTCTCTTTTTAGGTATTCGTTCAGCTTATATCGGTACCTTTTAAATTAATGCAGTAACACATTTCTTCAAAAGATTTTAAAGGGGTGTTAGTTTGGATAATCAACAGCTGCAATTATCATCAAATGTGGAACAAAATGAGTCATCAGTTAGCTTACAAAAAAAATTAAAAGCACGCCATATTACGATGATTGCGTTGGGTGGTACTATCGGAACTGGAATTTTTCTTGGAACCGGTCCGGCCATCCATACAGCGGGCCCGGGTGGAGTTTTACTTGCGTATAGCGTGATTGGCATCATGGTTTATTTTGTTATGACAAGTCTTGGGGAACTGGCCTCGTTTATGCCGACAAGCGGTTCGATTAGTACGTATGCCACACGATTTATTGATCCCGCCCTTGGTTTTGCTTTTGGTTGGAACTATTGGTTCGCTTGGGCTATGACACTCGCTGCAGAACTATCTGCTTCTGCACTGATTATGAAATACTGGTTTCCCGATAGTTCGTCATTGTTATGGAGTGGGTTGTTTTTAATGCTACTTTTCTTATTAAACTTTTTATCTGTTAAAGGGTTTGGTGAAGGGGAGTATTGGTTTTCCTTTATTAAGGTGGCAACGATTATTATCTTCATTGTTGTTGGAACATTGATGATTTTTGGAATCATGAATGGACAGCCGATTGGATTTGATAACTTTACCACTGGGGAAGCTCCGTTTGTTGGGGGTACCCTTGGCACCTTAAGCATATTGTTAATTGCAGGTTTTTCCTTCTCGGGGACAGAGTGCATCGGTGTCGCTGCTGGGGAAAGTGAGAACCCTTCAAAAAATATACCGCGTGCAGTTCGCACCGTCTTTTGGAGAATTCTTCTATTTTATGTACTGGCGATCCTAGTTATCTCGTTTCTAGTTCCTTATACGAACGGAAGTCTTCAAAACTCTACGGTCATGGCTAGCCCGTTTACCATCGTGTTTGAAAAAGCAGGGTTCGCTCTTGCAGCTTCTGCTATGAATGCGGTTATTTTAACTTCTGTATTGTCCGCTGGTAACGGATGCCTTTACGTGACAAGCCGAATCATGTATGCCATGGCTCAAGACGGACAAGCGCCACGATTTTTAGCTAAAGTAAACAAACGAGGGGTTCCCGTCATAGCATTGGTAGCCACAGCGATTATTGGAATGCTAGCTTTTTTAGCGTCCATCTTTGGTGACGGTACAATTTATATCTGGCTGATGCATTCAGTCGGAATCACGACATTTATTTTTTGGCTCGGTATTGCTGCGAGTCATTACCGATTCCGGAAAGCATATGTTGCACAAGGTTATTCACTTAAAGATCTGCCTTATCGTGCAAAATGGTTTCCTTTCGGACCGATATTTGCCTTCGCCCTTTGCTTAGTCATCTTGCTCGGACAAAACTTTGAAGGTTTTATTAGTGGACATATCGATTGGAAAAATGTTTTGTCAGCCTATATTGGCCTCCCATTGTTTCTCTTGTTGTGGCTCAGCTATAAATTTATAAAGAAATCGAAAGTAATCCCGTTAGAAGAATGTAAGATTGATTTCAAAGAGCAGTAAAACAAGTGATTTTGGATAGAAGCCTTACCATAGAACAATTTTATGTCCATCGAAACCCCATACAGTTAAAGCAGAGGTGATAACTGCGATAAGTAACAAAACAAAAAATAAAGTTTAAGAGTATCAATCTTTACGTTTCGTTTGTTATTCTAACAAACCTGGAAAGGAGTAACCGCAGTTATCCAAGAATGATATGAGACACATCGCCGAAAGTAACAATAACATAAAATTGTCAGTCACCGAGGATTATTGACAAGCTACTGTGTGGGCTGAAGCAAGTTATTCTCCTCTTTCAGAGGATAAAAAGGTGGTCGGATCAATGAAACCTATTTATTTTCTTGCATTACTGCCATTTATCGGTTTATTAGTAGGGCTCCCTTTCGCTAATAGAGTGACTCCTTACGTACTTGGCATGCCGTTTCTCTTATTTTGGAATGTTTTGTGGGTGGTTCTCACATCCATTCTCTTAGCTATTATGTATAAATTCGATCCTATGAGAAAGGAGAGTGGAAACGAATGAGCGTGTCCATCTTCATTATTTTTGGATGTCTGCTCCTATCTCTTTACCTTGGAATTCGAGCGAGAAGAGGGAAAGATATGAACCTTGAACAATGGACGGTGGGTGGCCGAGGGTTCGGTACTCTTTTCCTAATCTTATTAATGGCTGGAGAGATTTATTCTACGTTTACTTTTCTTGGTGCCAGTGGGTGGGCGTATGGAATAGGGGGACCGATTTTTTATTTTCTTGCTACTGGGAGCTTGTGTTACATAGTTTCCTATTTTCTACTGCCTCCTGTTTGGAAGTACGCCAAGAAACATAATTTGCTGTCACAGTCAGACTTTTTTGTAAAGAAGTACAATAGCCTATATTTAGGGGTGCTGGTAGCTTTAGTGGGGACATTTGCTTTGATTCCCTATCTGGTACTTCAATTGAAAGGCTTGGGGATTATTGTTTCAGTTGCGTCCTATGGCTCAATTTCTTCGACGATGGCTATTTGGATTGGGATGATTGCAGTAACCGCCTATGTGATGATTTCCGGTATCCACGGTTCTGCTTGGACCGCTGTTGTTAAGGATATTTTAATTCTCGTTGTTGTCTTGTTTTTGGGGTTTTATATTCCGTTCCACTATTACGGCGGAATACAATCGATGTTTGAAGCAATTGATGCCGCGAAGCCTGGTCACCTAATGCTCCCCGATAAGGGATTTAGCGTGTCGTGGTACATTTCAACGCTGATACTGTACGCACTCGGCTTTTATATGTGGCCACAATACTTCGGTGCAGCCTATTCAGCCAAAAACGGAAATGCGTTTCGTAAAAATGCAATAATCCTGCCGTTGTATCAATTATTGATTATTCTTGTACTCTTCGTTGGATTTGCGGCAATCCTACAAGTTCCGGATTTAAAGGGGCCGGATGTTGATCAAGCATTATTGCTCATGTCTATCAAAACGTTTAACCCTTGGTTTGTCGGTATCATCGGTGCAGCGGGTTTACTAGCAGCAATTGTTCCCGGTTCCATGATTTTGATGACGGTCTCGACCCTCTTGGCGAAAAACGTTTACCAAGTTTTTTCACCATCCGCTTCAAATCAAAAAGTGGTGAAAATAGCAAAAGTTCTTGTGCCTGTTATCGCTCTAATTGCTGTATATTTTGCTTTGAATAGCGGAAACACAATCGTCGCTCTCATTTTAATGGGGTTAAGCTTGGTGACCCAACTGTTTCCATCTTTGGCCACTAGCTTAATGCAAACTAACTTCGTAACAAAACAGGGGGCGTTCGCGGGAATCTTAGCTGGTACAGCGACTGTAGTTTATACAACCATAACTAAAACGACTATCAGTTCGTTATTTCCAACATTGCCTCAAGAAATTAAGGATGTGAACGTCGGAATTATAGCTTTGATTGTTAATATCGCAGTCATGACTGTCGTGAGTTTTGCTACACGAAGTTCTCGTGTTGTCAGTAAGCAAAGTCATTCTGAGGGAGATGTCTTAAAACATAATTAAAAAAATCATGAGGCTATAAAACTCAGGACTTGGGCATGTTGCATGAGTATAAAAAATGGATTCGCGACATCCTGAGTCCTGGATAAACATTAGCGTATGATTACGATTAGATTTTAGAGAATCGTTTTTATACAACAATCGCGTTTTTATATATTACTTTTAGGGTTTGGCTATAATCCCCTTTCATAGCTGTATTAATAGGTCAGTAAAGAATAAGAAATCGGCTCTTTCGGTGATTTCCTCCAGGCATACCTCTGCATGCAAGGATTATTTGCACCTAAAAAAGTTTAATATTGTTAAGTGTTATTTATTATTGAATTGTTTGAAATGAAATAGTGTGCAAATTTTATCTGCGCTTTTTGCTTGTTGTTTGGATTAGAAATGGTGATTTTTAAAAGTTATTTGAAATTCTTTAACTGATATTTTCTATTAATTCTAATAATAATGAAATATATCGCTAGTTTTGAAACCTTGGCACAAAATATGCATTAATAATGTTTGTTCCAGTATTTTTTGGAGGAGGTATGGTAACGATGTCCGAAACGAAAGTAAAGACAAAGGTCGATTTAGTAATCAGTAATGCGGCAGAAGTAGTTACTTGTATAGGGGAAGGCATGGGGGATATCGGAGCATTAACAAATGCTTGGATTGCCATTAAAGATGATAAAATTGTCGGAGTCGGATCCGAAGAAGAGGTTAAAAGTAATTTTGATATAAATCAAACAGATGTTATTGATGCAAGTGGGAAAGTTGTTGCACCGGGTTTTGTTGATTCCCACACTCACTTAGTTTTTTATGGAACACGTGTTGAAGAATATGCTGCCAAACTGACTGGGAATGATCCGGGAAAATTGAAAAAAATCGGAATTACAACCGGACCTAATCGGACAGTCGAACTTACTCGTAATACACCAGAGGAAGAATTATTTGAACAATCAAAGAAACGACTGCTAACAATGCTTGAATATGGGATCACAACGGTTGAAAGCAAGAGCGGGTACGGACTAACAACTGAAAGTGAAATTAAAATTCTTGAAGTAAGCAGAAGGCTTGGCAAAGAGACGCCTCTTGACGTGTACAATACATTTTTAGGAGCGCACGGCTTTCCGGAAAATATGACGAAAAGTGAGTATCTGGACATCATTATTAATGAGATGATTCCGCAAGTAGGCGAGCGCGGACTCGCCGAATTTTGCGATGTTTGGTGTGATGAAGGTTATTTTACGGCTGAAGAATCTGAATTAATTTTAAACGCCGGCTTAGGGCAAGGGATGAAGCCGAAAATTCATGCAGATGCCTATTCCTATATTGGCGGCTCTGACTTAGCGGCGGAAATGAAAATGGTATCTATTGACCATTTAAATTATACACCTGTTGAAGTAATGGAAAAGCTGGCAGAGGCAAAAGTAACTGGAGTTTTAATGCCAGCTTTAGACTTTGCTGTCAGCCATAAGCGGCCGTTTGATGCCCGCAAGATGCTAGATTTAGGTATGAAAATCGCACTAGCAACGGATCTCTGTCCGGCGTGTTATACAGAATCAATGCAGTTTGTCATCAATCTTGCTTGCCGATTGTATAAATTTTCTGTTGAGGAAGCACTAAAGGCTGCTTCATATGGTGGAGCACAAGCTCTCGGTTTGAATGATCGCGGAGTGATTGAAGCAGGGAAATTAGCAGATTTGCAGATTTGGGATGTTCCGACGTATAAGCATATTGCCTATGAGCTGGGAACAAATATTGTGCAAACTGTTATCAAAAATGGAAAAGTCGTAGTGAATCGCTAAGTTAATAGAAGATTTATAGACAATGGAGGGAATTATAATGAAAATGAAACATGTCTCTAACGCTGCTGAACATGTAAATGCTGAACGTTTACAAGATCTATTTCTAGAACTGGCTAAAATTAATGCCCCGAGCACGAAAGAAAAACTTATTGCAGATTATTTGAAAAAAGCGCTGCCAGAGCTCGGATTTATTATTGAATTCGATGAAGCCAATAAAAACTTTGGTGGCGAAGTTGGCAACTTAATTGCTTTTCGCGAAGGAACAGATCCATCAATTCCTCCATTGTTTTTCTCAACACATATGGATACTGTGCTGCCAACAGAAGGATTAAAACCGGTCATTAAAGATGGCGTTATTTATTCTGACGGTACAACCATTTTAGGCGCGGACGACCGTGCGGCATTGGCGGCTTATTTAGAAGCAGTCCGGGCAATTATTGAAAGTGACGTTCCGCACGGTCCGATTGAATTTATTCTAACTGTCAATGAGCAGCCGGGGCTTGTTGGAGCAACCTATATGGATTACAAGAAGGCAAAAAGTAAAACCGGCTATATTTTCGATAGCAGCGGTGATGTTGGCCAAATTATTTTGAAAGGTCCTTACAGCAGTCGGATTTGGATGGAAGTTGAAGGAAACGCCGCTCATATTGCGCTTAATGCCGAAGAAGGCAACAATGCCATTCTGATTGCTGCTGAAGGATTGTCAAATATGAGATTGGGCACAATCGATGAAGAGACGCTTGCCAATATCGGGATTATTAACGGAGGAAATCTGACATCGATTATTCCGGGAAGTGTAACGGTTGCCGGGGAAGTCCGTAGCTTTTCAAAAGAGAAGTTAGATCAGCAGCTAAAGCATATGGAAGAGGTTATGCAGCAAGCTGCCGAGAAGAACGGCGGAAAAGTGAACGTTAGAATGGAGAAAAAATACAGCGGATTTGATATTCCGAAGGATGATATGTTAGTGAAAACGGCAGAAACAGCTGCTCAAAGCATTAAAGTCAACCCTTATTTAACAGAAACGTTGGGTGGTGCTGATACGAACGTGTTAAACGAAAATGGCTTAATTTGTCTGACACTAGGATTAGGATTCCAAAATATCCATTCGTTCAGAGAGAGTATTAGTATTGAAAACTTAATAAACACGGGGAGATTAACTGCAGCTCTTATTGAACAATGGTATGTAAATCATAAAAATGCATAGTTAGAATGATGTATAAAAAGTCCAACAGTGGTATTTATTCACCACTATATTATTTAATTATTATTTTTGTGTTTTGCCGAATTAGTTTTATAATGTTTCAAGAAGATGAAATATTCAGATAAAAAAATCAAGAGGAGATGGACGAATGCAAAACAGTGGAGTAGTAGACCTAGAGTTAGTAGAATTAGATGGTTATACGTTAGATCGTTATAAGGTACAAAGGGTAGTTAATGGCAATGCAAAGGTTTCTATTCCCGAAGAAAATCGGCTGCGGGTACAAGAGAGCCGCAATCGAATTGAAAAGCAAATTAATGACGGGAAAGTTGTGTATGGCGTCAACACAGGATTCGGCAAACTCAGTAATATCGAAATTGAAAAAGAGGATGTTTCAAAATTACAGTTAAATTTATTACGTGCAGATGCTGTTGGTGTAGGTGAGCCTTTTCCAATTGAGGTTGTAAGATCGATGATGATACTACGTGCAAATGCCTTGGCTAAGGGCTTTTCTGGAATCAGGGAAGAAACTCTGCAGCTACTTGTTGATATGATTAATAAAGGAGTTCATCCGGTTGTACCTTGTAAAGGTTCAGTCGGTGCTAGCGGAGACCTCGCACCGCTTTCACATATTGCCATCGTTCTAGTCGGCGAAGGTAAGGCAGAATACAAAGGGGAAATTCTTCAGGGGAAGGAAGCACTAAAAAGGGC
Organism: Peribacillus sp. NPDC056705; assembly: GCF_043656335.1. Lineage (NCBI taxonomy): Bacteria > Bacillati > Bacillota > Bacilli > Caryophanales > Bacillaceae > Peribacillus > Peribacillus sp. NPDC056705. The sequence continues at coordinate 45,203 of NZ_JBHTYI010000010.1, read as the reverse complement.
TGGGTTGAAACCGGTTTCTTTAGAAGCGAAAGAAGGCCTTGCATTAATAAACGGAACTCAGGCAATGTCTGGTGTCGGGGTGCTTGCTCTTAATGAAGCGGAGCGTGTCGGCCTAGCAGCTGATATGGCAGCTTGTTTAACAATGGAAGCGCTTAATGGGGTTATATCTGCCTTTGATAGCGAATTACTAGCTGTCCGTCCCCATCCGGAGCTGGAATTCGTGGCTTCAAGAATGAGAAATTGGCTGGAAGGCAGTAGAAGGATTACACGCCAAGGGGAAGTACGCATTCAAGATGCTTATTCTATCCGCTGTATCCCGCAAGTACACGGAGCATCTTGGCAAGCATTTAATTATGTTGAGGACCGTTTAAAGGTAGAAATGAACTCCGCTACTGACAATCCGATTGTTTTAGAAAGTGGAGAAATCATCTCAGGAGGTCATTTCCATGGCCAGCCGATAGCGCTTTCAATGGACTTTTTGAAAGTAGCTGCAGCTGAGTGGGCGAATATTTCTGAACGAAGAACAGAAAGGCTTGTTAATCCGCAACTAAGCGGATTGTCACCTTTCTTAGCTGTCAATCCTGGTATAGAGTGCGGCCTGATGGTTGCTCAATATGCAGCGGCTTCACTAGTTTCCGAGAATAAAGTATTAGCACATCCCGCAAGTGTTGATTCCATTCCAACTTCGGCAAACCAGGAAGATCATGTCAGCATGGGTACAATTGGCTCCCGTCAAGCTCGGGAAATCATTCATAATTCTGCTAGAGTTATAGCGATTGAAATGATTTGTGCTTCTCAAGCTATTTATCTGGAAAAAGCTGAAAATCAATTGGCACAGGCAACTAGAGACTATTTAGAAAAAGTCCGTCTAATTTGCCCTCCTCTAGAAAGTGATCGGGCAATTTCAGATCAAATGGAGGAACTGGCTCAGTTTATTTTACGTGAAGATTTATTAAGATAAAAACTAAAATGAAAAGGAAAGTGCAATTTAATGATTTGAAATATATTAAATGACTACTGATTTTCAAAATGCACTATGAAAGGAAGCGGTAGGTGAAGTCAAAAAAAAGAAAAAAAGTTTGTTACTGAAAATACCCTGTTAATAAAAGAGGTAGTGGGAGTTAGTTAAAAAATACCGCAAAGTAGATTATAAAAATTGTATATAGTAAAAAACCTCGCTGAATTTCAACGAGGTTTTTCTAATCTCTTTGGTTCACCTTCCGAAAAAGGGTCATATAGGCACCTCATGTAAACGGTTAGCGTTGTTTTTCAATCAGATATATATACTTGTAAGAGATGAAAGAGCAAAAGACTTTCGGGAGGTTCCCTTTGTGTATGTACCTGGGGGAATGCTTGGGGTTCCGATTGTACTTGGAGAAATGACAGCTATAAATATCCTATCGGTGGCGCAGCTATGGGGTTTGAAATCACTTATTATTCAGGAACTACAACTATAGACGACGGGTTTGCTCTTTTTGTGTGATTGAAATAATGTTGTCCGAGGTCTGTACGGGATGACTTTATGCTATTTAACGATGTACTACATCCAGGTGAGGCGTATAAAATTTGGAGGCAAGAGTAAACTTGCATAAGCTCCAGATTTATGATGAGGAAGAGAGTGTGGTAAATTGATTATCTTTGCGTAAAATTTCAGTTTTACGAATAAATGGACATGAGAATGAATGTTTGGTATAATATTCATATAATAATTAAGGGAGCGTGTCTTATGTATACTGAAATGTTTCAAACCATTCAAGATACTCTCATAAAAAAAATAGATCCCGTTTTCATTATTATCTTTGGTTCTTATGCCAAAAAATCTACACATAAAGACAGTGATATCGATATTGCTTTCTACAGTGAGAATCAATCGCTTACTACATATGAAGTTTTTCAGCTGGCACAGGAATTGGCAGATATTCTGAAAATCGAGGTGGACTTGGTCAATATCCGTACAGCATCCACGGTATTTAAAGCCCAGATATATACTACCGGTACAGTTATATATTCAGCGAATGACACTCTTCTTAAAAACCTCCAAATGACTGCACTAAGCATGTACGCTAAATTGAACGAGGAGCGCGAAAATATCTTAAAAAAAATAGGAGAAAGTGGGACCATCTATGAAGAATGATGTGATATTGAACAAAATCAGTGTTATAGAACGTTGCATGAATCGGGTTAAGGTCGTATACGAAAACAATCCAAAAAACCTGAAGGACTATACCAAACAAGACTCCATCATCCTCAATATACAAAGGGCTTGCGAAGCGTCAATCGACTTGGCCATGCATATTGTAGCTGAACGGAAATTAGGATTGCCCCAAACCAGCAGAGATGCTTTTGACATGCTTCATGAGGCTTTAATTATCGACGAAAACGCCGTCAAACGATTAAAGGCCATGGTGGGTTTCAGAAACATAGCCGTTCATGACTACCAGACGGTTAATATAGACATTTTGCAGCAAATTGTTGCGAACCATCTTGAGGATTTTACTGACTATACAAAACAAATCCTCAAATTTTAATAAAGGAGTTTTATGATGAATTACAAAATCCGTGTTTATGAGCTCCATACAAATAAAGAAACAATCAAGGTAGATAAAATTTTTGAAACAAAAGATGCTGCAGAAGCTGCTATCGAAAATCATAAACTTCAAAATCCAGAAAAATATGAGTATGTAAAAGTTCCTGTGAAAAATTAATTATTTCAGCCCTATCCTTTCGTGCTTGGGCTGTTATGTTATTTAAGTCAATAACTTGAACATAATATAATTATGTAAACAACTATTCGTAAAAATTGAATTTTACGCATAAATTAAACTTTAAAAAGGAGTCAATCAATGGCCAATACCAGGCAACATCAAGTCCATGAACAGAAATTGGAACAGCTGGTTAAGTCCATGCCTTTCTATATCGTTGAATATGTTGACAATAAATTGGATACCCGGTCCCCTTCCACCCTCTTGAATTACGTTCTTGATTATAAATTATTTTTGGAGTGGCTGATTGCGGAAGGCATTGCTGAACAGGAGCATATTAAGGATATTCCCCTTTCCGTGCTGGAAAAGTTGAAGTTAATCGAAGCTCAATCTTTTATCAAATTTTTGGAACGGAGAAATATTCCTATCAATAAGCAGGAAACAAAAAAAGCGGAAAAGGTATCCGTCAATCGGAAAATTTCAGCATTACGTTCCCTTTTCAAGTATTTAACGACCCAGACGGAAAATGCAGACGGCGAACCTTACTTCTATCGGAATGTCATGTTGAAAATTGAAGTGAATAAAGTGAAGGAAACATTGGGGGCGCGTGCTTCCAGAATATCGACGAAGATTTTCCACAATGATGAGGATGCACGGTTTCTTGAATTCGTGAAGCATGACTATGAAGGAGAGCTACCTGAGAAGTCCAGGAAACTCATATACTTTAAAAGGGACAAGGAACGTGACTTTGCGATCTTATCCCTCTTCTTAGGAAGTGGCATCCGGGTGAATGAGTTATCCAACTTAAGGCTACGAGACTTGGATTTCGAGGAGAAACAAATACATGTGTTACGTAAGGGTGGAAAAAAGGATGTAGTGGCAGTCTCTCCTCCGTCTATGCAGGACATTAAAGATTACCTAGCTGTGCGATCGGAACGTTATAGAGGATCTAACGATGATGCGGCCTATGTATTCTTGACTAGGGTGAATAATGGTGCCACTCCTCTTTCCAACCGCGCCATCGAGGCTCTAGTAAAGAAATACACGAAGGCATTTAAGTCCAATAAATCGATGTCCCCACACAAACTGAGGCATACGTACGGGACAAACTTAATGGAGCAGTCAGGAGATATTCATTTACTGATGACGCAACTTGGTCATACTTCAACTACAACCGCTGCACTATATACAAACCCTGAGCAGGAGAAGGCTAAAAAGGCTGCGAAACTGTTGGGAGAGAAAAGAACCAACTATCGTGAAAAGGATTAAATAAAAAAAGAGAAGATTTTCTAGTCTTCTCTTTTTTAGTGTTGCTATAAGGGGCAGAACAGTTAATTTTTAGAGGAAATATATTCTTGAAAATGTTTAGAGTTATCTTAGCATTAGTGATTATTGTTCTATCAGGTTATAGTCTAATAACTGAAACCTTGGAGTTAATGCAGTATTATGTGTTTTTCCTTGGGGCACTTATGTTGATGACAGGATTAGCCGAATTGAAGAAGATTATTGTCCATGCAGATACCACTGTTATAGACAACTTTCGTCATAATGTAAGAAATGCTAAAGGAATGTGGTCACGAGCTACAACTATTATATTGCAATTAGTGAGGGATTTAGGACAGGATTAATTGAATCATATGAACAAGTCCAAGAAAAATTGATTGAGATAGATGAGATAGAACGATCAGGAATAGAGATGGGACTAATGGCATTTCGTCATCCTCTTGAAGATTGCACCTTTTTCTGAGAAAGTACTCAAGAGAGCCAAATATAGGGGAAGAGTGACCCCGTTGTGAAAGACGAAAAACTTAAATCTCTTAAAGAGCAATGGGAATCGATTGTCATCATTTTAACGATAATTACGGACCGATTGTAAAAGATGGTTTCACTTTTGAAGGTGGTTATACTCATCTGATATCAAGTGGAGATGGTGATTTTTTAACCGAAACGACTTTATGGGATTTTAAAGTTTCAAAGAAAGATCCGACTAATTCAATAACATTGAAATCTTTAGGTTTAATATACCCACCCTCTTGGCTGTTTTGTTTTAGTTACCCTTCCCATTACTGAAACCATAAAAGCACCCCTATCTAAAATCAACTTTCCTTATTTTACCATATTTCTAAAATTCCAAATCAGTTTTTTTATCAATTTATCACCCTTCTAAAAACTTTTTAAGCCGTTAAAGAGACGTTTAAGGTATTTTTAGTGTTTGGGGTTTCGGCAACCACCATAACCATTTTTACCAACTGACATTACAGAATGATTTGGCTTAGATATCTTTAAGAACGATGTAGCGGTCTGAGGTACACGAAATGCTTTTGAGGTTTTCGTTTCTGGACAAGTTTTTGCAGTGAACAGTAAGCAATTTTTACCTGATCAGTCGGGAATTGCAGCTGAAAAGCAAAAGTATTTAGGGCATGATTCTGAGAAAAACTGGAATCACGCCCTTTTTTTATGTTTAGGTCAACAACTAACAGTGATATCTGTAATAACGTATTAAACGGTTTTTTTTACAAATACTATCGGAATGAAATCAATTATGAAGGTGTGAAAGAGCTATGGTAAAGCAAAAAGAGGTCATCAGCACCTTAAAAGAAAAATTTAATGATAACAGAGATTTGATTGTCCACCAGTTTGAATATTACAAAAAGGAAATCTATCTAGTATATCTCGAAAGTCTGAGTGATGAACAAAAGATAAGGAAGGATGTAATAGAACCTTTGCTTTTATGTGAGAAAGAAAGCAGATATTTATTACATCTTTTATCTCTTCCAACATGTAAAAAGGTCAGTACCGGTGACAGACTTTCATCATTATTAATAGATGGATATCTGCTCATTTTTTTAGGGGATGCCGTTTACTCGTATCACATTATGAAGGCCACCAATGACCAGCCGCAGGACGCAACCGTGGAAATGTCTGTTCTGGGTCCGCAAAAGGCGTTAAGTGAAGACTTAAGCACAAATGTTAATTTAATAAGAACCCGCTATCCCGCTTTAAGCCTTATGGTGGAGCAGCAATCAGTCGGAACGGTGTCTAAAACACCCATTGCCATTATGTATGATCGGGACCTGGTCGATCATGATGTGCTAGGAGATCTAAAGAAGAAAATCCCAGAACTTAAAATGGATATGATTCAAGCCATCGGCGAGCTTCAGAATGCTTTAACTAAGAATAGACACAATCTCTTTCCGACCATGATGGACACACAAAGACCAGATCGGATTGCTTTAAATCTTGCGCAAGGAAAAATAGCAATTCTCCTGCATGGGACGCCTTTTGGTTTAATTGTTCCGGTAGTATTTTTTGATTTTATATCTGCAATGGATGACACATCTCATACTTTTTGGGTGAGCAGGTTAATGATTTTGATTCGATATATGGGGCTGATCATTACTCTCATTCTTCCAGCTTTGTATGTGGCACTGACCTCCTATAACCCTGAGATCCTAAGGTCCCAGCTTGCGGCTACGATTGCTGGCAGCCGTGCAGGCGTGCCTTACCCATCTTTTTTTGAAGTCATATTTATGCTTTTGGCGGTAGAAATGCTTATTGAATCTAGCCTGAGGCTTCCGAAAACAATTGGACCGACTGCGACAACAGTTGGCGGATTAATACTTGGCCAGGCTGCTCAGCAGGCACAGCTTGTCAGCTCAATCATGATTATCATTACCGCCTTCGTAGCCATTGCCAATTTTACCATTCCCGTTAATTCAATGAGTTTTGCAGTGCGGGTCGCACGCTATCCTTTGATCTTACTGGCCAGTTTTTTCGGAATAATGGGTTTATTAGCGGGGATTATCATTATAGTTTGTTACCTCACTGACACACGAAGCTTTGGTACACCTTTTTTAAGAATGTATTGGGGATCCTCTAAGAGAATAGAGAAAATAAGCGATGAAACGAAGGGAGAACGGAGTTAGTTGGCACGTTATTACTATTACATTATCTTAATGAATATGTCATTAAATATCATTCTCAACGTTCCCATGGTTTTGATACAAAACCGTTTCAATGGGTCGATTACATCCATTCTCATAAGTATCCCCCTTGGCACCCTGTTGGCTTATCTTTTTACAAAGGGTATGGGCAGATTTCCATATCAGGGCCTGCCGGAAATATTTAAAGAGGTAATGCCGGGATATATCAGAGTTCCTTTTTTATTTTTTTTATCGTTAATGTGGCTAGCAGCCGGGACCCTTGCTGTAAATTCGTTTAGCTATGTTATTAAGCTCTATCTGAATCCGGAAATGGATCTAAGAATCATTTCGGGTTTTCTTATTCTCTTGCTTATATTTGGAGCAACCCGAAATACTCAATCTATTTTGTATAAAACTGAAATTACCATGCTGGCCGCTCTTCCATTCGTAGGCTTTATTATCTTCAAAACACTATCAAGTGATTATTTTTACCCTGTACATATTAAGAGAATTCTACAATTCACCTGGCAAATGCCTAACTACAGCTCTATTGCAGCAGCCAGTTATATATTTACTGGATACATCAATTTGGCGATTATTAACAGAAATGTCCAAGCGAAGGAGATCCTTAAATATTTTTGGATAATTCCCGTACTCGGTTCTTTGATACTTGCCTTTACGTATCTTATACCTTTTGGATTTTTAGGGATTCAATCCATGGGTGATTTTGTCTTTCCATGGATGGTTACGTCAGATTCATTAAGAATGCAATATGGGTTTATTGAACGAACCAGTTTTGTATTAGTTTTTGTATTCATGCTGGTAACGATGCTCTTTGGTATAGTCACCTGGAATGTTGGCCTTGAGCTAATGAAAGGTGCCTTTGGTATACAAGATAGAAAGACTGGCATGCGCTTATTTACATTAACCTTTCTTTCTATTATTGGATTCCTGAGTGTCTATTTTCAAGAATCCGTGAACCAAAGGGAGTTTTTCGGGTACGCAAAATACTGGTTTAACTTACGGCTGCCTGTTGAAGTGGTATTAGTTATGGTTGTTTTTCTACTTTCCTTGAGGAGGAAAAAAACATGAAAAAGAAGGATTCCTTATTAATCTTATGTGCTGTCCTTGCACTTGTGGGAATGTTAGCAGGTTGTGCGTTTAAGGATATAGATAAGCGCTTCTTTGTGGTGTCTATGGGTGTAGATAAGTCAAATAATCCTAAGAAACCCTTCCATGTTTCCCTGAAATTATCGATTCCCTCTGCACAGGTTCAGCCGGGAAATGCTAAATTCCAGATTATTTCAGAAGATGCAGATTCCATTGCTGAAGCAGTACGGGTCATGAAATCCAAGGTAGACAAGGATTTTGATTTTGGCCATTGCCGGGTACTTATTTTTGATAGATATATTTTAAAAAGTCACCAAGCTGAAGTTCTTAACTGGTTCATGCGAAGGAGGGACATCCAGGGGATTTCCTACATGGCGATTGGTAAACCAACTGCCGAGATGGTCCTTAGAGTAAGATTTAAATCAGAAAGAGTAGCGGGAAACGCTCTCAATTTATCCTTTGATCAAACCACCAATACCTCTCCTTACATAGTATCTGAAATTCTTAATGATTATTATATGAGGTTAAAAGAGGACGGAATCGATCCATACCTCCCTGTTATTGAACCATTGGAAGATACTTACGTTATTAATAAGGTAGCTTTAATAAAAGGAGAAAAATTAATAGGTGAACTGAATAGAGATGAAACCAGAGTCCTTAATGAACTCTTAAATACAAGCCGCAAAGGCCAAATTAATGTCAGGCATGGGGATAATGAATTTTTTGTCAATGTAGACCGATTTAAAACAAAGATTAATCTGGTGATTCCTAAGCGAAAAAAACCCTATGTCCAGGTGAATTTGAAAATTGAAGGAAGTATTGAAGCCTCCGAAAAAAAGCTGGAAAATAATTATGAACTGCTAGAAGATCAAAAGCTGGCTGCCGAGGTTATCAATAAGAGAGTAGAAGGAACGTTGAAAAACATTCAAAAAATGGGAGCTGATCCGTTGGGTCTGGGCTTGATGTATCAAGCTAAACAAGGGGTATCAGAAAAAGAAGTGAAAAAGTGGGAAAACCTATATCCAACTATAGAATTTAAGGTCAAAACAGACCTAACACTTAGTGGGACTGGAACGATGTACTAATGGTGCGTGAAATACCGCTGGCGCTTTACGGATTTATACAAGAGTTTTATACAAATGGACGGCATGCAACGGTTATGCCGTTTTTGGTGTGCCAGGCATATTCATTAACTAGGCGGTGAAAGTCCGCTGTGGGCGTTGGGATATGCGAACCATTAGCTAAAGGCAAGGGTGTCGGCGGTGACTTGGAATCTGAATGAAGCCCAAGGCAAACCCTTGGTCTATACACAAATGCATTTGAGGTTTTCGTATCTGGACGCGTTAGCAAAACAAACTTCCTTTGGTCCTTCACCCTCGGCATTCATTAGTTTTATGAATAATTATAAAGGTTTCGATGGAAGGACAATTTTAAGGGAAATTTGATGAAAGGTATGAAAATATTTTTTCTCCAGCTATTACAGATTGTGGTCTAGAACCTTATAGAGTCGATAGGGATACTAGTGTGGTAATCCCTATCGACGAAATAGTGAGTGGTATAGAAATTCCAAACTTTGTTTAGCAGACATTACCCTTGATAATCCTAATGTTTGGTTTGAATTAGGATATGCTTTAGCTTACGGGAAAGATGTTGTTTTGATTAATTCTAATGAGCGTGACCATCTTAAAAGATTAGATGGTTGTTTTTGGATTTTAGTTTACATAAGATAAATTATAGGAAGTTGAGAATATATAAAATTCATTGTCTCAAATTGACAAGTAATCTTATTATAGTGAGACGGAATAAATAAATTCAAAAAAAGTACACATCTTACACATACCATTCACAAAAGATTCACACTTGTTAAGTGTATAATATAGGTACTCCTTATTTTGATCTCTGAAACGATTGTCCAGGACCAGTTGTATTCAGAATAAACCTCTAAGTTCATTCCCTTAGAGGCTTTTTTTATTGAATCTCATTGTAACGAGTATTCTTAAATTTTGAGACAGAATTAAAAATTTAAATTATTTTTATAATCCCTTTTTGAAACAAATATCGAGCAATTACAAATAATCAGGCTTATATGCATACATTACTTTTAAGCTAAATCCCTTAAATTGCTAGATTACTTACCATCAGTTTAAGCTTTTTACACCAGAAGCTAATTCTGTGTATGGGCAGTCCTCTTACTTGATTTATCTTTGATAAAGTATTAATAAGGTGCTTAAATAGATTTTGTCCTTTCCCCCTCGATAAAAGCTGCCATTGGACAAAACTCCTAACCAAATGGATGTAACCATCTCACCATCGACAAGTACAGAGCTACCCGTAATATATGTGCTTGCCTCTGATACAAGAAAGGTTTCGACTTTTGCAAATTCTTCAGGTGTGCCATACCGTTCCAGAGGAATGGTCTTTTTCGACTGTTCTGCTGCTACTTCTCGGGAAATCCCCTGTCTATCAGCATTTATCTGATTAAGATGGTCCGTTCTTTCTGTTGCAATTCTGCCCGGCGCAACCGTATTAAATAAAATATTATAAGGGGCCAATTCTACAGAAAGAGTTTTCGTAAGTCCATCGATTCCCAAACGGATTGTGTTAGAAAGAATGAGCCCTGGAATCGGCTGTTTAATAGAGGTGGAAGCAATATTAATAATTCTTCCGCCTCCCTTCTTCATATCCGGGAGCACTTCTCGAATAATTCGAATATAGCTAAGGAGGTTCAATTCGAAGGATTTCTGCCAATCTTCATCAGAAATCTGTTCAAAATTCCCTCCAGGAGTACCACCTGCATTATTAACCAAAATGTCAATTGACCCAAAGCTTTCTCAAGTAAACAGTACCAGTGAACGTATATTTTCAATATTCGTAACATCAGAACGATGATAGGCAACCTGTCCCTTTCCTATCTGCTGTAGAATTACCGTATAGATTTAACGCCAGCACCCAATGGATGTTGGCGTTTTTTATTTACTATATTTCTCGATTAAATCTGTTATTATGCAAGCTCGAGAATATCTCTCTGCAAACGAGCCGAAGTATAGGTTCTTTTTCGCCATAGCTGATTCTGCTTCTGTGCGGTTGTTACTTGCTTGTAGCGCTTTTACCATAGTAATAGCTTCCATTTCCATGGTTTCATTTTCACGGTCAATTGCTGAATGTTTTTTTATACTATGAGATTTTTATTTATGGCGGCAGTTTTTGCAGACTTTGATGGTTTGGTTTGTTTCAGTTTTGTGCGGGTAGAGAAGCTTTACTCCTGTTCTTTCACACAGTGGGCATGTCCCTCTGCCATTTGAAGGCAAGTGGCTGATTGTTTTTCCTCGGTTTCTTTTTGCCATTCCCCATCATTCCTATTCATAGTAATTCTTGTTTCTTTATTAAATGATGAACTGGCACAAAGGTTGATAGGCATTTAATGGTTTTTAACAATAGAGCCGCAATTCACATGAAATATATTACAATTTTCCTTTTACAAAATTAAACAAAAAGCAACAATATTAAGCAATAAAAACAGTTGATTATCAATATACAGTTTATGGGAATTATAGTGGAATAAAATCCAGTAATTTTGTGCTCCTAAAATTACTAGGTTTCGAGTGGAACAGTACTTTTTAAATAGGAAAAACAACCCAAAAATTTTATCTTCTAAGATTAAGTATTATAAAAAAGAACTCTTATTCTTTAAAGGATGTTATTCTAAAAGCATTTTCTTTAGGCAACGTTACATTGCAATTAATAGATTATATTCGTTCAAAAATTAGTTTTAAAGACATTAAAACGTGTTACTAAAAGATTAAGAAGATTAATTTAGTAGGAGTGATGTAGTTGGAAAATATAAAACAAAAACTTTTTAACTCTGATGTTGGTGTTTGGTTAGGGGTTGTTTCAGTTGTTTGTTACGCTTCGTATTATATTTATGCTACTTCTTTTAACCAATATTATGGATTGCCTAGCAATCTTGTTGAGCTTAAAATTGAGAATGTTGCAATAGTAATTGCATATGGTATATTCATAATAAGTATTTTTTTTGTGATACCAGAGAGTTATAGAAGGGCTTGTAGGCTTATTTTTAAGAAATTTCCTTCTTTGAATACTAGAAAAAAAGATTCTATCAAGTTGATAGTACTCCTTATTGCCCTTTTTATCTGTACAATCTTAGTATTTCCACTGTTTGGTTTTGAAATCACCCAATTAATAATATTAGGAATTATTTTGGTTTTATTGTCCAGTAATAAACAACCAGCATCAAAATGGACTATGGTGTTATGTATCTATTCTGTCGTAGGTTTGTCAACTATGTTTGGTACTAATAGTGCTGCGGAAAAGGAAGATTATCTAATTATGAGTAGTACCAAGAATAAGAATTATATAGTAATTAAGACCTATCAAGACAAATTTATTATTGCTCCAGTTAATTTGAAAAGAAAAGAAATAACACCAAAGTTTCAATTTATAGAAATAAAGTCGGATAAAGATAATAAAGTGGAGTTCACATTAGTACATACAGGTAAGTTAAAAGTGAAAAAGGTAACCGGAGAACAATATTAATAGTTAGTTCTTATAAAGGCTTTGAGCATAGGGAACTACCCGAAACAGGAATTAATTTAAAATTTAAACCAAAAGGACCTATTAGCTCGCCTGTTTATTATTCTGGATCCTAAAAAAATTTATAAACCCTATACTTACTATAGCTATCGCTACCCAGTTTTTCACTACTGGCTCACCAACCTATATTACTTGGGTGCTTGCGTCAATTACTTCTGAACCTAAGCTTTTTTGGACATTCTTCATTCATGGAAGCAATTGTCCAAACTTACCTTTTATAATCCAATTTTCACTATTTACACTTAGTGACGACAAATATAATCTTTGACTACAAAAGGAGTAATAATTAAATTTAAAACTAGCAGGATTCTTCTTTTTAAGCATCGAAGGTAATAATAGTAAGTTTACCAATTAATTGGGAAAAAGGAGGAGTTTAGGTGTTTAGTAGCAAAAAAGACGATATTCAAGATCATTTAATTAAAAAAGGATATGACATTAAAGAATTCATGAATGAAAATGGGGATGGGTACTATTTCAAAGTAAGTACAACATGGTCAGGAGTTCATACAGTAAAAGTAAAAGATGGATTTTTTGGATACGACATTCAAAAAGTTAAATTATGAACATATATAAAATAGCCTTTAGGCTAAATGAGCAGGCTAAAGCCCGCTTATTTGGCCTGCCCTAATATTATTACTTTGTGTTTATGTTATTCTATTTTCTTTTATTGTAAAATAAAGATAAAGGAACATCCCCTTATAGAGACACCTACCATTCTACATATTGCGATAAATTAAGATGTCCTAACGAGCCTTATTATGACTCACTAAATTAAGTTATTTAATTAGGCCCTCCAATGGGAAGCAATCTATATTCATCTTGTAGTTTTACCATTACGACTGCCTTACTTTACTCTTCAGCATACTAGGTTTATTTTTTTTCAGTTAATAACAGGGATTTAATCCGGATCCAAGGACGCTCATTCTCCCATTCTACTTTGACTGGGACACGAAAGGTCTTTTCCAATAATGATTCGGTTAATACGCCCCTTTTTTCTCCTTTATCCATAACGTTCCCCGAATTGATTAACATAGCATTGGTTATAGATGGTACAATTTCTTCAATATGATGTGTAACATATTAAATGGTTGGGCTGTTCGGTGCAGCAGTCATCTCTTCAATAGATGTTAACAGCTCTTCTTTAGAGTAAATATCCAGTCCATTGCAAGGCTCATCTAAGATTAATAATTGTGGTAAAGACATGAGGGCCCTTGCAATCATTACTTTTCTTTTTTCACCTTGATAGAGTGTGTGGATGAATTGCGCTGACTCCCTAAGCTTTCGCTGGTCAAACCCTAAAAGCGGCATAATCCCCACTTTTTTGTATCCAACTTATTGAATCAAATCCCTAATCCTTAACCAAACTCAGGCTTTGGCAATTCGACCTTGCCGCTTTAACTGCTTCAAAGTAAATAGATTTATAACATTTCTATACTATTTCCTAAAAAATCATCTATATTTGATATTTGTTTAATCTCACATTGAGATATATAATAAAAATAAGATAAAAAGAAAGCGCTTTCAATAATTGAATACTTCGTTACTTCTCATACTATAAGGAGGATTTAAGATGAGCCAAGTAGAAAGAAATTCAAAATTGCAGAAATTAATTGAGCAACAAAAATTCAATGAGAAAGAAGCTTCCAGGATGACAGATTCACAGATTGAATATTATCACTGGCTCTATTTTGATGACTCTGTTTATGATTATATGTAACTCAAATATAAAATGATAAAAAGCGGGAAAAACATTGATAATTCAGGGTTTCCCGCTTTTACTTTTATCACTTTCAGAAATAATCCAACAACATTAAGGGATCATATAAATCCAGAATCTTATCATCTAACTGGATAACTTAGCCTTTATCGATGAATTTTCGATATGCTCTTGATAAGAAATTAGTCAAATCCTGTAGAGAGATTCACTCGCATTGTCTGGGCATGCGTATTTCTCGGGTCAATCCACTAAACACCAGCGCCTCGGAGTTCGATGGCTCCGGAAAAGTGGAACAGAACCTGAAAAAAGGCCTTGCCGAATTTTCAACCGGCAAGGTCTATCCTGCGGATTTGTCCGCTTCCTATAATATCGGGGCTCGCTATTTCATTTGAGCTTTTCAAAAATCTACTTTGGAATCGAAGTGGTTGTTTCTTCAGGCAAAAGTTCCTGAGCTGGCAATAAGGACATCGCCTTGTCTTCGTTCATTAGTCTCCAGCATGCACTTGGGCTTCCGAAGGAAGCTTGACCAGCTGATGCTGACAATACCAAAAGCAGACCAACGACGAACATCGGATCTCGCATAAAGTACTGCCGCAGTATGAACAATGCCAGCGCGACGAGCCCTTTCGATTCACCTCCTTTTATTGTTCACAAGCGTAATTATCTTTGTCTCGGTCCATCTTCGCTTGATAAGCAGGATGGTCGGATGGTACGCCATTTGGATATTTGGTACGTAAGTCGGTGCAGTTCTGGAAGAACTCTGCTTGTGGCTCTGGCTCTGGCTTCGGAGCAGGTTTAGGTTTTGGAGCGGTAGCGGGCTCTGCTTTCTTCTCTTCTTCATAATGGAAACCGTGGTCATGGTCTACGTGAGCATAGCCTGGAATACTCCAAACTCCAATCTTTTTATTACGAGCGATATCCTGTGCCTTATGAAATTCATCGAGCATCGTTAAATCGTTATATAAGTAAGCGGTAGCGGCTAATCCTTTTTCCAATACCATTTCTTGATAAGTCGTATCCCCTACCCAAACATACGCTAATACTCGGCCATACTTATCGGTTCTCTCTTTTCCTACTTGAATCCCAACAGTTTTATTCTTTAATGTTTCTGTAGCAAACTGAGAAGCTTCGGGACCGAACTTTTCGACTGGCTTTTGTGGGTGCTTGGTCTCAGGTGTGTCGATTAATAACATACGGATTTGTTCTTGCTTTCCATCCATGAGGACTTCGATTGTGTCTCCATCAATGACTCGTACCACTTTCGCTTTGACTCCATGCTGTACGGCTTTAGGAGTAGCTGTTTTAGTTGTAGCGGTTGTAGTAGCTTTTTCGGAAGTCTTCTCCGTTTCCTTTTTAGCTGTTTCAGAATCTTTTTTCTCAGATTCTTCTTTGGCTGCTTCTTCTTTTTTCTCAGCCTTTTCTTCTTGCTTTTTCTCTTCTTGCGATGATTTGGTTTTCGTTTCATTAGAAGCTGTTTCTGTATCTAATGTCGGGTCGTTAAGTATGGCGATCATAAAGACTACGAATGAAATTAAGCTGAATATAAACGATTTTCTCCATTTCTTCTTTCTAAAAATATCAATGATTCCTTTCACGATAAAAACTACGAATAATAAAAACGCGATAATCTGAATTGCTCCTAACATCTTCTTCCTTCTCCCCCTGTTGTATCTCGTATAGTTCTTTCATACATCAAATTTTTGTTGCCTGCTTACTGATCCACTCGTCTAGGCTTTCAGCAGTAACGTACTCATTATACATCTTTGTATTCTTTACGTGGAGTAGGTCTTGAAGAGGCTCAACCTTAATCTTATCACTAAAACATACTCATGTTTCACACTTATATCTTTCCAAAATGAAAGGAAATTTTCCAAACAGAAAATCGATTTTCTGAAAAGGATAGTATCCTGGAAATGATTATGCTAATTTAAATTACTACGGAGAAAGTAATATTGACGAAGAGCTAATCATAACCGACTTAGGACAACTCCTTTTTATACGACAATAAACTATTTAAATACCGATATGGAATATAGTTATATCAATTGAATTAATTTAAAGTCAAGGAATTTTAAGTAATCTAGAGTCGCTGAAATGTCTATTTCATGAGCAATATGAATTCTATCCTGCATTTCCTTTGTTAAGTAATAAGTGGTCTTTTTCCACCATATGATTTATTAACACTTGGACATCTAACGTGTTGAGTGTATGTAAAATATGATTGGTTTCTATCCGTTCTAATAACTCACCGTACATAATTCCATTGGTTTCTTGGCAAATAGAAATGATTTGATGGAAGGCAATGTCGATTGGAAACGGGTAATCAGACGCAGGTTCAATCCATTTTTCAAGGATTAATTCCATGACAGCCAGGGAATGGAGAAGACTATCTTCCTTTGTCGTATATAGTTGCAGCATTTGGCTGGCAGTAGTACCACCACTTTTAGATTTATCCCCCACTTTGTAGACTGGCTTTTTTGAACTTTGTGTGCTTTCAAATTCTTCAGTATTTATACTTTCCTCATTGTGGTAAATTCCTAGAAAATCGAACTAAATAGCTTTTGATATCTTTTACTTAATTTTCATAAAAACAGGTTAATAAAATATCTGTTTTACTGATTCTTTTCTTCATTTCTTAATTCTTATTATTACATTTTCAAGTTTATTTAATAAAATCAGCTCGGTTAAATTCCCTATAATTGCTTTATTAGAGCTCTTCAATTTCCTTTATTACTCTAAAAACTTCATAAAAACCACTTAAATCAAAATCAATAAAATTCTCTTGTTGATTTAGTATATATTCAGCAAATTGATTTTTAGATAAAGCAACATTTTCATCATCAGCATTATATACATCACAATCAATAATTTTAGGATTCCTTAACTTATGTGCATCTCCAGAATATGTTAGTATTTTATCTTCCAAATGCCTTCCTGAAATAGTTGAAAATTCAGAGGTTAAAAATAATCTTCTTCCATTTTCATCTTCAGTCTTGATATTAACATCTCGATATAATAATTCTATTGATATACCTTCATATTCACTTCTAAAATTCGGCTTTGGTATACTAAAGGCAAAAACATTATTCCCTAAATTATGTCTTCTTTCTTTTGCGTATTTTTTTCCATTTGCTTCATCACTATCAAAAATTCCAATTATTTTTTTATTTTGATTTACTTTAGCCAATTCTCTTAATAGAGTATTTAATTGAGAATCTGACATTTGCAGCATTGTTTCGTCATATTCTAAAAATTCTAAGTCGAATTGATTAAACTCTGTTTCTAATTTTAATTTATTATAAGCGTTTTTAAGATGCTTCCAATCTGTTTTACCTTCAGTAATAATTAAGGTTTTAGTATCTTGTTTTATCCTATCTACTAGTTGTCTATGTTCATCTTTTAAGCCTTCATATCCATTTACAAATATTTCATAAGCCTCTTTTACTTCACTAAAATCATCAACAGAAATTTCTTCACCATTTGGTAAATTAATTAATTGCCATTTTTCCTTAAATTGTTCCTCCATGCCCAAAAGCATAAATGGTGAATGTGTAGTAATAATAAATTGTACATTTGGAAACAATTCAATTAATTCAGGGATAATATTTCTTGCAAATTCAATATGTAAATTCAAATCAATTTCATCTATTATTACAATTCCTTTTACATCCCCTAAGCTATGAATATGCTGTGATTCATCCAAATTATCATAACTTTTCAATATAGAAGCAAATAATGATAATAGCATAGCTTCACCTGAGGAAAGGTGCGAAAAAGTTGGTGCAATTTCACGTTCATTATCACCAGTTTCTTTTAAAATTATTGATATTCTTCGTCCTGCTTTTTGAGTAACACCTATTCTTGCACTTTCAATATTCTTATATTTTACTTGGTAAATTACCGTAAGTATTCTATTAATTAAATTCTTCAAAATTGTATTTCTACCGTTTATTTGTACCATTTCTAAACCATTTCTAAATTGATTATCATTAACATGAATCAATACTTTATTTACTTTACTTTCATATAAATACATATCTAATAATACATCTAGAAGCCAACCTTCAACTTCATTCAATACGTTTTCTTTAATTAATGAATTGTTATCGAAACCTAAATTATTCTCAGTAAACTGGAAACCAATCTGTTTATTACTTTTATTATACCAAGCTGGTACATGGTATCTATGTACTGGAAAATATGAAATAATATTATTCTCTAATTCATTTTCAACATTACTTCCAATAATAGACTTATAGTAACCTATTTCCTTATACCTATCATCAGTGTAAATCATTGGAAAATACTCATAACTCTCATGTAACCTAGCAGATTCAGCAATATTATTAGACATAAAATCAATATATTTAAATAATTTATCATTTTCTCTGTACGTTACTTCAACCAAGCTATCATTAGCCTCTATATTTATATAGTTTTTCTTCCCAGTTTTGTAGTAGTTATTTGTTTCTACTTCAGTAATTGAAGTATATTTCTTACGTTTTAATTCGATTAGACTATCCACCATTTGACTTAATAACAAAGTCTTACCAGACCCATTCTTTCCAACAATAACAATAGGTTTTGGTGAACCGTTTTCATTAAATTGAGGAATTAAATCTAAATCCTTAATAGAACCATATCCTTTTACCATTACTCTTTCTAAATACAAAATTGATTCACATCCTAACTTCATAACTTTTAGTAATCACACTTCAATATTATACCATTTAATCAATTTGAAATAGGATAATTCTACTAACTCATTTAAACTGAATAATAGTTTTTTTATTGAGATATAAAATAATAAAACACAGCGCTCATTCGTGTTTCATCATGATTTATCGTAATTAATCGGGTTGGTATTACGGTATTAAATCCTATACAAACACAAAAAAAACACCAATGGCGTTTTCGTTGTGCACGAACGAATATAAGACGGAAATTCTAATAGAAGATCATTCTGAGCCAATGAAAAAAGCAAGACTGTCTCGTTATCGATTGACAGAAATTCAAGATTACATAAACGAAACAGGAAATATAGAAAACGGAAATTGGGGTTATTTGTTACAAAAGAAAAAATGGTGTGAGGATAAATACATCGCATTAGAGAAAAAAATAGGTATTAATGAGGAAAGAAAAAATACGAGGAATTTTTACCCAATCAGAAATCAATGACAATTGAAGAAACCATCGATGTAATTAAGGATTATTTAAGGGTCAATGCTGACATGGAAGAGCTCATTGAAAAAATGCTCACTAAAATTTCAATTGACCAAAACCGAAATATAAACGATAATCTTGGAAAATTGGACAATGAACTATCACAGATGCAATTCCACAGATACCTAAATACCCAAAAAATATACCAATTGAACAACGTTCACACGGATTGGGATAAACAAGTTACTTATATTATTACGACAAAAAATAAGGAATTACAGGCGGAAACAAAAGCCATCCCACAAGAAAACAGAATGTTGAAGGTTAAGGACTATGAATTTAAGATCCAAAAACTTTATGAAGAAATAGCCGTGCTAGATTCTACAATTTGGTGAATTAATGAAGCGTTTATTTCAAACGAAAAAGTCAAGCAAATTGAGGAAAATAACAAAGTTCAGCACAAAATAGAAAGAAAGTTATTTTGGTTGACAACTATCACACTCGGCTTTGTAATTATACAAACAGTAATCGGATATTTAAGTCTACAATAAGAAGCGCCAGATCGTTTATTAGCGACTGGCGTCTTTGCGGCTAATTCCTTTGGAGTCATGGACTCTTCCCCTAAACCGGTTGGAGTGAATTTGTTTCAAAAATATTCCTCATATGCCACTTAAAATACAATTTATTTTCCGAATGAATCTGAATTTTAGCACTTGGTATTAATCCATACCAATTTATGTATAGGAACTTCATAAGGCGTATAGTCATTTAACCATTTGTCCAATTTTAATTCTCTTTCATACTTATCATCTATACTAATTATATCTTTTAATCGAAAGTACATAGGTTCTAATAAGTCCTCTATATTTTCTTTAGCTTTACTATGAAAATTAACATAATTATTATTCCTCCTTCCATATAAGTAAGCTAATGAAGCACCAGTAATAGCAACTAATAAAGGAAAATACTCTTTAAAAAAGTCCATTAAATCACCTAATTCCATCTATTAATATATATCTTTTATTTCCAATTTAACGAATTTGAAAGTATGATCTTAAAAAGAGGACCTCTTAAACACTTTGGTAATGTACCTGAACTAACACTACCAGGTTAGTTTAAGGATTAATTAGATGATTAAAGAATAACCTGCATACTAATTTTTTACAATAACAAACAATCGTAAGTATCAGTCATCCCAAATACAAATGATGTTAGTAAGAATTCTTTGATGTTTGTTTTATTTCTACATACACAAAAACAAAGCGACGGAAATGTCTAAGTTGTATAGTAACAATAAAGTTTACTATTCAATAATCGGGCCAGATTGTTGAATAGACTGTGAAAAATAAACTTAAAGTAAAGTTGCAAGTTAAATTTTAAAAAACTTTTGTATTGTATATGCTTTTTTAATGCGAGAGAATGGTTGAATATATCTAATATGGTAGAAAAGTTAGATTTAAAATATCTGAAGAGAAAAGAGAATTACAGGTAACAAAATTTCAAGAAGGAGGAAGAAGATAAATGAAAGATGAATTAGTAAGTTATAGGCTGGGTGGATGGTGTTATTATGGTAATAATACTGCCCAAAATCCCTCATTTAAAGAAACAGATAATGTAGGTAAATTCATGACGTATGGACAAGGTGATCTTTCAAATGAAATGCAAGAATTAATACTTAAGGCAATCAAACAGGGTATCACTCCATTAATTAAACATACTGATCTTGATACGCTTGATTTTAATCCACGTTCAAAAGATAGCTCATGGGTAATTGTTTGGTATTCTAATGATGAAGAAAAAGCTCTAAAGGGTTTAGCTAAATTTTTAATTGATCATGGGTTAGTAGCGAAAACTAAGTCTGGTAGATATTATAATATTTCATTTAAATATGACAAACAAACTCGAAATGGTGAATATGCCGAACAATTTAAATCGTCCATTTCTTTGAAGGATTTAATAGATTTGAATACTGGGAAATTCTATTAAATTATTTAAGTAAAATAAAGGAGTATACGATCACTAATCGTATACTCTTTTTGTTGTTTAGGGAATAATATGACCTTACGCAATCGGGCGCTTTTATGGAATAAAAACTAGATATTAAACGACTTTATTGTCATTCTAATAAGTATTTTGCAGCCACACTTTTAAACTTGTTATGCAGACGGGGATTATAAGTAAAAACATTCAGTGGACTATGCCCTAGGGGAGGGAAGGAATTTTAACATTGCTTATATTTAAGATTGTTCTCATAACAATTGGGACATCCACTACGATTACCATTTCTATTGTATATTTGTGCATCCCATTCGTGACTGCACTTTTTACATAACCACCAAACTTTAAAATGAGAGTTTGCAAAGTAAGCTTGCGGACCCTTTTCATTTTTAGTTGGGTGCCACTCCTTAACTAGTTCTGGATTTACAGCAGCTAAATTATTATCCGTATGCAACCTTCTATTCCCACAATCTGGACAGTTGTTGCCTCCTTTTGTTCTACTTGCAATTGTAGCAGACCATTGATGTCCATGAATACAAACTCAATTTACTTTTTCATGACTTGCAACTTTAAAATTTTCTGGCTTTAAATCCCCATTCTTCTGGTAATCCCATTCTTTTAAAAGTGTGGGTCTAACAGCGGCTAATGAATTTTCATATTCGTAACGATCCATTAAATCTAAAATTGACACATTATCTCTTTCAATATTTATATCAGGACTTTGTTGAATATGATCAATAAATATCTTTTCAAGACACCTTTGAAATGCTTTCATAGAATGATTTTTTTAGATAATAAAAAAATGTATTTGGATTCGGTGATTTATATATAGGACATTCCGGTTCTCGAATTCTAATGAGCTTTGTATATGGCATTTTTTCTAGTATCGCAATGTCTTTTTTTATATCACGCTTATAATCCTTATGATATAGACCTCCGTCATATTCAATTACTAATTTAATCGAAGAAATGTAAATATCCAAAACCATACGTGTGCCTAAAAGTGGTGTTTCCATCTCAACATCATCAAAATGTTTTTTTTAGTAATAAAAGAGTGCATATGATTGTTTTGACACTTTCTTCGTTTTATTACATCTTGGACACCCTGTCCCACCACTTGTTTGATGTTTTGGAGTTGTTTCCCACTCATGTCCCTTCTTACATCTCCATAAAACCTTGTACGATGAACCAAGTGGGACATCTCTTGCAGTCATACTTTTATAATCAATACATTCAACCCATTCATTTGCAATATGCGGATAGAGGTTAGCTAGACTGTTTGTTTCATTCACCCTTAAACCTCGACAGTATGGGCACCAACTACTCCTTCTTTTTCTAGTCATTTGTTTAATTGACATATCAAACGAATGACCTTTTTTACAAATCCAATAAATCACAATATTGGATCCAGCAAGTACCTTATCTTGAGTTAATGAACTATTTCTCTCTTTGTCCCACATGGCTACTAGATCTGGTCTTCTTCCTAATAATGATCGTTCAAAACACACTTTTGAACCTTTGCAATATGGGCATCCTGTTCCATTAGATCTAGATGCTAATTTTGCCTCATAACTTGGATGTCCTTCTTTGCATTTCCACCAAACATGCTGTCTTCCTTTTGGAGGAACATCATTTGGCTTTATATCACCATTTAATTCATAATCCCATTCATTGGCCAATTCTGGATATTCACTTGCTAGACTTTTCTTCATTTATACCACTCCAAGAAATGCAGATTCTTAATTTATTCATATCCCAAATTTACAGTAATTAGACAATTTTAGAGTGTAGTGTTCTTACTTTTATTTTTTCAACTACCGTAGCTTTGAAAGGAAGCTTGGTCAAATTAATACTAATAACCTTGATAAACGAACAAAAAGAAAGAGCCTGTATAGAAAAAAAGATAAACAGAGGCTTTTTAATAAAAACATATTAAACAATTAGGCCCTTTAATGGAGAAGATAGATGCTTATTACTCTTCTTCCTTTATACTTATTAACCCTCTAGCCAAAAATATTTCTACATTTATGCAAAAAGACGTCTATTGGATAAATAGACGTCTACTTTCTGTCATATTTCTCACTAACTCTTTTCACCCATCCCCGCGGTAGGCCGCCTCTTTAATTAGTGATAAGATTTGAAAATTTGCTTATAGGCAAGAATTAGATTAGTTTATACACCGATATTGCATTTGAAATTAATTGACTTGATTCAGATATGATGTGAAAACACAGAACTTATTTCACAAGGACAGGCAAGCCTTACATAAATTTAAAACGTTACCCTTGAATCAAATTACAATAATGGTTCTTAGCAAAATTTTTCCATAAATCATGAAGTTCTTCAACTTGTTCATCTCGTAAGTGTAAAAAAGCACTCCTAAACTCTAAAATTAAATCCTCGTTTAGAGAAATAAATCCTCCCCTCACCTGTTCTTCTTCCATTAACAAAAATAGAAGGTGATTCTTACCAACATATTGATTGGTAAATAGATTATTTGACGGCTCTATAACCATTAAACGAAAAATTGAAGACGTACCATATAGTTCATAATAGGCAGATTTAGCATTTCCTGAAAAATAATTGATTCCCGTAGAATCTTCAGCCATTAAAAGTTTTGGGCCCTCCATAAATTTCCCTCTTAAAATTTTTTGAATTTCTTGCTCTTTATTCAGCATAAACTCCCTCGCTCTCCTCGACCTGCGATAAGAAATCATCTATTCTTTCTTTAAGACTTTCGTAACCAAAGGGTTTACCCTCACTATAAGAATCGTTTGGTTCAACTTGTAAATAAAGCATACTTTCTCCATAAAGATGGTCGGGTACTACAGGTTCCATACCGCTTTGTTTAGGATATAAAACTATAACTTGTTTAATCGGTGTTTTGACAGGTACTTCCCCTTTTTGTGATGCATGTGTATCAAAGTACTCGAGATTTTTGAAATCTTTTAGTTGCAGCTTTACATCTGGATCTATGTTCTGATTAATTAGATATTTATGACGCCGGCACTTCGATTCAATAATTAACCCCGCTTTATCTGTATACAAAGAGCCATCTAAACGATAAATAGTGATACGAATATCAGGCCTTCTTCCAGCATCATTGAAATATCTACTATAGCTTTTATCAATTATTGCACTTTCAATCTCGGTATCATAAGCCAACTCAATATAATGATCACTGTTTGACTTTTCAAAACGTAAAATGGTATCCGGGGGAAGAGTACCTATATGTTGATGTGGGCTGTCTTTACTTGCTAACCACCCATCAACCCACTTGTAATCATTCTCTCTAAAAATATCAATGATTAAACCTACATTATAATATTCAAAGAGTTGCCACGTCCGACGAAAGGGAATGCCGGAAAGACTTGATTCAACTTTCTTAGTCTCAAGTCTAGAAAGCTCTTTGTATAGGGTATACAACTTTCTATATCTATAGTCTTTAAGTAGACGTTGAGTTATCTTCTTTGGCTTATTAGAAGGTACTGATTGAAACCAAGGAACAGTTTCATACTGAGTAAAAAGGTATGTTATTTGACGTAGGAGATTCTTATGTTGTTCATAACTTTGTCTCTCTTTGTCTAATTCCTCAATTCGTCCTAACAAACGTTTTTCACTTCTTTTTAAGCCCTCTATAGATTTCCGATAACCAAAGGAATTATTCCCCAAACTGATTTGCTTTCTATTTTGTTCTAATTGGGCCTTTTGATATTCCATTTTTCTTGAAGTTTGATTTGCTTCCATTTGAAAGCTTACTTCAAGCTTTCTAATTGTCCGCAGAAAAAACTTAATAATAAAACGCACCCATTGATTCTCTATATTTTTTAAGGTTAATTCCGCATGTTTTTCTAAATGTAAACGAGGACTATTAGGTAAAGAGTTTTTCTGTCCTCCCTTTTGAGCTTGCCATAGGAAACTCTTTCTATTTGGCCTCCTCGAATGTGGTGTCACTCGATACTCTCCAATCAAATCCGTCATCGGATCCTTGAAAATCATTTCTAAATTAAACTGAATGTAATTTTTATGTTTATTTACAAATTGAAATAATTGAAGCAAGGTTGGGTTCATATTTGAGATAGGTATTGCCATGCCTGATTTTTGTTTAACCAAATCGTATGATAAGCCATTTAGTAAATTCTCTAGGTATTGTCGTAAATTAAGTAATGATTGCTCCGAAAAATCTTTTGAACTGACTATATAATAGGAAACATACTGTTTTTCTTTTGTAATAATTTCAAATCGATACTTATCCGGCACAAGCATATGTTCAGAATTAGTACCTCCCATAATGGTAGTTCCTTTTAAAGAATGGTGTAACTCTAAAATTTCTCCTGTTTCGTATGTTTCAATTTTTAAAATTGCTTCTGTATCGTTAGGACAAACCAGCTGTACATCGACCTTAGTATATTCACTGACTTCTATTCCTGAATATACTACTTGAGTCGAATCAAGTATTGCCTCATAAGTTTCAGGTCTAGCAAAGGGCCGATAAACTGTGAATAAGACTTTAGGTTGCATATCCATTTACACTTAACTCCCTTGCCTTTTGTTTAAGTTCTATTTTGGTTTTATCAAATGTACTTATTTTTTGGGCTGTCTCACTATTAAACAAAGAGTATAATTCCCCGTTAGGTTCTGTATTGTCAAACTCCATCGTTCCAATTAAATTTTCATATATTTCGATTGGGCCTCTTATTTTAGTAATTACTCTTTGTTTAATGAATAGATCAATTGCTTTTCCTCTTTCAATATGAAATACTTGTTCGGAATCTACTGGTAGATTATTTAAGTAGGCCCCCATCCGTATAATGTTTCGTATAGAAAAGCCCTTTAACCGATCTACTCTAGAAATAGCGTTGTCCAGCTCATCATAAAACTCTAATTCGAATTCTTCAAAGGCTTTCCAATTTTCCTTTTGGCTTTTCCATGTCATGTATACTTCTCCATAGGCATCTTCTAAACCTGAATTATAAACTTCACTTCCATCAAAAACTTCTAGTTCTTTTTTTATATCTTTAAAAGAACGCTTTTCTAAAACCACGACATTTGACCGATCTAATAACCGGTCAGAAAGATCTTTTGTAGTTTCATCTGTATTCATTGTCCCGACAATTACCAAGTTATTTTTCAAATGAATGCTATTCTTGTATTTCTGATCATTATGACACACCGAGTCTTTACTATATAAATTTAAAAACCGATCTTCTTCCTCTAATTCTAATAAGGAAATGAATGGGGCAAAGTAATGTTCAATTTGACTCAAATTCATTTCATCCATAATAAGCATATGAACTTGTTTATCATAATCTTGAGCATGTATCAAAAATTCTACTAAACCAGTTTCAGCTGGCATATAAAGTCCAGTTGCGGGATTTAAATAACCCAATATGTCTCCCGGTTCTGTATATGCAGGTGAAATAGGCATAATCAGCATCGTATCGCTTTTTTGGCTTAAACCAAGAGTTTCACCATATATTGTTGCTAATTTAGTTTTTCCAATTCCACTTTGTCCAGATAACATTGTTAGCGCACTTGATTTTATACTAGTATGAAAGTTGATTAAATCTTCCCTACTATATATTAGATTACGTGCTTTTGCCTTTGTTTCTAAATCTCGGATAAATGCAATCTCGTGAAGTTGCTTAGGACTTGTATTAGTATACTCTGGGCTTTTTTCATTCATTGCAGATTGAACATTTTCAAGTTCTACTTGAGATGTGGCATTGGTTTCTTCTTCCAACCCTCTTAGGTGTACTCCCTCAAAATCTAAACGGTCTGCAATTGTAGTCGATACAAATTCATCATCAAAAAACACAATGAAATCACGTTCCGAACCTATATATTTAAGTTTCTCAGCTTCCATCAGTTCCACCCGTTTTACAGTGCTTGGTGATATAATGACACGGGCATTATGATTGTTTGAAGAATCGATTCTCCATTGATTCTCTTTAATATTCCCATAAATATAATCGCCACAAAGAACATAAAGGGGAGCTGGCATGGCATGATTGTATTGCTCTAAATTGATAGGCTCTTCTGCTAAAAGTTTTGCTTCAAATTCATTTGGTGTCAAGTTTACTTTTGGTACCGCGTAGAAAGATACACCTTCCCTACAGTCTTCCTCAACAATGATATCATCTATGTTTTTATAATAACGTTCGGTTCTTTCTTGTTGAGTTAATAATGGTTTAAACAATAGGAGCTTTCCTTCGAATTTTTCTTTTATGTATTTAATCTTCTTATTTATATCTGTATTATATTTAAATTCAAGAGGCAAGTTACTAATACTTTTACTGCCTACTCCAATATACATTTTATTCATTCCGACCCTATTTTCAACTTGTGTTATTTCTTTCGGTTCTTGGCTAATGGGCTTCACAAAAAAGACAACATCATTCATCTGTTCCGAAAATGAAACAGGTTCTCCAGAATCACCCATTCTTGGTAGATAGTCATCTTTTGATGCCAAAACTCCGACAACATAATTTTCTTTAATTTGATCTAATATATTTGGAGGATATAATTTCATTATAATACACCCTTCCTTTCCATGGTTTTCATGTATCCAATCCATTCAACAAATTCCTTATAGCTCTCAAACTCTATTCCTTTGTATACTTTGTTATATTTTTCAATTTCTTGTTTAATAACTTTAAATTGTTTTGTTGATAACCCTTTCATAAGCAGGTACACAGTTTTAATATCCGGATTATTAAGTAGGTTTTTAATTTCCATTTTGGAGTCAGCATGAACAATTGTTAACTCCGGATAGATTTCCTTAACCCAGTCGTAGTCTGTTAGACAAATAATTCCCCATTCTGTATTAAATGAATACTCAGTCTTATATTTATTTACTCTTTCAAGCTCTATTATTTTTTTAATATTCATTTCTTTTTTCAGTATATCAATCTGGTTTCCAAGATCATTTTTTAATTTTGTTTCGGACCTTTCATGTTCTTCCAATGTCCTTTCAAATTTCTTTTCTTGTTTGTTATACTTTAATTCCCAATCATTTAATTGTTTCTTGAATTCTTCCCTCTCTTTAGAATCTAATTTCAAGCTCTTGTTTATTTTTGTAAGCTCAGTCTCTAAGTTTAATATTTCCGTATCCTTTGTTTTTAATAAATTTTCCAAACCTTGTTTCTCATCTTGGGTTTTGCCCAGTTCTTCATCAAGTTTTTTCTCTAAACCGCTAATTGCATATTCGCTTTGGTTTTTAAGAAGTTCATACATAGCCTCTATGGCAAGTAACATTAATATGTCATGTTCCTCATCCTGATGGGTAATAATATAAGCAGCATGTGAGATTGGAAGTCCAAACATCTTATAAATCTCTTCACTTTGATTGTAAAAGCGTAAGAGGTCATAATTCTTAATTTGATCTTTACATTTTTTTAATAGAGATGAGTACTCGTCAAATTGGTAATCTTCCAAGACTTCTATAATCTTTGATGGTGCATTTTCGCCTATATAAGATCTGTATTTTCTAATAAATTCTTTTAATTCTTCAACTGTTTTAATTCTTTCATCAAAGTTAAGGGGATCTATTCCTTTTCTAATGTTTTGATCTATAGTATCTAACCTTATTCTTGTTTCTTCTGGAAAGGTTAGTAACAGGTTAATAAACCGTATATAGTCAGGAATATTTTTTCTTTCTTCATTTAGAAGTAACACTTGGTCTGAAAATGACTCGGCATTTTCTTTAATAATATTTTGTGAATTAATATAAGTGTAAAAAGGGTCAGGATGCCCCTTTCTTCGCTGACGAATCATTTTCGGTGTCATAGACTTAAAAATTTTTTTAATATGTTGCTTTTTTTGTTCAAGAGTAGCCGTTGTGGTTTTACGAGTACCCGTTGGTGTTTCATTAAAAAATTTGAGTATATGGTTTGCTTCTTTATCATCTATTAAGTATATATATATATCTATTTCGCTCATTAAACGTTCCCCCTTGTTGCGATATCCCTATATAGTAATATATTACCACAACCCTTTTGCTTCTAATACTGAATTGGTTTGAATCATCTTTTAACTTCGGTACAGATAAAAGTAATTTTCCGACAAATGCATGCCCCGATAGTTCCATAAGAAAAAGCTGCCTTATAGACAGCTCCGATCTT
The DNA here is from genome assembly GCF_043656335.1 of Peribacillus sp. NPDC056705. NCBI lineage: Bacteria > Bacillati > Bacillota > Bacilli > Caryophanales > Bacillaceae > Peribacillus > Peribacillus sp. NPDC056705. The sequence goes on along the minus strand of NZ_JBHTYI010000010.1, from coordinate 15,856 downwards.
CAGCTAAAGCACCTGTTAGTTTTATAAGAAAAGCGAAACCGCGCTCGATTCTTGAAGAAGGAATAGTTGAAAATCTTTTTAACTATGTCCTAGGTAATTGAGATTGATATTGTGAATACATCCCGTTGCTAAATTCAATATAAAAATCTAAATCCTGTGTATTAACTTCTTCCTTATTATTCAATTTAACAAATATAACTGTAGCTTTTTCAATATCAGAAAATTGATAAATCTTTCCCATGAAATCTATAGTACGTTGGGGCAATCCAGCAAATTCTTCAGCATGATTAATTATATTTTTTAATTGTCTACTGAAATATAACATTATATCTTCTGAGCTAGCTTTCCCATCTTGAATTTTTTTTAATAAATCAGAATCCTTCATCATTGAATAGACAGTTTCTAATTCAATTCTTCCTTCATTTAATTCATAATAACCATCTGATGGAACATGTTTATTAGGTATAGAGTATTCTATATTTAATAACTCCCCAGCATTTGCATATTTCAATAAATTTGGTACAGATACAGTTGACTGATTAAGGTATTGCATCAATAAGAGATAAAATAACATTAAATTATTTTCAGCAGTATTTTTAATTAGTACAGGAGTGGTATCTTCATTGGGTAGAAGATTAATGTCCTTCAAGCCTTTCTTTGATACATTCACAATTAATCCTTTATCTAACACACACAATGCACTAATCTGTTTATGTTTTTCCACTCCATTATTTTCTTCAACTAGATTATCTAATAAGGTTTCTAGAGTTGTAGATGACGTAAAGGCAAATACAAATCCAGCTGTGGGTGAATTTATTCCATCCAAACTATCTTTAACTAATGATTTAACACTTAAGATATTATTTACACACTTACTTATTTCAGTTTTGTTTAATGATGATTTAACCTCTATAACTGAAAAAACACTCTCTATGGGTACCATTTTTGTAGACTGCATATTTAATAAAATAGGACTATTAAATGAATCATAAATGATAATATCCTGTTGCCTACTTTGCACTCCAGTTCCATCAATTATTACTCCATTATTCATCTCATATTTAGTAGGAATATATTTTCTTAAATAGCTGAGCAAAATCTCTTCTCTACTACTACCTCTTTCTCCCATATGGTTAATGTTTCCGGTTACTTCTTCAAAGTCAATTTGCATCTTCTTGGCTGAAGCATGAATAGACTGTTTAATCATTGTTTTACCCCCTTAATTACCTCTTATTTATTATAATTAACATACATCATAAACATAAAAAGTTGTATGAATCCTTACTTATTTTGTCTATATTTACCTTCTTATCAGTTTAAAATTGAACTTTTAATTTTTATTGTAATCAGCCATGTACTATCTGTGGCTTTAAAACAATTACACAATAACACAATTTAAAAGGGATAAAAAAAGAACCTCTAAAGAGATTCATTAAGGAAAAAAATCTGCCAAATTAATTGGAGGATGTTTAGGTGTATCTTCTAATTTATCCACTAATTTTCCATTTTCATCAAAAATGTAAACGGATGGTTTCCAAGTCATCCAATCTGATGCTGCAGGTACCAAAAAGTAAGCACAGGCAATAATCAAAGATAATTTAAGTAAATTTTTCATTTACATCCTCCCGGTTAGTGTATTAATAAAAATCCTTTATTTTATATCTCTTTTCCACGTTTTTCAGGTATTTAGTGGTGTTCTCATTAAATACTTTTATAATCTTGTTACAAGAACTCATCTGTTTAACAAGAGTTTCATATCTATCAGGATTGGTGGGTTCCTCGATGAGCTGATCATATGCAACAGTGACCGAATGGATGGCACCTACGATTGTGAAGTATCTGCTTGTAAAGTCATAAGGAATATTTGCTCGCTCTTTTTCTAATAATGTATGTTGTTCTTCGAAAAAACCTTTGCTGTTTTTAAGAATTTTTAAAAGTCCTGCGTTTCTATAATCTTGTTTATCTATCATTTCTCCTAATACTTTCAATGTCAATTGTTCCACCTGAGATAGATAACCCAAATGAAGAGTAATAATTTTCATTGTGCCATAGCAACGAAAATTAAATTCCTTGTTTTTTTGCCAGTTGTTGTATATCAGTATCAATACTGCTACCGAACCAGATATAAATGAACCGATTAATGAACCATAAAAACTGGGTGGCAGCCCTGCACTTTGAACTGCTGCGCCGATTAAGAACATATCTATCCCCCAAAATTAGCATTACCTTTTTTCTTCTTATTATCGCACATTAAGAAAATAATGGAAATGATTACAATGAAAGAACTCCCCGCAGGGAGCTTTCTAATACCAAAACAAAATCCAATCTTTCCTAATCCACGTTTTCCTTCCATCTCTAAACCTTACTATGTAATATTGATCATTTCCAATACCAACGATTATCCCAACTGTGAAACTGTTCCACCTGTTCTTCGCCTTGCCTACATAAACTTTCATATTTAACATTTAAATTCCCCATCTTACTTAATGAAGTGGAGTATATTCTATTATATTAAACTCCCCTTACTTATTCAGGTGGAATTTCTTCTATTAAACTAAAACGCTTCTAGGGTCTAGCCTATAAAATTTTTAATTATGAACAAAAAAAGAACCTCTAAAGAGATCCTTAAAATATATTTTTAGTTGATTAATTCTAAAAAGGTAAATTATCCTTTATTATAGGGTGTACTTTTCTTACTAAATCTGTAATGTCATTTTCTCCGTTGTAAACAACACTAACAATTTGAAAGTCGTTTGGATAGCGAACAGAGTTTTTTATCTTTTTTATCCACTCATAAGCTGATATAGCAGCAGTCCATTCCTGTTCTGTTCTAAAGTCCGTTGTTATTACTGAACAACTACCAGACTGTAAGAACTTAGCACCGTTCGCAAACACTTGAACCTCAATCTGAATTTCCATTGTATACTCCTAAATCTCTGTGGTTTTTCCTTCCTGAATAAAAAAGGGCTTTTTTTTAATCCTCAACGATCACACTAATAATTTCATTAAACTTAATTTTCTCGTAGGAACTATCTTTCTTCTGAATACTTAACTCTTTCGTGACAGGATCAATATACACACAGTATCCATGCAGTTCAATTGGATTTCCCCGGTTATGCAATCTAAAGCTTATCGGTAAATGATATTCCATCGCATAATGAATGTTGTTTTCAAATTCTTCAACCTGGTATTCATCAAGGACAGGTTTTTTATTTAAGAAATAATCGTCCTTATCCTTTTTTTTATTTAATGCTTTATGTTCTGGTAACATCAATGCTGCTTGCCATTTAATGATTCCTCTATCACGAATTGTACCCATTAGAAAGATCCCTCCTTTTCATTCATTATATACGAACTAACGTTCTTGTGAAAGGCAGAAAAAAATGCCTATTCCAGAGAAGAGTCACTTTTAGTGATCCTTAATGAACAAACGCACCCGTTAGTTGAAGAAGAAGAAGAGATTACTTATTCCTTGTTACTATTTGGGTCACTTTTTATTTCGTTAATTCGTTGCAAGTTAAGCCCTGTAAACCTTTGAATCATTTCATCATCTAAATTTTCACTTATTGCCAATTTAGCGATTTCTTCAGTTCTTTCTTCTACTGCAATCAAACCTCTAATAAACGTATAGTCTTCAAGCCTCAATATATCATCTGCCGTTTCACCATCTAAGGTGAACACACACAAATAAGAACCTATATATGTGTCCTTCAAATAAATCCTTAATTCAGCTTCGATAAACTCTGAGTAATCATAAATTATGGCAAGTGATATTTTATGAATAATCAATTCTAGCCAACTTTTGTTGATACTATTAAAAAGGTCCTCTAATTCATCGTCTTCATTTATTTTGGCATTATTTATCCCACCCCAAAAGCCTTGAATAGTGCGTTCTTCTATTTTATGCAGTGCAATTAATTCCTTAAATGCTTCAATGTTCATTTTATCCTCCATACTTAACTTCTTCTTAGCAAAATCAGAAAATTTCGATGCCCTCTTCAAGTATTGCACCCGTTAGTTTAATAAGACAAAATAATAGCTAATATACCGAAAATAGAACCTATAATAATCAAAATAACTACTCTTGAGAATTTCCTTTCCCATTTACGCAGAAACCCCTTTGATAAACTCCTATCATCGTTAGTTGCCTTTTTTAACTCCATACCAAATCTTGATGTCTGAAAAATTAAATATAAAAAAATGCTGATTGAAATTATAGCACTAATTAGTCTTAACCAATCCATCAATTTCACCCTCAAAATTAAAATGTTGCAGTTATACATTCAACTATAAAATATGGTTACTCTTTCTTCAACTAACCTGCCCCTTTAGTTCCATAAGAAAAAGCTGCCTTAAAGACAGCTCAGATCTTCAGCTAACGCACCCGTTAGTTTAAGTACAATATTTCACAAACTTCTAACTAATAAAAAAAAGACGGTGACTTACATAAGTCATCGCCCCGATATTACTAATTATTCAATGCACTAGTAGAATTCCACTCGTCAACTATATGGTCCCTAAAATGAGCTACTTTAATTGTTTATTCATTCCCCTCTGGAAGTACAACAGTAAATGGTTTTAATTCCTTAGCTGGGACAAAGCTTGAAAAATCAAATAGCAACATTGTATTTTCCAGCTTAAAATTCTCAATCCTTTCTTCTCCGTTTAAGTCAAAAGTAGATTGGAAGTGTGCTGTTGCCTTATCAATCATTTTTACTTTATTAAAGGGAATACCGTGGTTTTTAGGAGGCCATGGATTTTCCGGGTCGATCTTAGTTAAATATTCCTTATCAACCAACCAGAAAAGGTATTTCAAATTATGGTTAATTATTTCAAGTTTACCTTTACTCAAATTCTTCGGAATCCCTGTAAGTTGATAATCTATTACCAATTTCTCACCTTTTTGAGTAACATCATTTACCTGCAGGCCTAAATTGAACCGTGTGCTTTTTAAGCTGAAAGATTTAATATTCAAAAGCTGTTGAACTTTTGGATCTGCTGCAGATAACTGAGGATAAAAGGTAAGTGAAGTAATATCTGAATTGAGCTTGGTCATTTCTCTTCTCATGGTACTTTGATATCCATCATCTTGTTCTGACTCATCAAGTAAAGTTCCATCTCCAAACCTATACACTTTTCCTTTATTATCAACTGCTTTTATATAAATATCATCACCTTTGTATTTCTCAACGGTCTCATATATAAGTGAAGATGATGCCTTTGCAGTGAGTATCTCTTTAATACGGATTTTTACCTCGTCTTCTGGATATCCTTGCTCTTGATTAATAGCAAGTGTACGATTTTTTTCTTGTTGAATTGGAATATCAAAATTCCATTCACCTTTTATCCCGTTGATATTATGAATCGTTATGGGAAGAGTAGAATTCTCCATAAATGATTTATAAGGATATACCATTTTCCATTGAAAGTTATATCCATTTTCCACTTTCTTAATGTCATTTGACTTTCCATTTAGCCAAGGGTCATGATCCCCTTTATTGTGTTCAAAGTTTACATCAAAGCTTACTTCTCCTTTTTCGTTATGCCCCTTTTCAACATCTTCATCTACAAATCCTGTGATTGATACTACATTGCCATCAAAGTATGCGCTGGTCAGTTTTACAGTTACCCCATTTTTTGTAATTGATTGGTTTAATTCTGTAACTGCATCCTGGTTAGCTAATTCTACGCCTGTTGAATCATTAAATTCTTGAAAAATCCCGCCTATTAAAGGGGTATTAGCTAATACTCTATTCATTGTAGGATTAACAAATCCTGAGGCAACGGTGATCCCAAGAAGAGCAGCTGCAGCAGCTGAACCTGCAAGAACTTTCTTTATCTTTATTTTCCTACCTTGCCCTGACATTTCTAAGCCTTTATCAATAGCGCTAAACACTTTTTCTTTTGGTACAACTATTTTTTCAATAGCACTTTTTACTTCTTTGTTATCCATTGCATTTGCCCTCCTCTTCTTTATAGGACTTTTTTAATTCGGCTTTCCCCCTGCTTAAATAAGTTTTTACAGTCCCTTGGGGGATCTCCATGATTTCACTAATGGTTTTAATAGAATAATCATAGTAGTAAAACAAAATTATGGCGGATCGATAATTCCCTTTTAACTGTCCGATCGCATTTAATAGATCTATTGCTTCGTCATGACCTGAATGATAGGTTACCGTTAAATTAGACAATACTTCGTCTGTTAGCCGCACAATATTATTTCTTTTCTTAAGGATTTGGCCAGCACATCGGATAATGATTTTTGTAAGCCAAGTCATAAAATATTCCGGATGCTTTAACGAATGAATACTCGTAAAAGCTTGATACGTTGCCTCTTGAACGACATCTAATGCATCCTCTTCGTTATGTACATAAAGATAAGCAGTCCGGTAGACTCGTTCATAGTGCTGCTTTATGAGTTGTTCAAAAGCTTTTTTATTGCCCCTGATTGCTTTTTTAACCATCTTATCATCATCAAACTTCATCTCTCTCAACTCCTTTCAACCATTAGTGGAATATATCTTCAGAAAAAGTTTCAAAAAGTTAAAGTATTTTTGGAAAAAGCATAACATGCAAATAAAAACCTAAGTTAAGAAAATAAACAGAAACCACTTTGCGATTTCTGTTTATTTAAACTGTTGCTTTTTTTTGATAGCATTTGAATTTGTTGAGTGTATTCTGCAACTCAAAGGTTTTGTGAGTTTACACTTTATTCTACAAAATCGCTTATTGAACTATCCTGCCCCGTTAGTGCCATAAGAAAAAGGCTGCCGCAGCAACCCTTGTTATTGAAGTAAGCACCCGTTTATAAAAAAATAAAGTTAAGTTATTAATCGGTATTAATCTAAAAATAATTTCTTTTGATTTTCTGCAAACCAAAGGATTGCTTGTTTTTCCATTTCTTTAACAAATGTCTCTTTTGCTGGACTATACTCACTTGTGTTATCAAACCGTTTCGCCAATTTTTCTTTAAAGCTACTATATCTTGTTACTTCTTCTGGGTGAGACCGCAGATAATCCCTAAATATTAGATGCCGTTCGATTTCGGGGTTATCAAATTGATAAAAATGTATATGATGAGTTCTTTTTTCTCCACCTTTTTGAAATAACCTGCGACCTGTAATCCCCCATTCTCCAGCAATATCATACCCAAGGTTATACATCTTCTCATTAAATTTATCAACCTTCTCGATGTCTTTTACGATACACATCATATCAATTACAGGCTTTGCCTTCATACCACAAACTGATGTACTGCCAAAATGTTCAAATCTGATGATTTCATCCCCAAATATTGTTTTTAAAAATTGAACCTCATTTTTATACATTTGTGCCCAATTTTGATTAAATTCAGTTAGCCGAACTTTCATTTGGATACCTCCCTTATCGACCTACAGTAATTACTTTATTACACTTTCTTTTGCTTAATAACAAAAAGAAGTTATAATTAAGCATTTTTTTCCAAATAAATATAAGTCTTATGTAGCTAACCTGCCCCGTTAGCTTATGTACATTCCTTTTACAATTCGTGCTTATTTCTTTTTTCGAATAAAAAGAGAATACGCTACCAGTAGCAATCCTAATATTATAGGCAAGGTTGAACTCAAGATTTTCACCTCCAAGTATATTCCTTATTCAAGTAAACTGGCCGATAGTTCCATAAGAAAAGCTGTCTTTAAGACAGCTCTGATCTTCAGCTAACGCACCCGTTAGTTCAATAACACCCTTGAGAGCAGCAGGTCACTAATATTTCACGAATGTGGTAACGCTTCGTTTTGATGCAATAGTTCGTCTGGAAAGCTTTTCTTTCCATTTCTTTGAGTCTAATTGATATTCACCGTATTGATCTTTGTAAGTTTTTTTAAAGAGATTAATTGTTCTGGCCTCTTCTGGATAATTATGTGATAAGGGATAACCCAGTCGTCCTTCCTCAAATATATATAGTTCTACAACGTCCCCTATTTCCATAAATGAATCTAAGAATGTAATAAATTCAATATCTTCACCTCCAAGTTCATAAACATAAGGAAGGGTAAACGGCAAACTTTCCTTATACGCTTCACCATTTAGAAATGGATAATTATTTTCACTTGTGTGATATTCAGGAATTGGTTTTAATGTAGCGATAAAATAATGAGCTGTCATTGAAAAATCCCTTTCAAAAATACAATATTCTTATTAAAGCAACCCATCATAAGTACAACCTTGAATAATATCAATATTAATGGTTCACCTAACGTCTTCTTTCACCAAACTGCATCGTTAGTGCCATAAGAAAAAGCTACCTTATAGACAGCTCCGATCTTCAGCTAACGCACCCGTTAGTTATATTAGGTTAAGGAACCTTATTTCATTTTAGGCTTTATTTTCTGTTCAAATTCATCTTTGGCTATATCCCAAACTTCATATTCTTCACCAAACTTATCTCGAACATCTTGAGCCATTAAATCAGTAATTATTTCATAATCATCTACTATATCTTCGTTAAGGATTCCCTTAACTGTACTCCACTTAATAAATTTATCATCACTTGGGCTGATAATATAAAAATATCTGATTTCAAACTTGTTTATCATTGGTCCCTCCAGGATGAATTTTGGGTTTAAATCTTAATTCCAGTTTACAATCCGAGTTATGTCCTCTTAAACTATCCTGCCCCGTTAGTGAAATGACCCTGTTATAAGTACAATACCAATAAGGATAGCCCCAAGTGACAATATTAAAAGAAAACCTTCTATACTTTCTGTAAACAAAATATCAATTATTCCTAAAATTAAAAAAACCACTTTTTTGGATGTTTTAGTTTCATCTTTCTTAAATTCTATATACGCATAAACCAAAAAAGATATAAAAGAAACCAAACCTATTAAAAAGAGAAGTAACCCAACGAACATTACCATAAAAGTTTTCCCTTCGTTGCCATTTGTTGTGAAGCAAAAGCACCCATTAGTTCCATAATAATCTTTATAATTCATCGCTTTTTTTTATTCGTTGACTGGTTCTATCGTTTCAACTTCTAATTTGTTTTCCTTTGTGTAACCTTTTCTTAAGGTAACAGGCACTTTATCCCTTTCTTTTATCTGATTGTAATAGTCCGAATGGTCATATCCATATACGATGACGTTATTTTTATATCGGAGGGTGAGTTCCCATTCCGACGCATCATCTCTTACGTGTTCTTTTTTGACTACGGTTGCTTCTACTATTTTCTCTTCAAAGTGGTCAATCGGAGGACCTTCGGAACAACCAGATAACATACCTATTACAATTAATAAAACCCATACTACATTCATTATTTTCATTTTGCGAACCTCATTCCTTACACCCTCTAAAAGAGAATAAAAAACTAACCTGCCCCGTTAGCTCGACAAGCAAATAGTCAATCTACGAAAAATAGACCCATAAAGCGAAAGCACCGATTACAACTGGAATAAGTGTTAACAGTATAAGAATTATTTTTGCAAGAATGTACGATTTACTCGCAATTTTGTGAAAAAGAATCATATCCTGTTCTGACCAAGAAGCATAGGTATCATTTCTTATCCATTTCCACTTCTTAACTTCCTTCCTATGCTCCTCTTCCGTATATTTTAACAAGACCCATATGAAAAAGATTATTCCTGGAATTAGAAACAACAATCCAACAACCAAAGCATCCATTTTTCTCAATTCCTTCTTATAATTTCACTTTTCTATTCGTTTTAAAATCCAATAATTTTTCAATCCTTCTTCAACTAACTGCCCCTATAGTTCAACAAGTAAAATTTACTTACGATTTTTGAACAACTTTATATTTTGCGAAATAAGGGAAGCTAAGCATGACGGTAAAAAATAAAACTAGTATAATCAAAAATCCTATATAAAAAGGAATATAAAAAGGGAGGAGATTACTTGAGTTAAGAATGAATAAGACAATTGGTACTAACAATGCAACTATGATTCTGGTCATCATAGTAACTTCATGTTTAGTTCCGCATTTCTTGCATATAAGTGGCTGATAACCAAAACCAGCAGTAGTGCTCCTTCCCACTTCTCTCCATGTAAATTGATTCCCGCAAATTTCACACTTTTGTATGTTCAAAGAAAACACCTCTTTTACAGTGAATCTTAGCATGAACTCTAAACTTATTCTTCAAGAAAAATCCCCCAAAACTTATGCAACTAACCTGCCCCGATAGTTGCATAAGAAAAAGCTGCCTTAAAGACAGCTCTGACCTTAATCTAACGCTCCCTTTTAAAGCAATAAGGAATTTCTCATAATTAATTAAAATGATTATCGAATTTATCACCACTTTAGTAAAAAACTATTCGTATTTATTTCATTTTATCTCTTGAATTTGCCCTTATTTTAAAGTCATACCCCATTCTCTTTCCCAACTACGTAATAAAAGATATCGCTGTATTCCCTTTGTTTTCGAAAGAGCGTTGCGTGCATGACTGAATGCATCTTCTTTCCGATTCTCTTTAACCAAAAGTTCTGTTGTTAATGCTTCCTGCATCCACATTTTCGGATTTTGTTTAATATATGACCAAGCACCTTCAAAATCATTAATCAAAATCGAACGAGCTGCTTGGTAATAAAGAGTAAAAGCTGACTTTCTCATGCCGTTTAAGATCTTTTCCATTTCTTCTGGTCGTTCGTAAAAATAGGCATGAATTAATTGGTTCTGTTTTTTTACAATAGGCAGGTGAAAACCTTGATTGATTTTTCTAATGGACTCGTCCACATCTTTTTCAATTCCATTAGCAATTCCATAATAAAATCTATAAAAAGGATTCTTTTTATTTTTTAAAATAAGTTGTTCTATTTTTTCTACATCACCTATTCCCCAATATAATCGGAATTTCGCATATATAAGGAAGTACGCAATAATGATAATGACGAAAAAGGAAACAAGAGGTTCAGGAAAGTCTAAAAAACCCCCTATAAAGGAAATTACTAATCCAAAAATCATCGCATATACAAATGATAACCAATTCATTTTTTCTCCTTATACTTATTATGTCTTTTCTTACTATACAGCTTCTAATATTGAGAATGATCAGTCGTAACTGATCGTAATATTTCTTCAGCTCTCGCAACCCGATAAACAAAGAATTATTCATCGAGTACCATAATTGAATTAATCTTTTGAAATTTTTCTTTAGTAATAAAATTCCAAATAAATACAAAAATATAAAACACTGTGAAACAGACAATTAATTTAATTAATTGGTTAAGTATCCACATATTTGATATTTCTACATCTTTCATAGAGTCCAAAACAACATAGATAATAAATATTGTTATAAATGATTTTTTATCCATAAATTCACTTCTGTCCGCCTATAATCACATTTTTTTCATCATAAGCGAAAAAAATTCTATTTCGTACATGAAAATATTTCCACACCTTTGAACTAACCTGCCCATTTAGTTGCATAAAAAAAGGTTGCCTCTGCAACCACCCTTATTTAACTATAGCACCCGTTAGTTTAGGTTCATTACTTCACAAATTTGTTTGGGATAAATATTTTGGAGACTAATTTCACTCAAAAAGTCACTCTTTCTGGATTTACTTTGAATTCAAAAATTCGTTCAGTTCTCTCACTTTTTCTTGTACATCAAATACATACTCATTTTTAGAGAACCTATATTCATCCCCCTGAATAGTTTTAATAATCAGTACATCATATGGACGCTTTCCACTTTTCACGATTTCTCTTTTCACACCAGTAGTTCCAGGACTTGCAAAAAACAATATTATCCGAACAAGCAAATTAGGCTTTACTTCCTCTATCCATTGCTTATTTACTTCTTCGGATGTAATTTCATAACTTTTAATATCGGTTAATTTGATTTTTTTTGATTCTATTTCAAAGAAATCTTTTCCCATAAAGTAACACCTCACAAATATATTTATTCACTGTAATATACACTATAATGCAATTAACCTGCCTTGGTAGTTCTATAAGAAAAAGCTGCCTAAAAGACAGCCCTGATGCAATCCCTGTTATTGGACTAAGCACACGTTAATTTAAGTGAGTAAATGCATAAACACTAAAACAAAAACAAATAAAGGCAAATATAAATAACAATGTTTTGGTAACCTGATATGGTAACAGTCTCAATAAGATGACAACGAATAAAGAGATGATGACACTAATGATTGAATCAGCTCCAGAACCATCTAAACCATCGTTTTCGTGTCTTTTTTTATTATAGGCGCATCCACCATATAACGCTACAAAACCAAACAACACAGACATTGCTCCTAATAAATCCATTATCTCACCTTATACTTTTCACTCTGTAATGCAAAGAAAAGCCAAATCAGAACCATAAAAGTTACATATTCTGTACCTTTTTCTATTGGATGCCCAAGAATCAAAGCAATTATATCTGTACATATGTTCGATAAAAATGAAAGAATAATCGTAAGAAAAATTGTATTAAGAAACAATTTAATAAATTTAATCCTTGAAATTTTAAGAAAAGCCATAAAAACCTCCAAAAACCCCTTTTTTCTAGTTGTGAACAATCATATTTTACTATACCCAAATGTTTTTACATATGGAAATTCAATCCTTTTTTATATGCGTTGTTGAACTATTCTGCCCCGATAGTTTCATAACAAAAAGGCAAGCTTCATCAACCTTAGAAAGAACAATTAAATAGGTAATATTAATGTGTAGGCTTGATGGTATATGATGGGCACCTTTGATTAAAAATTACAAAAATTACCGACTATACTCCTATTATATCAATATATTATACTATATCTTAGTGATTCAATTGCTAGGTGAATCAATTTGAGCAAGTATAAAAGGAGAGAAAAGCGATTGATAGAGGTAAAGGGTAAGGTCAAGAAATTATCGAAAAAGATTTATCCTTTTTCGATTGGATTTTTATGTGTAAGCTTATTTTCTCCTATACTTATACCTGTTGCTCAAGCAGCAGACAATCCTCCTTGGGTAAGTCCCGTACAGGTATCTCCCTTAGCTACTGACGGAAAAACAACATCGGGTGATGTACAAATTTCTGTTAAGGCAGGAGATGACCTAGGAGTATCAAAAGTAGAATTTTACAGTGCCGATGGGAAGTTTCTAATTGGGAAGAAGACTTCTCCCACCTTATACTGTAAAATGGGCGACCGACCCATGGGTTTCTGATGGAGAACAAATCTTAAAAGTGATTGCCTACGACAAGACAGGGCACAAAGCTGGCACAACCCGAAAAGTCTACATACAGAATGATAAAGTTGCACCTTCTTCACCAACTAAATTGCACACCACTGCCAAAACTAATAAAAGCATCTCTCTAGCATGGAGTGCTTCTACCGATAATGTTGGTGTAGTGGGATATGACATCTACAATGGTCAAGTTCGTATTGGAACCTCTACAAATGCGAGTGTTATCTTGAATGAATTAAAGCCAGGTACAACGTATCATTTGTTAGTAAAAGCTAGGGATCATGCAGGGAATATTTCGAAGGCAAGCAATACAATTAATGTGACGACAGAAGACTTGCCTCCTACTGTGAGTTCCATAGAGGTATCTCCTTTAGGTAAGGATGGAAAAACCATATCAGGTAATGTAAAACTTTCCGTCACAGCAAATGACGATAGTGGTATTTCAAAGGTTGAATTCTATAGTAAAAATGGTGGGTATCTGATTGGGACCAAGACATCGGAACCCTATTCCGTTACTTGGTCAACTGATCCGTGGATTCCAGATGGGGAACAGGTTGTAAAGGCAGTTGCCTATGATCTATCGGGGCAAAAAGTTGAGTCCTCTCAAAAGATTTACGTTCAGAATGATAAAAGTGCACCTTCGGCACCAACGAATTTGCATACCACGGAAAAAACAAATAGAAGCCTTTCGTTAGCATGGGATGCTTCTACTGATAAAGTTGGCGTGGTGTCTTATGATATTTACAATGATCAGGCTCTAATCGGGACTTCAACTAGCCCGAGTATTACTCTGAACGACTTAACACCAGGGACAACGTACCATTTGTCTGTAAAAGCAAAAGATCGAGCAGGGAATGTTTCAACGGCAAGCGATACATTTAATGAAACTACTCAGGACCTTCCTCCTACTGTGATTCCCCTAGAGGTATCTCCAGTAGAAAGTGATGGAGAAACTGTAAAAGGAAACATCAATTTATCGACCAAAGCGTCAGATGATACGGGGATATCAAAGGTCGAATTCTACAGTTCAAATGGACAATATTTGATTGGAACAAGGACGTCCGAGCCCTATTCCATCACTTGGGCTACCGACCCATGGGTTCCTGATGGATATCAGATCGTAAAGGCGATTGCCTATGATCAATCGGGGCAAAAAACTGAAACATCCAAAACTGTATTCGTTCATAATAAAATGGGGCCTCATGCACCCAAGAATTTCGATTTGACAGGGAAAACCGATCATTCCATTTCTTTGAAATGGGATGCCTTATCCGATAATGATGGTGTATCAAGCTACTCCATTTATCAAAACAACGTTAAAATTATGGACACGACAAGTACTCACTTTGTTGTAGGCGGACTAACTCCGGATACCCAATATACATTTTACGTTACGGCAAAGGATGCAAAAGGACAAGAATCACCTGCGAGTCAAAAGTTAACCGTTTCGACTAACTCACCGATGCTCACGCCTCCAAGTCATGTGGTTTCTGGTTACTATGCAGGCTGGTCTACCTATAACGGATTTAACGTATCGGACATTGACGCTTCTAAGTTAACACAAATCAATTATGCCTTTGCAAATATTGGGGATGATCTAAAGATGCAGGTAGGAGATCCCGATGCCGATATAGAAAAATCATTTCCAGGAGATTCTTCAACGGATGCGTTTAAAGGGAATTTCAATCAACTTAAAAAACTAAAGCAAAAATTCCCTCATCTAAAAACGGTCATATCAGTCGGTGGATGGAACTGGTCCGGTAAATTTTCCGATGCGGCATTGACCGACTCCTCCAGAACTGTCTTTGCTGATAGCGTTGTTAAGTTCTTAGTAACGTATGGTTTTGACGGCGTTGATTTTGACTGGGAGTATCCGGTTGGGGGAGGATTGAAGACGAATGTTACTCGTCCAATCGACAAGACGAATTATACGCTTCTCTTGCAAAAAGTTCGTGAAAAACTGGATGCGCAGCAAGCGTTAGATGGGAAGAAATATACTATTTCTATTGCTGCCGGTGCTTCATCTTCTTTTGCTGAAAGCACGCAATTGGATCAAATTGGTAAAATTGTAGATTATGTTCAACTTATGACCTATGATATGCATGGTCCATGGGAAAGCCTTACCGGCTTTAACTCCCCTCTAAATGCCAGTTCTGGAGAACCTTCCAATTCACCGAGTGACTCGCAAGCTGTGCAATTATTTTTAGACAACGGGGTTCCTGCAAATAAACTCGTCATGGGTATCCCGTTTTATGGGTATGAATATAAGGGTACTAATAATACCAATAATGGATTGAACCAATCTTACACGGGTGTTGAGTCAGTTAGTTATAATACAATAGAGAAAAACTTTATCGGAAAAAATGGATTTGTCCGATATTGGAACGAAGATTCCCAAGTTCCTTATTTATGGAACGGATCCACCTTTATTAGTTATGACGATGCAGAATCGATGGATCAAAAAGCAGATTTTATAAAATCTAAAGGATTAGCAGGAGCCATGATTTGGGAGATCAGCCAAGACCCCAATGAAGTCTTGCTGAACCAACTAGCAACAGATTTAAAGTAAAACAAAGAAGGGCCATATTAATGAACTGCACCCCAATTGTTAGACAACATCTAACAATTGGAGGTGCAGTTTTTTTGACTAAATATACGATAGACGAAAAATCAAATGCAGTTT